>NZ_JBIUYD010000011.1:31880-58841 GCF_044744345.1 Kitasatospora sp. NPDC087315 | reverse complement strand
CCGGACCCGGCGTTCGCGAAGCCGCCCAGAAGGCACTCGACGGCACCGCCGCCGACCTCCGCCACTTCCTGGAGGTCGAACTGGCGAAGCAGCGCCAGATCGACAACCGGGTGAAGGTCGCCCAGATCTTCAGCACCGGCGGCCCCGCCGTCCAGAAGGCAGCTCGCGCCGCACTCAACGGCACCTACGAGGACATCCTCAAGTTCCTCAAGGAGGGCCAGTACACGGCCCGCGCCGAGGACGACCGCGCCGAGGTGCAGCGGATCCTCGCCGACAAGGCGTCCGGACCCGGCGTTCGCGAAGCCGCCCAGAAGGCACTCGACGGCACCGCCGCCGACCTCCGCCACTTCCTGGAGGTCGAACTGGCGAAGCAGCGCGAGGACGACGACCGCGTGGAGGTCAGCAAGCTCATGAGCTCCGGCGGCCCCGCCGTCAAGAAGGCCGCCAACGCCGCACTCGACGGCACCTACGCCGACATCCTCAAGTTCCTCAAGGAGGGCCAGTACACGGCCCGCGCCGAGGACGAGGCCAACGCGGCGGCCGCCGCCAAGCCCACCCCGCCGGCCCAGACCCAGAACACCGGTACCGGGCAGGACCAGTCGACCGGCCAGGCCGTCCAGGCCGCCAACGTCGTGAGCACCACGGGCTCGGTGTCGGCTCCGGTCACCACCACCGGCACCACGGCCGCGACGTCCGGCCAGCTCGCCGCCACCGGCGTGGACGACGGGCTCGGCTGGGAGGCCGGCGGCGCCGCCGCGGCCGTCGCCGCGGGTGCGGCCCTGGTCGCCGCCTCCCGCCGTCGTCGCTCCGCCGAGAGCTGACGGCGACGCCTGCTCCGCTCCCAGCACGACCTGGTGCCCCGGCCGTTCGGCCGGGGCACCCTGCTTTGGGCGCCCGGCCGGTCCGACCGGTCGGCTACCCGGTGGCTGCCACGCCGTCGAGGCGCAGCCCGACGAGATCACCAGGTGCGCAGGGTCGGACAAGCCCGGCGCCCTACCGTGCATGAGCGGACGTCGGATCGCCGGCATCGATCAAATCGCCGTCAGCCACCGGTCGTGCGGGATACCGCCCTCGACCACAGCGGCCGCCCGACCGTCGCGTCCGACGGCCCCGGGTAAACCGCTGGTGCCTCCAGAACCCTTCATGTCAGGATGACGATATGACGAAGACCGAGATGGGGGACCCCTCCGGGACACGCAGCCGGGCCGAGCTGGCGGCGCTGGTCGCGGCCGGCGCCGAGCCGAAGTGGCTGCTGTTCTGGGGGCATCGGGCACAACGGGACGGGTCCGTCGGGGCGGGCGCGCTGAGTCAGTGGTGGCCGGGCGGGTTCACCGTGGACGGGGTGACCTACCCGACCGCCGAGCACTGGATGATGGCGGGGAAGGCCCGGATGTTCGAGGACGAGGCGATCGTGCCGAGGATCCTGGCCGCCCGCACGCCCGCCGAGGCGAAGAAGCTGGGGCGGCTGGTCAAGGGGTTCGACGAAGCCGCCTGGGTGGCCGGGCGGTTCGAGCTGGTGGTGGCGGGCAACGTCGCCAAGTTCGGGCAGGACGAGGCGCTCTGCGCGTATCTCCTCAGCACCCGGAAGCGGGTCCTGGTGGAGGCCAGCCCGGTGGACCGGGTCTGGGGCATCGGGCTCGCGGCGGACGACGAGCGGGCGCAGCGGCCGGCGGAGTGGCGCGGGGAGAACCTGCTCGGCTTCGCCCTGATGGAGGCCCGGGCCCGACTGGCGCGATGAGCGGGATCGCACCCGTGCTGGACGGCACGGTCCTGGTCTCGGTCGGCGCGGGACTGGCCGCCGCACCAAAGGTGTTGAGGCGCAAGGGGCGGCCCGGGCGTGGGGGCTTCGGGCCGGAGGCGGCGCTGGCCGTCGTGGTCGCCCTGATCTACCTCAACCAGGTGCTGTTCGCCGTGTACGTCCAGCGAGCGCACGGCGGGGACACCTCGTTCGTCGCCCGCCATCTGCCGCCGGGGTGGTTCGCCGTACCGCGCGGCAACCCGGTGATCGACTGGCTGGCGGCGCACACGCCCGCGCCGGAGCTGCTCGCGCCGTCCGTGCTGCGGGTGCAGGCCTTCCTCGAACTTCCGTTGGTGCTGCTGGCGTTCCTCACCGTGCTGCGCCGACTGGACCGGGGGCTGTACCGCAGGGTGGCCCGCTCGCCCCTCCCGGCGCTGGCGGCCGCGTCGTACACGGTGGCGTTCTGCGCGGTCGAATGGGACCTGCGCAACCCGTACACGGTGGACGACATCGCGCTCAGGGCGGTCTCGGCGGTCGTCACCCCGATCGCCCTCGCCGGGATCGCGGCGCGCGACGGGAAGGCGGAGGAACGGCCGGTCACCGCACGCGGGTTGCTCGTCTTCACGGTCGAGCTGTGGGCCATCGGCCACCTGATGCTGGTCCTGTACGACACCGCGCTGCTCTACAACCTGGCGCGGCTGGGCGAGCGGCTGCCGGGGGCGGCGTTCGCCCTGGCCGTGCTGGTCGCCACGGGGTACGCGGCGGGGCGTTCGCCCGGGGGCCCGGCCGGACCGGCTGTGACGGCGGTCGGCGACGCGCTGCGCGACGGGCTCACGCTGTTCCTCGTCCCCGCGCTCGCGATCCGGTACGCCGGGAGCTTCGGCACCCCGGAACTCGCCGCGGCCGCCGGGGGCGTGGTCCTCCTGGGTGCGGCGGCCGGTCTCCTGCGGCGGCACGGCCCGCGCGTCCTGCTCCGGCTGGTGCCCGCCGCCGCGGCCGGGGCGGTGGCCGGCGGCCTCGCCGTCCGGTGGGCGGTCGACCCCTACTACGAGGCGGCCCTCCTCCGGGGCGCGACCGCCGCGCTCCTCGTCACGATCGCCGTCTGTGCGCTCCTGGACGCCAGTCGCAAACCAGTGGACGCACTGCCGTAACGCGGCGGCCGCATACCGACGCCAGGATGACCCCCAGTCAGGGTCCAGATGACAAGGCGGGGCGACCATGCGGATTCGGCGGACGACAGAACCCACGGCTGCGGCCCAGGACGGGGAGGACGAGCAACAGGCGATCGAACTCCGCTCCGAACTGGACGAGTTGCTACGGGCGAGACAGTACGCCGGTCAGCGCGAACGGCGGCTGACCGAGGCGGTCCGGGCCGTCCCGGAGCGGCAGTACCCGGACCCGGAGCTGCTGCGGCAGCTCGCCCAGGCCCGGACGTTGCGCGAGGGGCTCGGCGCGCGCTGCCTGGAGCTGAGCGAGCAGCTCCAGGCGCTGGAGGACCGGCTGCGGCAACCCGCCCCCAGGCGACCCGCCCCCGGCCAGTCCGTTCCCCGGCAATCCGTTCCCGGGCAATCCGTTCCCGGGCAATCCGACACCCCGCTGCCCGGCCCGCAGCGACCAGACCCGCAACGACCGGAGCAGCACCCCGGCCCCCGGCACTCCATGCCCCGGCAGCCCATGGGGGCGCGCTTCGACGACGCGCACGCTCCCGCCACACCATCAGCGCCACCATCGGCACCGATCCCGCCGACACCGCCACCCCCGCCCGAACCGCCCCGCCGCCGCTCCCCCGCCGAACTCACCGCCCTCGCCGAGCGGATCACCGCCCTGCACCGCCGGGGCGCCACCGAGGAGTCGGCCGACCTGGTCGCCCAGGCCGCCGTCCTGCTGCCCCCGCCCGACACCACCCGGCTGGCCGGGCTGCTCGCCCGGGGCGGCCCGCCCGGCGCCTCCGTCCGGCTGGCCCGCGGCGCCGCCCGGGGCACCCCGGAGCAGGCCGTCGGCACCCTCGCCGAGCTGCGCCAGGCCGGGCTGGCCGAGGAGGCGGCCGAGCTGTTCCACGCCCTCTGGTCCTACCCGGCCGACGCCCTGCCCGCCCTGCTGGCCGCGCTGGAGCGCGCCGGGCAGCTCGCCGACGGCGCCACCCTGCTCTGGGAGTGGGGCTCCGCTCCCACCGCCGAGGTCGCCGCGCTGGCCGCCGCGCTGCAGGGGTCCGGCCGGTCCGCCGACGCCCGCACCCTGCTCCGCCAGGCCGCCGGCCGGCCCACCGCCGACCTCGCCGCGCTGGCGGTCTCGCTGGCCGGCCCCCTGCCCGCCGTCCTGCTGCGCGAGCTCGCGGCGGCGCGCCCGCCGGGCGAACTGGTCCGGCTCGCGGCCGCGCTGGACGGCCGCCCGGAGCTGTACGGCGAGCTGCTGGCCGCCCTGACCGCCGATGTGGACCGCCACCGGACCACCCTCGCCGCGCTCCGCACGGCCGGTCTGCCCACCACCCCCGCCGAACCGCGGCGCTTCCGCTGGGGCCGCCGCCACGGCTGAGCCCGCGGGGCCAGGCCGCCGCACGAGGAAGCCCCCGTCCGCCCGAGGGCGAACGGGGGCTCCCGGAGCCGACGGTCGTCAGCAGCCGATCAGGCGGGCGGCCAGGTAGGACTTCACCTGGTCGAGCGAGACGCGCTCCTGCGACATGGTGTCGCGCTCGCGCACGGTCACCGCGTTGTCCTCAAGGGTGTCGAAGTCGACGGTGACGCAGAACGGCGTGCCGATCTCGTCCTGGCGGCGGTAGCGCTTGCCGATCGCGCCCGCGTCGTCGAACTCGACGTTCCACGCGGTGCGCAGGTCGGCGGCCAGGCCGCGGGCCTTCGGCGAGAGGTCGGCGTTGCGCGACAGCGGCAGCACGGCCACCTTGACCGGGGCCAGCCGCGGGTCGAGCCGCATGCCGACGCGCTTCTCCAGGACGCCCTTGGCGTTCGGCGCCTCGTCCTCGAAGTAGGCGTCGAGCAGGAAGGCCAGCATGGCGCGGTTGAGGCCCGCCGCCGGCTCGATGACGTACGGGAAGTACCGCTCGCCGGACTCCTGGTCGAAGTACTTCAGGTCCTGGCCGGAGGCCTCGCTGTGCACCCGCAGGTCGTAGTCGGTGCGGTTGGCGAGGCCCTCCAGCTCGGAGAACTCCTGGCCGCCGAAGTTGAAGCGGTACTCGATGTCCACCGTGCGCTTGGCGTAGTGGGAGAGCTTCTCCTTCGGGTGCTCGAAGAAGCGCATGTTCTCGGTCCGCAGGCCGAGGTCGACGTACCAGTCCCAGCGCTGCTGGAGCCAGTACTCGTGCCACTGCTCGTCCTCGCCCGGCTTGACGAAGAACTCCATCTCCATCTGCTCGAACTCGCGGGTGCGGAAGATGAAGTTGCCGGGGGTGATCTCGTTGCGGAAGCTCTTGCCGGTCTGGGCGATGCCGAACGGCGGCTTCTTGCGCGAGGTGGTCTGGACGGCCTTGAAGTTGGTGAAGATGCCCTGGGCCGTCTCCGGGCGCAGGTACGCCAGGCTGCCGGCCTCCTCGGTGACGCCGAGGTGGGTCTTCAGCATGCCCGAGAACTCCTTGGGCTCGGTGAAGGAGCCCTTGGTGCCGCAGTCGGGGCAGTTGATGTCCTTGAGGCCGTTGGCCGGCAGGTGGCCGTGCTTGGCCTCGTACTTCTCCTCCAGGTGGTCGGCCCGGTGGCGCTTGTGGCAGGAGAGGCACTCGGTCAGCGGGTCGTTGAAGGTGGCGACGTGGCCGGATGCCTCCCAGACCTCACGGGCGAGGATCACCGAGGAGTCGAGTCCGACGACGTCCTCCCGAGCCTGGACCATCGCGCGCCACCACTGGCGCTTGATGTTCTCCTTCAGCTCGACACCCAGCGGTCCGTAGTCCCAGGCGGCACGCGTGCCGCCATAGATCTCGCTGCAGGGGTAGACGAAGCCACGGCGCTTGCTCAGGCTGACGATCGTCTCGATCTTGTCGGCGGCCACAGTGCTCTCTTCAGTACGACGGCACGGTCAGGGCACGGCTGGTTGCGCGTACCCGAATACCTCAGGTTACCGGCCGAACGGGTACCGGGTTCAACTCGGTATCGCCGTCCCGACCAGCGGCGCGCCGCGTCCGGCGGCCCGGGCGCTACGCCGCCCGAGTGAGTTGACAATCATTTCCACTGAAGATGAGAATGGTTGTCATGATGATCCGACGACATGCCCGCGGCTCCATAGCCCTGACGGCCACCGCCCTCTCCGCCGCCCTCCTGCTCACGGCCTGTGGCGGGAGCAGCAGCGCCAAGGGGACGGACGGCAAGCTGGATGTCGTCGCCTCCTTCTACCCGATGGAGTTCCTCGCCGCGCAGATCGGCGGCGAGCACGTCAAGGTCACCGATCTGACCGCGGCCGGCGTCGAGCCGCACGACCTGGAGCTCACCGCCAAGCAGGTCGGCGCCGTCCAGAAGGCCGACGCGATCGTCTACCTCAAGGGCCTCCAGCCCACCGTGGACCAGGCCGTCGACCAGTCCAAGGCCAAGCACGTGGTCGACGCCACCGCCGCCGCCCCGCTGGTCGACCACCACCTCGACGAGGACACCGAGGAGGCCGACGGCCACCACCACGAGGGCCCGGCCGGGGATCCGCACATCTGGCTCGACCCGACCCGCTACGCGGCGGTCGCCAAGAGCGTCGGCGCCGAGTTCGCCGAGGCCGACCCGGCGCACGCGGCCGACTACCAGAAGAACACCGACGAGCTGGTCGGCAGGCTGACCACCCTGGACCAGGAGTTCCGGGACGGCCTGAAGGACGCGAAGACCAGGACCTTCGTCACCAGCCACGCCGCCTTCGGCTACCTCGCCGAGCACTACGGCCTCACCCAGGTCGCCATCAACGGCGTGGACCCGGAGTCCGAGCCCACCCCGGCCCGGCTGGCCGAGGTGCAGAAGGCCGCCGGGGAGAACGGCGTCACCACGATCTTCTTCGAGACCCTGGTCAGCCCCAAGCTCGCCGAGACGGTGGCGAAGGACCTCGGACTCAAGACCGCCGTCCTGGACCCGCTGGAGGGCGTCAAGGACCCCTCGAAGGACGACTACCTGACGGTGATGCGGCAGAACCTCGCCAACCTGCGGGCCGCGCTCGGCACCACCACCGGCTGACGGGACGACAGCACGCCATGAACGACCCGATACCCCCGGCCGTCCGCCTCCGCGACGCCGTCGCCTCGCGCGGCGGCCGGCCCGTACTGCGCGGCATCGACCTCACGGTGCGGCCCGGCGAGGTGGTCGCCCTGCTCGGCGCCAACGGCTCCGGCAAGTCCACCACCGTCAAGACCGTGATCGGCTCCGTCCCGCTGGAGCGCGGCGACCTGGAGCTGTTCGGCACCCCGTTCGCCAGGTTCCGCGCCTGGCACCGGATCGGCTACGTGCCGCAGCGCACCACCGCCGCCTCCGGCGTCCCCGCCACCGTGCGCGAGGTGGTCTCCACCGGACGGCTGCCGCAGCACCGGCTGCTGCCGTTCCGCCGCCGGGACCGCGAGGCGGTGGACCGCGCGCTCACCGCCGTCGGCATGCTGGACCGGGCCGGCGACGGCGTCGCCGACCTCTCCGGCGGCCAGCAGCAGCGGGTGCTGATCGCCCGCGCCCTGGTCGGCACCCCCGACCTGCTGATCATGGACGAGCCGATGGCCGGGGTGGACGCCGCCAGCCAGCAGGTGCTCGCCGAGACGCTGCGCGCCGAGGTCGGCCGCGGCGCCGCCGTCCTGCTGGTCCTGCACGAACTCGGGCCGCTGGAGCCGCTGATCGACCGCGCGGTGGTGCTGCGCGACGGCTGCGTCGCACACGACGGCCCGCCGGTCCCGAACACCGGGCTGCACGCCCTGCCCGGCCACGACCACGTCCACCCGCACGCCGACCACACCCCGCCGAGGCTGCTCGCATGACCGAGATGCTCTCCTACGACTTCATGCAGCGCGCCCTGCTCGCCGCCGTCCTGGTCGGTGTCACCGCGCCCGCCGTCGGCATCTACCTGGTGCAGCGGCGGCAGGCGCTGATGGGTGACGGCATGGGCCACGTCGCGATGACCGGTGTCGGCCTCGGCTTCATCTTCCAGACCAGCCCGGTCTGGATGGCCGTGCTGGTCTGCGTGCTCGGCGCCGTCACCATGGAGCTGGTCCGCTCGCGCGGCAACCAGCGCGGCGACATCGCCCTGGCGATGCTCTTCTACGGCGGCATGGCCTGCGGCAAGCTGCTGGTCTCGATGTCCGCCCAGGCCGGCGCCGGCAGCCTGGAGAGCTACCTCTGGGGCTCCATCCTGACCGTCGCCCCCGCCGACCTCGCCACCATCGCGGCGCTCGGCGCCGTGGTCATCGCCGTCACCGTGGGCCTGCGCCGCCAGCTCTTCGCGATCTGCCAGGACGAGGACTTCGCGCGGGTGACCGGCGTCCCGGTGCGCTTCCTCAACCTGCTGCTCGCGGTGATGGCCGCGGTCACCGTCACCGTCGCCATGCGCGTGGTCGGGCTGCTGCTGGTCAGCGCCCTGATGGTGGTGCCGGTGGTGGCCGTCCAGCAGCTCACCCGCTCGTTCGCCGCCACCCAGGCCGCCTCGATCGGGCTCGGTGTGGTGGTCGCCCTGGCCGGCGTCACCGGCTCCTACCAGCTGGACGTCCCCTCGGGTCCGGCCATCGTGCTGCTCGCCATCGCGGTGTTCGCGGTGTTCAGCGTGATCGCCGCCCCGCTCGCCCGCCGCCGGCACCGGACCGCCGCCGACCGCGGGCCGGAGGTCTGCGACGTCCAACTGCCCGGGCCCGGTACGTCCGACGCGACCAGTCCTGACCGGGGGGCGGGGCTGGCACAATGAGGTGTTCGACGCCCACACCCCCAGGAGGACCCACGGTGACCACCGCAGGCCCGTCGCCGCGCGCCCGATCGACCCGGCAGCGTGCCGCCGTCTCGGCGGCCCTGGACGAGATCGAGGATTTCCGCAGCGCGCAGGAGCTCCACGACATGCTGAAGCACCGCGGTGACTCGGTCGGTCTGACCACGGTCTACCGCACCCTCCAGTCGCTCGCCGACGCGGGCGAGGTGGACGTGCTGCGCACCGCGGACGGCGAGGCGGTCTACCGGCGGTGCAGCAGCGGGCACCACCACCACCTGGTCTGCCGGCAGTGCGGCGCGACCGTCGAGGTCGAGGGGCCGGCCGTGGAGCGCTGGGCCAACTCGGTCGCCGCGGAGCACGGTTTCAGCGACATCGCGCACACCCTGGAGATCTTCGGCACCTGCTCGGAGTGCGCCAAGAAGATCTGATCCGCACCACGCCGAAGGGCCCGTGGGACACGTCCCACGGGCCCTTCGGCGTACCGCGTCAGCGCTGGGCGGGCAGCCCGGCGGCCGTCTCGTCGGCCGTTCCGTCGGCCGGGAGCTCGTTGGGCTGCGCGCCGCCGAAGCGGCGGTCGCGCATCGCGTACTGCTCGCAGGCCCGCCAGAGGTCGCGGCGGTCGAAGTCCGGCCAGAGCACGTCCTGGAACACGAACTCGGCGTACGCGGACTGCCAGAGCAGGAAGTTGGAGGTGCGCTGCTCGCCGCTGGGGCGCAGGAAGAGGTCCACGTCCGGCATGTCCGAGTGGTACATGTACTTGGCGAGGGTCTTCTCGTTGACCTTCTTCGGGTCCAGCTTCCCGGCCGCGACATCGGCCGCGATGGCCGCCGCGGCATCCGCGATCTCGGCCCGGCCGCCGTAGTTGACGCACATGTAGAGCGTCACGGCGTCGTTGTCCTTGGTCTGCTCCTCGGCGACCTGGAGCTCCTGGACGACGCTCTTCCACAGCTTGGGCATCCGGCCGGCCCAGCGGACCCGGACGCCCATCGCGTCCATCTCGTCGCGGCGGCGGTGGATGACGTCCCGGTTGAAGTTCATCAGGAACTTCACCTCGTCGGGCGAGCGCTTCCAGTTCTCGGTGGAGAACGCGTACAGCGAGATGTTCTTCACGCCCAGCTCGATCGCGCCCTTGAGCACGTCCAGCACCACGGACTCGCCGACCTTGTGGCCCTCGGTGCGCGGCAGCCCGCGCTCCTTGGCCCAGCGGCCGTTGCCGTCCATCACGATGGCGACGTGGCCCGGGACCAGCTCACCGGGGATCTTGGGGGGCTGGGCTCCACTGGGATGCGGGGTCGGGGGGAGGTAGTCCCTCTGCTTGCCGCCGCCGAAGAGCCGTCGCGCTGCCATGTGCTCACTTCTCCACGTATCTCATCGAGCGGATGCCCCGCTCCAGGTGCCACTGCAGATAGGCCGCGACCAGGCCGCTGCCCTCCCGCCAGTACCTCGGCTCGCAGGTGTCGGCCGTCTGCCAGTCCCCTGACAACAGCGCCCCGAGCAGTACCAGTGTCTCAGGGGAGGGTACGGCACATCCGGGGACCCGGCAGTCCCCGCAGAGCACGCCGCCCGCCTGGAGCGAGAAGAACCGGTTCGGGCCGTCCAGGCCGCACTTGGCACAGTCGGTGAAGCTCGCGCCGTAGCCGTTGACGGCCAGCGAGCGCAGCAGGAAGGCGTCCAGCACCAGGTGCGACTCGTGCAGCCCGGCGGCGAGCGTCCGCAGCCCCCCGACCAGCAGCAGATACTGCTGGACGGCCGGTTCGCCCTCGTTCTCGGCGAACCGTTCCGCCGTCTCCAGCATGGCCGTCCCGGCCGTGTAGCGGCCGTAGTCGGTGACGATCGAGCCGCCGTACGGGGCGATCGTCTCCACCTGGGTGCAGAGCGGCAACCCGCGGCCGATCAGCTCACTCCCCCGGCTGAAGAACTGGACGTCCACGTGCGAGAACGGCTCCAGCCGGGCGCCGAACTTGGACTTGGTCTTGCGCACCCCGCGCGCCACCGCGCGCACCTTGCCGTGCTGGCGGGTGAGCAGGGTGATGATCCGGTCGGCCTCGCCGAGCTTCTGGGCCCGCAACACCACGCCGTCGTCCCGGAACAGGCTCATGCCACGGCCTCGCCGCGGCCGTCGAACAGTGTGGACATCCCCCCATTGTCCCCCAGGAACGACGGCAGCCGTGTGCCCGCACCGCGGTCGTGGGGGGGTGACCGGTCGGTGCGGGACACGGCGGGCCCGGAGGGGGGTGGGCCCGGTTTGTGGGGGTCTGAGGGTGACTGGTGTCGAGGGTCTCGTCTTCGGGGTGCCGCACGTGCGGCGGCGCCGGGGCGGCGCCGGGCCCTAGTACGGAGCGCGGGTGGCCGCCTCCAGCAGCGCCCCGACGCGCGCCTGCGGCAGGTCGAGGCAGCGCCCGACCGCGGCCAGCGCGTCGCGCTCGTGCGGCAGGTAGCGCCCGTCGGCCAGGGCGATCGCCGCGCCCTGCAGCAGCAGCCGTTCCCGGCCCTGGTGGGCCAGGTACGGGGCGAGCGGTTCGAGCACCGCGTGCAGTTCCGCGGCCAGACCGCCGACCTCCCCCAGCCCCCGGCCGGGCGGTGCCCCCAGGTCGTGGGCCTCGGAGAGTTCGCCGCCGAGGCCGGAGAGCGCGGCGAGCGCGGCCAGCACCTGGGCCTCGCCGCAGTCCTCGAAGCCGGCCTCCCGGACGGCCGCACAGGCCGCCTCGCGGGCCGCCCGGTGCGCGGTGCCGCCGGCCGCCAGCAGGGCGAGCGCGATCGTGTACTGGGCGTCCCGCAGCATCCCGCCGAGCCGGACGCAGGTGGGCTGTTCGAGGCTCTCCACCCCGTACCGACCACGGCAGGAGGTGCACTGCACACTGCCGACGACCGGGCCGAGCGGGAGCACCGGTGTACCCAGCAGCCGCAGCCACCGCCGGCCGTGCTGCCGGCGGTAGTTGCGGTCCCCGCCGCAGCCTGGACAGAAGAAGTCACCGAGAACGTCGGTCCGCCACCGCGGGCGGACTCCCCACAACCCTGTCACGGCGCCACTCCCCAGACATGGCAGGCGGCCTGCTCAACAATGGGCAGGTCACGCGACCGGACACCGAGGCCGTCCCACCGACCCGGTTTTCCGGTGGATCGATGCTGCCATGGTTACCGGCACGTGTCAGTACCCCGAACGGCTTCCGTCACGAAAAAATGTGGTGCAGGACACAACCGCCCGCCGGAGCCCGGACCTCGACGGCGACGGGCCGCCCCGGAGGACGGCCCGTCGACTACCACTCGTACGAACTACCCGCGCTGCGCCCGGTTGACGGCGCTGATCATCGCCTTCAGCGAGGCCAGCACGGTGTTGCCGTCGATGCCCACGCCCCACAGCACCTTGCCGTCCACGGCGCACTCGACGTACGCGGCGGCCTGGGCGTCGCCGCCCTCGCTCAGCGCGTGCTCGGCGTAGTCCAGCACCCGTACGTCCACGCCGATCTGGGCCAGCGCGTCGGCGAAGGCGGAGACCGGGCCGTTGCCGGTACCGGTCAGGGTGACGGGCGCACCGTCCACCTGGGCCTCGGCGCTCAGCGCGTCCCGGCCGTCCTCGGTGGTCAGGCTGCGCGAGCCGCTCAGCGCGATCCGGCCCCACGGGTTGTCGGTGGTCGGCAGGTACTCGTCCTGGAAGACCGCCCAGATCGCGGCCGGGGTGACCTCGCCGCCCTCGGCGTCGGTCTTGGCCTGGATGATCCGGGAGAACTCGATCTGCATCCGGCGCGGCAGGTCCAGCTTGTGGTCGTTCTTCAGGACGTACGCCACCCCGCCCTTGCCGGACTGGCTGTTGACCCGGATGACCGCCTCGTAGGTGCGGCCGACGTCCTTCGGGTCGATCGGCAGGTACGGCACGCCCCAGGTGTGCTCCTCCACCGGCACGCCGGCCGCCCTGGCGTCCGCCTCCAGGGTGTCGAAGCCCTTCTTGATGGCGTCCTGGTGCGAGCCGGAGAAGGAGGTGTACACCAGGTCGCCGGCGTACGGGTGGCGCGGGTGCACCTCCATCTGGTTGCAGTACTCGGCGGTGCGGCGCACCTCGTCGATGTCGGAGAAGTCGATCTGCGGGTCGACGCCCTGGGAGAACAGGTTCATGCCCAGGGTGACCAGGTCGACGTTGCCGGTGCGCTCGCCCTGGCCGAACAGGCAGCCCTCGATGCGGTCGGCGCCCGCCATGTAGGCCAGTTCGGCGGAGGCGACGGCGGTGCCGCGGTCGTTGTGCGGGTGCACCGACAGGCAGACGTGCTCGCGGCGCGACAGGTTGCGCGACATCCACTCGAACTGGTCGGCCTGGACGTTCGGGGTGGCCCGCTCGATGGTGGCCGGCAGGTTCAGGATGATCTCGCGGCCCTCGCCGGGCTGCCAGACGTCCATGACCGCCTCGCAGACCTCCAGCGCGAAGTCCAGCTCGGTGTCGACGAAGATCTCCGGCGAGTACTGGTAGCCGAAGACGGTGTCGTCGCCCAGCAGCTTCTCCGCGTACTCCATCACCAGCCGGGTGCCGTCGGTGGCGATCGCCCTGGTGGCCGCCTTGTCGTTGCGGAACACCACCCGGCGGAAGAGCGGCGCGGTCGCGTTGTACAGGTGGACGGTCGCCCGGGGGGCGCCGACCAGCGACTCGACGGTCTTCTCGATCAGCTCCTCGCGGGCCTGCGTCAGCACCGAGATGGTGACGTCCTCGGGGATCGCCCCCTCCTCGATCAGCGAGCGGACGAAGGCGTGGTCGGTGGCGCCGGAGGACGGGAAGCCGACCTCGATCTCCTTGTAGCCCATCGCGACCAGCAGGTCGAACATCTTGCGCTTGCGGGCCGGGGACATCGGGTCGATCAGCGCCTGGTTGCCGTCCCGCAGGTCGGTGGAGAGCCAGCGCGGCGCCTTGGTGATCACCTTCGACGGCCAGGTGCGGTCCGGCAGGTCGACGGTGCCGAACGGCAGGTAGCGGCCGTGGCGCATGCCCGACGGCCGCTGGCGCGCGGTGGCGGCGGTGATCGGGGTCGGGCGGCCGGCGAAGGCGCGGGCGGCGGGGACGGACGCGGTGGAGTTCTGCTCGGTCATGGAGGTGACTCTCGGCTTCCTGTGGTGCGGGGCTGGTCGGGGTGGATGAACACCCGACTGGCCGGCCTGCTGCCGCTCGCGGCCCCTCGTCGGGCCGACCGATTCAACGCGCAGCACATCCCCGCGGCGAGGGAGCCGGCCCCAGTGGACTACAGGCCCTCGACGCGGCAGCTAAGAAGGAGCAGCCCGTTGCGCATGATGTTCTCCAGCGTAACCCAGGGCCGCGCGCCCCCGAAGCGAGCCCACCCACCTTTCCACCCCTTGAGACGGCGGGTATTTTCGTCCGCACCGGTGACAACACGTCACTGTTGCCTCACCCTTGGTCACATGACAGGTATAGCGCCGCTCTGCGCGATCGTGCCGCCGTACGTCCTGGACCGCCTCGCCGAGGACGGTCACGCCCCCGCCGCCCGCTCACTCGCCCTGGACGCCGTGCACCGCACGGCCCGCCTCACCGCCCTTCCGGCGCAACCCGGCCCGGCCCGCCTGGAGCGGGTGATCGCGGACGCCGGGCACGCCGAGCGACTGCCCGGCCGCACCGTCCGCCGGGAGGGCCAGAGCCCCGTCTCCGACCAGTCCGTCAACCACGCCTACGACGGCCTCGGCGCCACCTTCGCGCTGTACGCCGACGTCTACGGCCGCCGCTCGATCGACGACCAGGGCCTGCGCCTGGACGCCACCGTGCACTACGGCAGGGACTACGACAACGCCTTCTGGGACGGGCACCGGATGGTGTTCGGCGACGGCGACAACGTGATCTTCGGCGACTTCACCGCCTGCGTCGACGTGATCGGCCACGAACTCACCCACGGTGTCACCCAGTTCACCGCCGGCCTGGACTACCAGGACCAGCCCGGCGCGCTCAACGAGTCCGTCTCCGACGTGTTCGGCTCGCTGGTCAAGCAGTACGCGCTGCACCAGGACGCGGCCGCCGCGGACTGGCTGATCGGCGCCGGGCTGCTCGCGCCCGGTGTCCAGGGCGTGGCGCTGCGCTCGATGAGGGCGCCCGGCACCGCGTACGACGACCCCCGGCTCGGCAAGGACCCGCAGCCGGCCCACTTCCGCGACTACGTCCACACCGCCGGGGACAACGGCGGCGTGCACATCAACTCCGGCATCCCCAACCACGCCTTCTACCTGCTCGCCACCGCCCTCGGCGGCCCGGCCTGGGAGCGCGCCGGGCGGATCTGGTACGACACGCTGACCGGCGGGCACCTGCCCGCCGACGCCGACTTCGCCACCTTCGCCCGGGCCACCGTCGCGGCCGCCGCGAGCCGTTATCCCGACCACTCGGTGGCCGACACCGTGACGGCGGCCTGGGCGCAGGTCGGCATCAGCACGGGTTGAGCCGCGCTTAGGTTCTCCCTAAGGTCACGGTCCGGGAAAAGCCCGGCAAACGCCATCCCTGCGTAGCACCATGGACACCATGCGTATCCAGGTGACCCGGACCGGCGGCCTCGCGGGACACGTCCGCCGCGCGGAGCTCGACACCACCGAGCGTACGGACGCCCCGCACGTCCACGCGCTCGCCCGCGAGGCCGTCGCGGGCGGGCTGCGGTCGCCCTCGTACGGGGTGCCGGACGGCTTCCACTACGAGATCACCGTCGACGGCCGGACGGTGCACTGCGCCGACCCGAAACTCACCGAGTCGCAACGCGAGCTGGTCTCGCTGGTGCTGCGCGAGGGCGCGTAGCACCGGCGCGGCGACCATCGTTCCGCCATGCGAAGGGCCCGCCCGGACGGTGTCCGGACGGGCCCTCACGGCCGGTGGCTCAGAAGCCCAGCTTGCGCAGCTGCTTCGGGTCACGCTGCCAGTCCTTGGCCACCTTGACGTGCAGGTCCAGGTAGACGGGCGTGCCGAGCAGCGCCTCGATGTGCTTGCGGGCGGTGGTGCCGACGTGCTTGAGCCGCGAGCCCTTGGCGCCGATCACGATCGCCTTCTGGCTCTGCCGCTCGACGTAGACGTTGGCGTGGATGTCCAGCAGCGGGCGGTCCGCCGGGCGGTCCTCGCGCGGGAGCATCTCCTCGACCACCACGGCCAGCGAGTGCGGCAGTTCGTCCCGGACGCCCTCCAGCGCGGCCTCCCGGATCAGCTCGGCGACCATGATCTGCTCGGGCTCGTCGGTGAGGTCGCCGTCCGGGTAGAGCGGCATGCCCTCCGGGAGCAGCTTGGTGAGCAGGTCGGCGACCAGCTCCACCTGCTTGCCGCCGACCGCCGAGACCGGGATGATCTCGGCCCACTCGATGCCCAGCTCCTCGCCGAGCTGGTGGACGGCGATCAGCTGCTCGGCCAGGCGCTTGGAGTCGACCAGGTCGGTCTTGGTGACGATGGCCACCTTGGGGGTCTTCTTGATCTCGGCGAGTTCCTTGGCGATGAACTTGTCGCCGGGGCCGAGCTTCTGGTCGGCGGGGAGGCAGAAGCCGATCACGTCGACCTCGGCCCAGGTGCTGCGGACGAGGTCGTTGAGCCGCTCGCCGAGCAGGGTGCGGGGCTTGTGCAGGCCGGGCGTGTCGACCAGGATCAGCTGGGCGTCCGGGCGGTGCACGATGCCGCGAACGGTGTGCCGGGTGGTCTGCGGGCGGTCGGAGGTGATCGCGACCTTCGTCCCCACCAGGGCGTTGGTCAGGGTCGACTTGCCCGCGTTGGGCCGGCCGACGAAGCACGCGAAGCCGGAGCGGTACGAGGAGGAAGGGGCACTCATGTGCTCCATTCTCCCTGATCACCGGGACCGGAACGGACCGGCCGCCCCGCCGGGCCCGCGGTCAGCCCTTCCTGCCGCCGCGCAGCGAGGCCAATCCCATGATCAGCACGAGCGACAGGAACGCGACCGAGCCCCAGAGCCAGTACGGCGAGCCGGTCTCCTGCCACTTGCCCATCCCCATCACGCCCAGCAGCAGCCCCGCGAAGAACGCGAACGGACCCATCTCCCCAGCCCCCTCGGCACGACCCTCACCCCGACCCCGTCCCCGGTGAGATTATCCGCCGAATTTGGTGGGCCTTCGGCCGGTGCCACCGCTCATGCGAAAGGCGCCCGGGTCCCCACCCGGGCGCCTTTCGGCAACGCCGCTCAGCGGGCCTCGGCCGCCACCTTCAGCGCCCCGTCCAGCCCGGCCAGCAGCACCGGCGTCCCGGCGCCGCCGAGGTCCCGCACGGCGGCCAGGTCGGCCTCGGCGGGCTGCTCCGCCGCGCTCACCACGGCCGCCGCCTCCAGCGACTTCGCGCCGCTGGCCACCGCCATCGCCACCGCCGTCTGGAGCGCGCTGAGCCGCAGCGACTCCAGCGCCACCGTCCCGGCCACATAGGTGCGGCCGGTCTCGTCGCGCACCGCGGCCCCCTCCGGGACGCCGTTGCGGGCGCGGGCGGAGCGGGCCAGGGTGATGATCTTCTTGTCTTCGGGGTCGAGCTCGACGATGTCACTCATGCCGCCGAGCATAGGGCGTGGCCCCCGGCGGAAACCCGCCGCTCCCGGCCGTCAGTGGCCGATCGGGTTGGACGGCCCCGGCTTCATGACCTTGACGAAGGTCTTCGGCCCGGACGGCATCGGCTCCTCCTCGTCACTGCGCCGGCGCCAGTACGGGTTGTCGTGCGGCAGATGACTGCTGACCCTGCCGTACATGCCGAAGCTCAGCACGACCAGCCCGAAGATGAACGCGAACAGCACGTTGGACATGCGGAAGTTGAGGATGTTGGCCTCCGGCCGGCCGAGCACCGTCAGACCGTAGAAGCCGGAGAGCACGAAGAGCCCGCCGACCGCCATGTTCAGGTTGGAGGCGAAGTTCCCGCCGATCATCGCACCGGCGAGCAGGACGCCGCCCATCACGATGGAGAGGATGCTCAGCGCCCCGTTGGTCGACAGCCCGGCCACCTCGTTGCCGTGGGTGGACAGGAAGCCCGGATGGTTCAGCAGCCCGAGGATCCCGAACACGATCAGGAAGATCCCGCCGAGCCCCGCGCCGATCCGCCAGACCACGGCGAGCCGGTGGTCGACGGGCAGTTCGTCTTGCAGCTTCATGGTGACCTCCACCATGGGACGTCAGACGGCCGCACTCCACGCTACTCCGGTCCCGGAGCCGCGCACGGCGGGCCTAGCTGTACGGGTTTTCCCCCTGCATGTGCGGCACCTCGTGCATGTACAGCGAGCCGCACTGCTGGCAGCACCGCAGGCCGGTACCCCACTCCTCCTCCGGCCGCGTCTCGGCGTCGGTGTCCATCGTGCGGCCGCAGAGGGCCGTCGCGGGTTCGGCGGCCCGGACGACGTGCCAGGACCTCGCCCCGGCCGACCGCCCCTGCGGGCCGTACTCCGCACGCAGTAGATGAGTCATGACGCCATCGTCGCCCCGCTGCGGCACCCCCGCTACTCGCCGGCCTCCGGGGTGCCCTCGCCCGCCCCGCGGACCGGGATGGCGACCATGGAGCCGATGCGGTTGCGGCGCCCGGCCGAGCTCTCGGCGGTGAGCCTGATCGCGGTGAGGCCGGTGGCCGCGTCCTCGGGCAGCGGGATCTCGCAGGACGAGCCCGGGATCGGCACCCGGCCGAGGTGCTTGGCCAGCAGGCCGCCGACGGTCTCGACGTCCTCGTCCTCCAGCTCGATGCCGAACAGCTCGCCGAGGTCCTCGACCAGCAGGCGGGCGGTGATCCGGTACGAGCCGTCCCCGAGGTCCTCGACCGGCGCGATCTCCCGGTCGTACTCGTCGGTGATCTCGCCGACGATCTCCTCCAGGATGTCCTCGATGGTGACCAGCCCGGCCGTGCCGCCGTACTCGTCGATCACGATCGCCACGTGCGAGCGCCGCTGCTGCATCTCGCGCAGCAGGTCGGCGGCCGGCTTGGAGTCCGGGACGAAGACGGCCGGCCGCATCGCGTCGCCGACCTCCTCGGACTCGGCGTCCCGGTTGATGTGGGTGCGCCGCACGAGGTCCTTGAGGTAGACGATGCCGACCACGTCGTCCTCGTTGTCGCCGACCACCGGGATGCGCGAGAAGCCGGAGCGCAGCGCCAGGGTGAGCGCCTGCCGGACGGTCTTGTGCCGCTCGATCATCACCAGGTCGGTGCGCGGCACCATCACCTCGCGCACGATGGTGTCACCGAGCTCGAAGACGGAGTGCACCATCCGGCGCTCCTCGTCCTCGATCACGTCGTTCTTCTCGGCGAGGTCCACCAGCGCCCGCAGCTCCGCCTCGGAGGCGAACGGCCCCTCCCGGTACCCCTTGCCCGGGGTGAGCGCGTTGCCGAGCAGGATCAGCAGCCGCGGGATCGGGCCGAGGACGCCGGCCAGCGGCAGCAGCACGAAGGAGGCCGCGGTGGCGGTGGTCAGCGGGTGCTGGCGCCCGATCGTGCGCGGCGAGACGCCGACCGCCACGAAGGACACCAGCACCATCACACCGAACGCCAGCAGCACGGCCTGCCAGGTGGTCTCCAGGTTGCGCACGCAGACCACGGTGACCAGGACGGCCGCGGCCATCTCGCTGGCCACCCGGATCAGGGTGGCCAGGTTGAGGTAGCGGATCGGGTCGGAGGCCAGGGTCAGCAGCCGGGCCGAGCCGCGCCGCCCGGCCCGGACGGCCTCCTCGGCCCGGAACCGGGAGACCCGGGAGATGCCCGCCTCGGCGCACGCGGCCAGCCAGCCGAGAACGACGAGCAGCACGGCACCGATGATGAAGCTCGTACTCTCACCACTCACAGGGGTTCGGGCTCCCCGCTCAGTGGGTGGTGGGGGCCGGCGAGATGCCGCCGAGGCCGCGGCCCGCCCGCCAGTCGTCCAGGATCCGCTTCTGGAGGGCGAACATCTCCTCCTCCTCCTCGGGTTCCTCGTGGTCGTAACCGAGGACGTGCAGCACCCCGTGGACGGTGAGCAGCTGCAGCTCCTCGTCCATCGAGTGCTTGGACGGGGCTGCCTTGCCCTGCTGCTCGGCGACCTCGGGGCAGAGCACGATGTCGCCGAGCAGGCCCTGCGGCAGCTCCTCGCCCTCCTTGCCGGGGCGCAGCTCGTCCATGGGGAAGGACATCACATCGGTGGGGCCCGGGAGATCCATCCACTGGATGTGCAGCTCCTCCATCGCCGCACCGTCCACCAGGATCACGGACAGTTCGGACTGCGGGTGGATCCGCATCTTGTCCAGTGCGTAGCGGGCGACGTCGAGGATGGCTTCCTCGTCAGCGTCCCAACCGGACTCGTTGGCGATGTCGATCGACATGACGGGCTGGTTACTCAGCTTTCGGTGCGATGGGACTGTCGGGGTGCGCGTGAGCCG
This sequence comes from Kitasatospora sp. NPDC087315, assembly GCF_044744345.1. Taxonomy (NCBI): domain Bacteria; kingdom Bacillati; phylum Actinomycetota; class Actinomycetes; order Kitasatosporales; family Streptomycetaceae; genus Kitasatospora; species Kitasatospora sp. NPDC087315. The sequence goes on along the minus strand of NZ_JBIUYD010000011.1, from coordinate 38,917 downwards.
CGCCGCTGGGTGGGCTTGCGGGGGGCCGACGGAACGTTCTCGTCGGTCTCCTGCCGGGCGTCCCAGCGCTCGTACGCGTCCACGATCCGGCCGACCAGCTTGTGGCGGACCACGTCGGTGCTGGTGAGGACGGAGAAGTGGATGTCGGGCACGTCGGCCAGGATCTCCTGGACGACCTTGAGGCCGCTGCGGGTGCCGCCCGGGAGGTCGATCTGGCTGGTGTCGCCGGTGACCACCACCCGGGAGTTGAACCCGAGGCGGGTGAGGAACATCTTCATCTGCTCGGGCGAGGTGTTCTGGGCCTCGTCGAGGATGATGAAGGCGTCGTTGAGGGTACGGCCGCGCATGTAGGCGAGCGGGGCGACCTCGATCGTCCCGGCGGCCATCAGGCGGGGGATGGAGTCCGGGTCCATCATGTCGTGCAGCGCGTCGTAGAGCGGGCGCAGGTACGGGTCGATCTTCTCGAAGAGGGTGCCGGGCAGGAAGCCCAGCCGCTCCCCCGCCTCGACGGCCGGGCGGGTCAGGATGATCCGGTTGACCTCCTTGGCCTGGAGGGCCTGGACGGCCTTGGCCATCGCGAGGTAGGTCTTGCCGGTACCGGCCGGGCCGAGGCCGAAAACGATGGTGTGCCGGTCGATCGCCTCGACGTAACGCTGCTGGTTGAGGGTCTTGGGGCGGATGGTGCGGCCGCGGTTGGACAGGATGTTCGCGGTGAACACCTGGGACGGCGCCGGGCTGTCCGGATTGTCCACGGCGCTCCGGAGCATGGCGATGGAACGCTCCACCGAGTCCTCCGTCAGGGGCTGGCCGGTGCGCAGCACCAGCATCATCTCGCTGAAGAGCTGCTGGACGAGGGCGACCTCGGCGCGCTCCCCGGTGGCGGTCACCTCGTTGCCGCGGACGTGGATGTCGGCGGCGGGGAAGCCCCGCTCGATCACGCGCAGCAGCGAGTCCGCGGTGCCGAGCAGGGTGACCATCGGATGCTTCTCGGGGATGACGATCCGGGCGCTGGTGCGGTCGTCGTCGGCCGGTTCGGGGCGCGACAGTCCGTTCGTACGGGTCTGCGATGTGTCACTCATAGGTCGGCGCTGGGGCCTGCCTCATCCCATCCGTGTCTCGTGGTGCCGCTCGGTCTCTCCGGGGCACCAGGGTACGCCGCGAGCGTGATCGCTGCGGCGGGCGGCGGGGCCGCACGCGTCGATGCTGCGGCAGATCGGGGGACGGCGCGAGCGGTTTTCCGGCCGGGCCCGGGCCCGCTCGCGTCCGGTCACGGCCGGCGTCTGGCCGGTACGGGTACCCGGGTGAGGTCCTCGGCGAGCACCACGGTGCCGTCGAAGTGCTTGCGGGCGTCGGCGAGATGCTGTCCGAGGTCGGGGTAGCGCTGCGAGAAGTGGGTCAGGACGAGGGTCTGGACCCCGGCCTCGGCGGCGACCTTGGCGGCCTGGCCCGCGGTGAGATGGCCGTGGTCCTCGGCGAGCCGGGTGTCGGCGTCGGTGAAGGTCGACTCGATGACCAGCAGGTCGGCGCCCTCGGCGAGTTCGTGGACGCCCTCGCAGAGCCGGGTGTCCATCACGAAGGCGAACCGCTGCCCGGGCCGGGGTTCGCTGACCTGGTCCAGGGTGATCCGCCGGCCGTCCGCCTCGATCACGCCGTGGTGCTGGAGCCGGCCGACGTCCGGGCCGGCGATGCCGAAGGCGGCGAGCCGCTCGGGGACGAGCCGGCGGCCGTCGGGCTCGGTGAGCCGGTAGCCGAAGGACTCGACGGGGTGCGAGAGCCGGACGGCGTCCAGCGCGAAGCGGGCACCGGGCGCGGGCAGCGGGCCGGACTCCTCGATCGGGCGGGGGCGCAGCACGGCCGTCTCGTGGAAGGCGGTGGAGTACCGCAGCCGCTCGAAGTAGACCTCGCCGGAGGCCGGGAAGTAGACGTCCACCGGGTGCGGGACGCGGTCCAGGTTGATCCGCTGGATGACCCCGGCGAGGCCCAGGCTGTGGTCGCCGTGGAAGTGCGTGACGGCGATCCGGGTGAGCTGGGTGGCGGAGACCCCGGCGTGCAGCATCTGGCGCTGGGTGCCCTCGCCGGGGTCGAACAGCAGGCCCTCGCCGTCCCAGCGCAGCAGGTAGCCGTTGTGGTTGCGGTGCCGGGTGGGCACCTGGCTAGCGGTGCCGAGGACGACGAGTTCGCGCTGCGACACGTCGTCAGACCATGCGCTCGGTCATCGGCTTGCCGCCGAGCACGTGGACGTGGGCGTGGAAGACGGTCTGGCCCGCGCCCGCACCGGTGTTGAAGATCAGCCGGTAGTCCTCGATGCCCTCCTCCCTGGCCACCTCGCCGGCCTCGGCGAGCAGTTCACCGGCGATCTCCGGCTCGGCGGCGGCCAGGGCGGCGGCGTTCGGGTAGTGGACGTGCGGGATGACCAGGACGTGGGTCGGGGCCTTCGGGCTGATGTCCCGGAAGGCGAGGGTGCGCTCGGTCTTGCGCACCATGGTGGCCGGGATCTCGCCCGCCACGATCTTGCAGAACAGGCAGTCGGGCTGCGGCTCGCCGGCCATCGGGGTCTCCTCGTGTTCGCAGGTCGGGGCTTGCGGTGTCGGGGTTTGCGGTGTCGGGGCGTCCGCCGCCGACGGGTGCGCCGCCGGGGCGTTCGCCGTCCGGGCGTACGGCCGCATGCTAGCCGAGCCGCCCGGTCGCCTGCTGGTAGTCCTGCGGCCGCACCGCCCCCGGCGGGGGACCGACCGGGCCGGTCCCCCGCCGGAGCCGCCCGGCGGTCACTCCCAGGGCAGCGGCGGCGCGGTCCTCGCCGGGGTCTCGGCCAGCGCGGCCAGGGCGATCCGCACGCCCTCGGCCAGCTGCGGGTCCTCCCCCGCCGCCCACTGGTGCGGGGCGATCGGCACCTCGACGTCCGGGTCGACCCCGTGGTTCTCCACGCCCCAGCCGTAACCCTCCGTCCAGAACGCGTACTTGGGCTGGGTCACCAGGGTGCCGTCGACCAGGCTGTACTGGCTGTCGATGCCGATCACACCGCCCCAGGTCCGGGTGCCGACCACCGGACCGAGCCCGAGCGCCTGGATGGCGGCGTTGACGACATCGCCGTCCGAACCGGAGAACTCGTTGGCCAGCGCCACGATCGGTCCGCGCGGGGCGTCACCCGGGTACGGCACCGGGCTGGCGATGTCCCGGGCGACGTCCCAGCCGACGATCCGGCGGGCCAGCTTCTCGATCACCAGCTGTGAGGTGTGGCCGCCGCGGTTCTCCCGGATGTCGACGATCACGCCCTCCTTGGCCATCTCCGACCGCAGATCGCGGTGGATCTGGGCCCAGCCGGCGCTCTGCATGTCGGGGATGTGCAGATAGCCGAGCCGCCCGCCGGACAGCTCGCGCACCGCGGCCCGCCGCCCGGCCACCCAGTCGTGGTAGCGCAGCGGCTCCTCGTCGGCGAGCGGGACGATCACCGGGTGGCGCTGGTCGGTGCCGTCCTTGCCCGCCACGGTGAGCTCGACCGGCTGCCCGGCGGTGCCGGCCAGCAGCGGTGCGGGCCCGGTGACCGCGTCCACCGGGCGGCCGTTGACGGCCAGGACGGCGTCCCCCGGGCGGACGGCGGCGCCCGGCGCGGCCAGCGGCGAGCGGGCCCGCGGGTCGGAGGACTCGCCGGGCAGGATGCGGGCGATCCGCCAGACGTCCCCGTCCTTGACCAGGTCGGCGCCCAGCTGCCCCTGCCAGCGGGCGGCTTCGGCGTGGATGCCGCGCGGCAGGACGTAGGCGTGCGAGGTGCCCAGTTCGCCGTGCACCTCCCAGAGCAGGTCCACCAGGTCGTCGTGCGAACCGAGCCGGTCCAGCAGCGGCCGGTAGCGCTCCAGCACGCCGGCCCAGTCGACCCCGCCGAGGTCCGGACGCCAGAAGTTGTCCCGCATCAGGCGGCCGTTCTCCTCGTACATCTGCCGCCACTCGGCCGCCGGATCGACGGTCACCCGCAGCCGGGCGAGGTCGACGCCGATCTCGTCGTCCTCGCCGGACGCCTTGTGGTCGGCGGGCAGGATCCGCAGCTCGCCCTCGTCCAGGACGGCCAGCCGGGTGCCGTCGCCGCTGACCTCGAACGAGTCGAGGCCGTCCACCAGCTGCTCGGCGCGGCGCTTGCGGAAGTCGAACCGCTCCAGCGTGGGGCGCGGCCGCTCGTCCTCCAGCGAAGCCGCCTCGTCGCCGAGTTCACCGATCAGCGGGACCCTGGTCCAGAGCACGCCGTCCTTGGCGGCCTTCAGGTCGCCGAACCGGCCGCCCTCGACCGGGAAGGGCACGATCCGGTCGGCGATGCCGTCCAGGTCGACCCGGGTGGCGGGCGGTGCGTCGGCGGCGCCCTCCTCGCCGTCCGCCTTCTTTCCCTTGGGCTCCTCCTCCTCGCCGCCGACCGGGCGGCCGGCCCGCTGCGGCCCGAACGGCGACGGTGTGTCGGCGGCCAGCGTGACCAGGTACGGGCGGCAGCCGTTCGGGAAGGACAGGTCGAAGGCGTGCGAGTCGTAGACCGGGTCGAAGCTGCGCACCGAGAGGAACGCCAGGTGCTTCCCGTCGGCGGTGAAGGCCGGCGAGGTGTCGACGAACCGCTGCTGGGTGACCTCGCCGACCGTCCGGGTGGCCAGGTTGGCCAGCGCGATCTGCCGCAGCGACCACGACCCCAGGCCGGGGACCGGCCGGGACCAGGCCAGCCAGGCCGAGTCCGGGCTGAACACCAGCCCGCTGACCTCGCCGTCCCGGCTGTGGGCCAGCTCGTGCACGGTGCCGTCGGCGAGCGTGACCAGCAGCACCCGGCCGTCGTGCGCGGCGACCGCCGCCTGCTTGCCGTCCGGCGAGACCTCCAGCCCGAGCACCCGGCCCAGCCGCCCGGCGGCCAGCCTGCGGCGCTCGGTGCCCAGTACCGCCGGGGCGTACTCGAGGGCGTCCTCGCCCTCGGCGTCCGTCACCCAGAGCACGCCCTGCCCGCCGTCCTCGCCCGGCACCACCCGGGCCAGCCGGCCGCGGACCCCGGGCGTCTCGGCCAGCACCCGGGCCGGGCCCTCGCGGTGGGTCAGCCAGTGCACGCTGCCGCGCACCACCACGGCGCCGGCCCGGCCGGTGCGGTCCGGGGCGGCGCTCTCCAGCCAGTGCGCGGCCGCCACCGGGCGGGGGCGGCGGCCGGCCCGCGGCCCGGCCAGCCGGATGTCCAGGCGGCGCGGCTCGGCGCCTTCGAGGTCGTCCAGCAGCCAGAGGTCGCCCGCGCTGTGCCAGACCACCCGGCTGCCGTCGGTGGCGGCGCCGCGCGCGTAGAAGCCGTCCGGGGAGGTGGTGTGGCGGCGCAGGTCGCCGCCGTCCGGAAGGCTGGAGTACAGCGCTCCGACGCCCTCGTGGTCGGAGAGGAAGGCGATCCGGGAGCCGTCCGGCCCGCCGCCCCAGAGCGGGGACTCGATGTGCCCGTCCAGGGCCTCGTGCACCCGGGCGAACTCGTCCCGGCCGATCCAGAGCTTGCCGACCCGGCCGCCCCGGTACCGCTTCCACCAGGCGGGCTCCGCGCCGAACGCCGAGACCAGCAGCGTCCGCTCCCCGCCCGGCTCCTGGGCCAGGCCGCCGATCGGCCCGTACGGCAGCCGGACCGGCTCGCCGCCGTCCAGCGGCACCGCGTGCGCCCAGGTGCGGCGCAGGGTGGCCTGCCCGGCGGTGGTGGTGGCGACCGGGCGGCCGTCGGCCGTCCAGCCCTGGACCTGGGTCTGGCCGCTGCCCCAGTACGTCAGCCGGCGCGACGGGCCGCCGTCCACCGGCGCGACGTGCACCTCGGGCGCGCCGTCCCGGGTGGAGGTGAAGGCGATGTGCCGCCCGTCCGGGGAGAACCGCGGCCGGCGGACCGGAACGTGATCGGCCGTCAGCCGCCAGGCCCGGCCGCCGTCCAGCGGGGCCAGCCAGACGTCGTTCTCGGCGACGAAGGTGATCAGGTCACCGTGCAGATGAGGGTGGCGCAGGTACGCGCCCGCTGGGGTGCTCCGAGGTTCGCTCACGCGGTCAGCCTAGGCACCGACCCTGGCATCGCGCCCCGGTTTTTACGGACCACGACCCGCCGCGACCCACCGGGTCCGCCACGACCCTCCGCGACCCGCCCGGCGGATCCCGCCGGTCAGCCCCAGCGGCCGCTGCGGCCGAGCAGCAGGGCCCCGGCGGCGACCCCGGCGGTGGAGGTGCGCAGCACCGACGGGCCGAGCCGGTAGGGCGCGGCCCCGGCCTCGGCGAAGGCGGCCAGCTCCTCCGGCGAGACGCCGCCCTCGGGGCCGACCACCAGCACGATGTCCCCGGCGGCGGGCAGCGCGGCCGCGGCCAGCGGCTGGGCGCCCTCCTCGTGCAGCACGGCGGCGAGCGCGGCGCCGGCCAGGACGGGGGCCAGCTGCCGGGTGGTCATCGGGTCGCGGACCTCGGGGAAGCGCAGCCGGCGGGACTGCTTGCCGGCCTCCCGGGCGGTGGCCCGCCACTTGGCGAGCGCCTTGGCGCCGCGGTCGCCCTTCCACTGGGTGATGCAGCGGGAGGCGGCCCACGGGATCACCACGTCGACACCGACCTCGGTCATGGTCTCCACCGCCAGCTCGCCGCGGTCGCCCTTGGGCAGCGCCTGGACGACGACGATCCGCGGCGCCGGCTCGGGCTCCCGGCGGACGGCGGCCACGGTCACCTCGATGGCGTCCTTGCCGTGCACCGCCGCGACGGTGCCGTCCACGCCGAGCCCCAGCCCGTCCGCGAGCGTCACCGCCTCCCCCGGCTCCAGCCGCTTCACGGCGGCGGCGTGCCGCCCCTCGGGACCGTCCAGCCGGACCACCGCACCGGGCACGGCGGCGGCGATCCGCTCGGTCTCGACGACGAACACGGGCGCGGTCATGGGGCTTTCCCTCCGGGACTGGTACGGGGCCGGCGGACGGCCGGCGCGGGAGACCCCGCGCGGGCCGGCGGCCGCGAACGGGGCGCGGGGGGGGGGGGGGGGGGCCCGGCGCGGGGGGCGGGCCCCCCCCCCCCCCCCGCGGGGGGGGGGGAGAGAC
>NZ_JBIUYD010000011.1:0-31870 GCF_044744345.1 Kitasatospora sp. NPDC087315 | reverse complement strand
GGCGGGCGGGTGCGCCGGCGGGGGGGGGGGGGGGGGCGGGGGGGGGGGGGGGGGGGGGGCCCGCGCGCCGGCCCGCGCCCGCCCCACCCCCCCCGCGCCCCTCGTGGTGCTTGCACACTCCTGCGGGCGCCTCAGCGCCCGTTGAACGCGTCCTTCAGCCGGGAGAACAGCCCCTGCTGGCCGGGCGCGAACTGGCCGGACGGCCGCTCCTCGCCGCGCAGCACGGCGAGGCGGCGGAGCAGGTCCTCCTGCTCGGCGTCGAGCTTGGTGGGCGTCTGCACCTCGACATGCACTATCAGGTCGCCCCGGCCGCCACCGCGCAGGTGGGTGATGCCCCGGCCGTGCAGCGGGATCGACTGGCCGGACTGGGTGCCGGGCCGGATGTCGAGCTCCTCCAGGCCGTCCAGCGTCTGCAGCGGCACCTGGGTGCCGAGCGCGGCGGCCGTCATCGGGATGGTGACCGTGCAGTGCAGGTCGTCCCCGCGTCGCTGGAACACCGTGTGGGTGGTCTCGGCGATCTCGACGTACAGGTCGCCGGCGGGGCCGCCACCGGGGCCGACCTCGCCCTCGCCGGCCAGCTGGATGCGGGTGCCGTTGTCGACACCGGCCGGGATCTTGACCGTCAGGGTGCGCCGGGCGCGGACCCGGCCGTCGCCCGCGCACTCCGGGCACGGGGTCGGCACGACGGTGCCGAAGCCCTGGCACTGCGGGCAGGGGCGGGAGGTCATGACCTGGCCCAGGAAGGACCGGGTGACCTGGGAGACCTCGCCCTTGCCGCGGCACATGTCACAGGTCTGCGCGGAGGTGCCGGGCGCGGCGCCCTCCCCGCTGCAGGTGGTGCAGGTGACGGCCGTGTCGACCTGGAGTTCCTTGGTGGTGCCGAAGGCGGCCTCCTCCAGGGTGATCTCCAGCCGGATCATGGCGTCCTGGCCGCGCCTGGTCCGCGAGCGCGGGCCGCGCTGGCCGGCCGCGGCGCCGAAGAAGGCGTCCATGATGTCGGAGAAGCCGAAACCGGCCGCGCCCGCGCCGAAGCCGCCCGCGCCTCCGCCGCCGTTGGGCGAGAGAGGGTCCCCGCCGAGGTCGTAGACCTGACGCTTCTGCGGGTCGGAGAGCACCTCGTAGGCGGCGTTGATCTCCTTGAACCGCTCCTGCGTCTTCGGGTCCGGGTTGACGTCCGGGTGCAGTTCGCGCGCCAGGCGCCGGAACGCCTTCTTGATCTCGTCCTGCCCCGCATCCCGTCGGACGCCGAGTACCGCGTAGTAGTCCGTGGCCACCAAATGCTCCGCTTGTTCCGCCTGTAGTAGTGCTTGCGACTGGGTACCACCATCGGTCTGATGGTGGCTGTTCCTACGACTCGGCCAGGATCTGGCCCACGTACCGTGCCACCGCTCGCACCGCCCCCATTGTGCCCGGATAGTCCATCCGGGTCGGACCGATCACACCCAGTTTGGCCACGCTCTCGTCGCCCGAACCGTAACCGACGGAGACGACCGAGGTGGAATTGAGCCCCTCGTAGGCGTTCTCCCGGCCGATCCGGACCGTCATCCCCGCGTCGCCGGTCTCACCCAGGAGGCGGAGCAGGACGACCTGCTCCTCCAGCGCTTCCAGCACCGGCTGGATGGTGAGCGGGAAGTCGTGGCCGAAACGGGTCAGGTTGGCCGTGCCGGCCAGCATGATCCGTTCCTCGTTCTGTTCGGCGAGCGCCTCGAAGAGCGTCGCCAGGACGGTGACGACGGCCGGCCGGTCGGCCGCCTCGAAACCGGCCGGCAGCTCCTCCAGCAGCCCCGGCACCTCGGGCAGCCGCTGCCCGACCGCGTGCGCGTTGATCCGCGCCCGCAGATCCGCGAGGAGGGTCTCGCCGACCGGGCCCGGGCAGTCCATCATCCGCTGCTCGACCCGGCCGGTGTTGGTGATCAGGACCAGCATCACCTTGACCGGGGCCAGCGCGACCAGCTCGATGTGCCGGACGGTCGACCGGGAGAGCGAGGGGTACTGGACCACCGCGACCTGCCGGGTGAGCTGGGCGAGCAGCCGGACCGTCCGGGCGACCACGTCGTCCAGGTCGACCGCGCCGTCCAGGAAGTGCCGGATCGCCCGCCGCTCGGGCGCGCTCATCGGCTTGACCTCGGCGAGCCGGTCGACGAAGAGCCGGTAGCCCTTGTCGGTGGGGATCCGCCCGGCGCTGGTGTGCGGCTGGTGGATGTAGCCGTCCTCCTCCAGCGCGGCCATGTCGTTGCGGACGGTGGCCGGGGACACGCCGAGGCTGTGCCGCTCCACCAGGGCCTTGGAGCCGACCGGCTCCTCGGTTCCCACGTAGTCCTGGACGATGGCGCGAAGCACCGCGAGCTTGCGGTCGTCCAGCTGACGGACCTCACCGGCCATGGGGCACGCACCTCCGTCTTCGCACGTTGTCCGTAGTGACATGTGTCCGTTCTGGCATGTTGCGGGCCGTTCTGGGAGGCCCCGGCTTTGGCACTCTGAACAGCCGAGTGCCAGAACCGTACCTGCCAGTGTAAGGCCCGGGTCCGACGGCAGGAACGGCCCGGCCCGAGTGATCCTGCGCGCAATATCCGGCGCGCGGGTGATGCCGAGGGCCCGTCCGGGTGGCAGCATCGAAAGCGAACGGCTAACGGAGGAGCAGCGATGTCGAGCTCGGGCCAGCACACGCGCTTCGCACCCGACCGCGGCCTGACCGGCCGCATGGTCGCGACGATGTTCGTGATCGGGCTGCTGTACGTCGGATTCACCGGCCTGCTGATCGTGCTGCTGCGCGGGGCCTGGCCACTGATCGTGCTGATCTCGGGCGGTCTCTTCGTGGCCCAGTTCTGGTTCAGCGACAAGATCACCGAACGGGCGATGGGCGCCCACCGGGTGAGCCCGGAACAGTATCCGCAGCTGCACGGCACCATCGACCGGCTCTGCGCGCTGGCCGACATGCCCAAGCCGCGGGTGGCGGTCGCCGACAACGACATGCCGAACGCGTTCGCCACCGGCCGCAACCCGCAGAACGCCGTGGTCTGCGTGACCACCGGGCTGCTGCGGCGGCTGGAGCCGGAGGAGCTGGAGGGCGTGCTGGCGCACGAGCTCTCGCACGTGGCGCACCGGGACGTGGCGGTGATGACCATCGCCGGGTTCCTCGGGGTGCTGGCCGGGGCGATGACCCGGATCGCGATGTACGGCGGGTTCATGGGCGGGGGCCGCAACAACAACGACTCCAACGCCGCCATCGCCGCGCTGATCATCCCGCTGGTGTCGATCGTGGTGTACGCGATCAGCTTCCTGCTCACCCGGCTGCTCTCCCGCTACCGGGAGCTGGCCGCCGACCGCGCCGCCGCCCAGCTCACCGGCCGGCCCAGCGCGCTCGCGTCGGCGCTGACCAAGGTGACCGGCCAGATCGCCGCGATCCCGTCCAAGGACCTGCGCCAGGCACAGCCGTACAACGCCTTCTACTTCGCCCCGGCGCTGAGCGCCCGGGAGACCGCCTCGCAGCTGTTCTCCACCCACCCGTCGCTGGAGCAGCGGCTGGAGCAGCTGGCGAAGATCTCGGCCCAGCTGGGCCGCTGAACCACCTCGGGAAAGGACCGCCGTGGGATTCCTGGACGCCCTGTTCGGGCGCACCAAGCCCGTCAAGCCCGACCTCGACCAGCTGTTCGGGGTCCCCTCGGCGGCACTGACCCTGGAGGCGGCGACCGGCTTCCGGCCGACCGGTCTCGGCTCGGTCTGCTTCGCGGCCGTCGAGGGCGGGGCGTTCGGCGAGGTCGAACGGCAGGTGCGGGCGCTGCTGGACGCCGACACCGAGCGCGGCGGCGTCCCGGTGGAGGCCTCCAAGGACGGGTACGGCTACTCCTGGCTGCTCGCCCGGCACACCCCGGAGGAGCTGCCGGAGCTGGTCAACGACCTGCACGCGGTCAACAGCGAGCTGGAGGCGAACGGCTTCGGACCGCAGCTGCTCTGCTCGCTGGTGGCCTTCCGCGACGAGCGGGGGCAGTCGCTGGCGCTGGTCTACCTGTACAAGCGCGGCACCTTCTACCCGTTCGCGCCGATGCCGGGCGGCGGGGAGAAGCGGAACAGCCCCCTGGAACTGCAGGTCAACGCCATGCTCGGGAACGACCTGCGGCTGGAGAAGGACCTCACCCGCTGGTTCCCGGTCTGGGGCGCGCCGGGGCTCTGACCTCCCGCCGGCCCTCCGCCGGATTTCCCTATAGTCACCTTCCATGCGCAGCCACCAGTACGGACCCGACCTGACCCCGCCGTGGAAGCGGCAGCAGCCCGCCCCGGAGGTGTCCGCCGAGCGGGACCTGGTGGTGGAGGAGGCGGCGACCGGCTTCTGCGGAGCGGTGGTGCGGTGCGAGAAGACCGCGGAGGGCTTCACCGTCACCCTGGAGGACCGCTTCGGCAAGCACCGGGTCTTCCCGCTGGTGCCGCGCGGCTTCCTGCTGGAGGGCCGGCCGGTCACCCTGGTCCGCCCCCCGGCGGCCGCGCCCGCGCCGTCCCGGGCCCCCGGCCGCACCGCCTCCGGCTCGATCGCCGTCCCCGGCGCCCGGGCCCGGGTGGCCCGCGAGTCGCGCATCTACGTCGAGGGCCGGCACGACGCCGAGCTGGTCGAGCGGGTCTGGGGCGACGACCTGCGGATCGAGGGCGTGGTCGTCGAGTACCTGGAGGGCGTCGACGACCTGCCCGCCATCGTCGCCGACTTCGCCCCCGGCCCCGGCCGCCGCCTCGGCGTCCTGGTGGACCACCTGCTCCCCGGCACCAAGGAGCACCGCATCGCCGCCCGGGTCACCGGCGACGCCGTCCTGGTCGTCGGCCACCCCTACATCGACATCTGGCAGGCCGTGAAGCCCGCGAGCGTCGGCATCCCCGGCTGGCCCGGCGTCCCCCGCGGCGAGGTGTGGAAGGAGGGCGTCTGCCGCCGCCTCGGCTGGCCGGCGGACACCCCCGCCGCCTGGAAGCGCATCCTCGCCTCGGTGGACTCCTTCAAGGATCTGGAGCCCGAACTCCTCGGCCGGGTCGAGGAACTGATCGACTTCGTGACGCTGCCGGACTGACGACAAGCCGTACCGCGTTCGCGAACGCGTATATCCTGTTCGCGAAACGGATATACGCCACCGGGAGGTCCCCATGTCCCGCACTGTGATCGACCTGGACGACGAGGCGCTGGCCGACGCCGCCCGCTACCTCGGCACCACCACGAAGAAGGACACGGTCAATGCCGCCCTCCGCGAGATAGCGGACCGCCGGCGCCGCGCGGACGCGCTGGCCCGGATGCGGGAGATGGTGGCCGAGGGCGAGATCGACTTCTCAGCCATCGGCTACCCGGCCGGCGGTGACACGTCAGCGAGGTCGGCCGCGTGACCGAGGAGTTCCTGATCGACACCAGCGCGCTGGTCCGCCTGATGCGCGGCCAGACCGGCTCGGCCTGGGACGAGGCGGTGACCGCGGGACTGGTCCTGCTCTGCGAACCGGTCCGCCAGGAGTACCTGCGGGCGGTCGGCGGACGGGCCTCCTACTTCGAAGCGGCCGACCTGCTGCGTGAGCTCTTCCCGTACCGGCACCTGCGGGACAGCGCCTGGCAGGACGCCGCGGAACTCCAGCAACTTCTGGCGCAGTCGAGCAGGCACCAGTGCACCAGCCCGGTCGACCTGCTGGTCGCTGTCACGGCCGCCCAGCACAAGCTGACCGTGCTGCACCAGGACGCCGACTTCGAGACCATCGCCCAGCTCACAGGCCAGCCCGTCCGGCGGATCTGTTAGGTCCTGTCCGACAGGGGGCTACTCCACCAGGTCACGGACGACCGCGTCGGCCAGCAGGCGGCCCCGGAGGGTGAGGACGGCGCGGCCCCGCGCGTAGGCGGTGTCGGCGAGGAGGCCGTCGGCGAGGGCGCGGTCGGCGGCCTTCAGACCGGTGTCGGTGAGGAGGGTGAGCGGGATGCCCTCGGCGAGGCGCAGTTCGAGCAGGATGCGCTCGACCCGGCGGTCCTCGGCGGTGAGCAGTTCGCGGCCCTGGGCGGGGGTGCGGTGCTCGGCGAGGGCCCGGGCGTAGGCGGCCGGGTGCTTGGCGTTCCACCAGCGGACGCCGCCGACGTGGCTGTGGGCGCCGGGACCGGCCCCCCACCAGTCGGCGCCGGTCCAGTAGAGCTCGTTGTGACGGCAGCGCCCCTTGGGGGTGGTGGCCCAGTTGGAGACCTCGTACCAGGAGTACCCGGCGGCGGCGAGCGCCTCCTCGGCGATCAGGTAGCGGTCGGCGTGCACATCGTCGTCGATCATCGGCAGTTCGCCGCGCCTGACCCGGGCGGCCAGCCTGGTGCCCTCCTCGACGATCAGCGAGTAGGCCGAGACATGGTCGGGCCCGGCGCCGATCGCGGCGTCCAGGGAGGCCCGCCAGTCGTCGTCGGACTCACCGGGGGTGCCGTAGATGAGGTCCAGGTTGACGTGGTCGAAACCGGCCGCGCGGGCCTCGGCGACGCACGCCTCGGGGCGGCCCGGGGTGTGGTGGCGGTCGAGCAACTGGAGCACGTGCGGGCGGGCACTCTGCATGCCGAAGGAGATCCGGTTGTAGCCGCCCGCGCGCAGCTCGGCGAGGTACGCCGGGTCGACCGACTCGGGGTTGGCCTCGGTGGTGACCTCGGCGCCGTCGGCGAGCCCGAACTCCTCGCGGATCGCGGCGAGCATCTTCACCAGGTCCCGGGCGGGCAGCAGGGTGGGCGTGCCGCCGCCGAGGAAGACGGTCCGCACCGGCAGGTCGGTGTCGCCCAGCACCCGCCGGGCGTGCCGGATCTCGGCGACCACGTTGTCCGCGTAGGTCTCCTGCGAGGCGACCGCGCCCGAGGAGCGCAGCTCGGTGGCGGTGTAGGTGTTGAAGTCGCAGTAGCCGCAGCGGCTGGCGCAGTACGGGACGTGCAGGTAGAAGCCGAAGGGCCGCGTCCCGAGTCCGGCGAGGGCGTGCGGGGGCAGGGAACCGTCGGACGGCACGGGTTCGCCGTCGGGAAGTGCGGAGGGCATGACCCCATTGTCCCGTACGGCTCACCCGACCGGGCGAGCCGTACGGCAGGGGCGGCTCAGGCCTCGTTGGCGCCCGCGTACATCTCGGCGACGGCGTCCGCGTACGTCCGCTCGACCACCGGGCGCTTGATCTTCAGGCTCGGGGTGAGTTCGCCGTGCTCGATGTCCAGGTCGCGCGGGAGCAGGGTGAACTTCTTGATCGTCTGCCAGCGCTGGAGGTCGGCGTTGAGCCGCCGCACGAAGCCGTCGATCAGCTGGCGCACCTGCGGATCGGCGACCACCTCGGCGTACGGCTTGCCGGCCAGGCCGTGCCCGGCGGCCCACGGCATGATCACCGACTCGTCCAGGCCGATCAGCGCGGTGCAGTAGTTGCGGCCGTTGCCGATCACCAGGATGTTGCTGACGAACGGGCAGACCGCCTTGAACCTGCCCTCGACCTCGCTCGGCGCGACGTACTTGCCGCCGGAGGTCTTGAACATGTCCTTCTTGCGGTCGGTGATCCGCAGGAAGCCGTCCTGGCCGATCTCGCCGATGTCCTCGGTGTGGAACCAGCCGTCCGGCTCCAGCACCTCGGCGGTCTTCTCCGGCAGGTTGTGGTAGCCGCGCATCACGCCGGGTCCGCGGAGCAGGATCTCGCCGTCCTCGGCGATCCGGACCTCGCTGCCCGGCAGCACGGTGCCGATGGTGCCGACCCGGACGTCCTCGGCACGGTTGACGGTGATCCCGGCGGAGGACTCGGTCAGGCCGTAGCCCTCCAGTACGGGCACCCCGATACCGGCGAAGAAGTAACCGATCTCGGGCGCCAGCGCCGCGCTGCCGGAGACCGAGCCGCGCATCCGCCCGCCGAAGGCGGCCCGGATCTTGGCGTAGACCAGCTTGTCGGCGAGCGCGTGCTGCAGCCGCAGGCCGAGCGGGGCGCTGTCGTGGCCGGTGGCGATCCGGCTCTCCTGGGTGGCGCGGGCGTAGGCGCGGGCCGTTCGCGCGGCCCACAGGAAGATCTTGTACTTGGCGCCGCCCTGGGCCCGCGCCTTGCCGGCGATGCCGTTGTAGACCTTCTCGAAGATGCGCGGCGCCGAGGCCATCATGGTCGGGCGGACGACCGGCAGGTTGTGGATGATCCGGTCGACCCGGCCGTCCACCGCCATCACGTGGCCGGTGGCGATCTGGCCGCAGATCAGGCTCTTGCCGAACACGTGCGACAGCGGCAGCCACATGAACTGCACGTCCTCCGTGCGCAGCAGCCGGCTGGCCTCCTGGGCCCGGCCCTGGTACGCCCAGCAGTCGTGCACCAGGCGCACGCCCTTGGGCCGGCCGGTGGTGCCGGAGGTGTAGATGAGGGTGGCCAGCTGCTCCTTGTCGAGCGCGGCGACGGTCTTCTCGATGGCGTCCGGGTGCCGTTCCAGGTACTCGGCGCCGAGCTGCTCCAGCTCGGCCAGGGTGAGCACGTTCAGCCCGGGGGTCTCCGGGACGGCGTCGGCCGGGTCGAACATGATCGCGGTGCGCAGCTCGGGGAGCTGGCCGATCTCGCCGACGACCTTGGCGAGCATGGTGTCGTTCTCGACGAACAGGGCTCTGGAGCCCGAGTCGGAGAGGATGTACGCCGTCTCGTCCGCGTTGGTGCTGGGGTAGACGGCGGTGGTGGCGGCGCCCGCGCACATGTTGCCGAGGTCGGCGATGATCCACTCCAGCCGGGTGGAGGCCATCAGCGCGACCCGGTCCTCCGGGCGGATGCCGAGCGACAGCAGGCCGGCGGCCACCGCGTGGACCCGGGTGGCGGTCTGCGCCCAGGTCACCGAGCGCCACTGTTCGGCGCCGGGGGTGCTGTCCGCCGCGTGTTCGTCGACCGGGACGGGGAAGCGGTAGGCCTCACCGCCCGGGGTGGCGGCGACCCGCTCCAGGAACAGGTGGGCGACGGAGGCGGGACGCCCGGCGACGATGTCGGCACTGCCGGAGCCGATCAGGGACTGCGCGGAACTCAACGAGGACCTCCGGTGGCGGGTGGCCGTCTGAGGGATTCGGGTGGCCGTCTGAGGGATTGTCGCGGCGCCCGTGGGGGCGGTCGCCGGCCCCCGGCCGACCGGACGGGTACCGGCGAGTAACAAGGGGGCTATCAGCAGCCTAGGGGGAAAGCCGCCATTCCGTAAGGGGGTGCGACCGGCCGGCACCCGAGCGGGCCACCGGCGCGGGGCACGACCGGGCACGCCCGGCCGTTCGGCAAAGGACTGGGCAAAGATCCGGCTCGCAAGCCCGGAATCGCCTTTACCGGTCCACCGAAGAACGAGAATCGGGATGCGAATCCCACCGTCGACGACAAGAGTGTGCCAGTGCTGATCAGACTGCTAAGGGCGTACTTGCGCCCGTACTCCCGACCGATCGCCCTGCTGGTACTGCTCCAGCTGGTGTCGACCCTCGCGGCGCTCTATCTGCCGACGCTCAACGCCGACATCATCGACCAGGGGGTGGTGAAGGGGGACACCGGCTACATCCTTGAGGTCGGAGGGGTGATGATCGGGGTCACCCTGGCCCAGGCCGCCTGCTCGATCGGCGCCGTCTACTACGGCGCGCGTATCGCGATGGCCTTCGGCCGGGACCTCCGGGCCGGCATCTTCGACCAGGTGCAGAGCTACTCCGCCCGCGAGCTCGGCCAGTTCGGCGCCCCCTCGCTGATCACCCGGACCACCAACGACGTCCAGCAGGTCCAGATGCTGGCCCTGATGGCCTTCACGCTGATGGTGGCCGCGCCGATCATGTGCGTCGGCGGCATCATCATGGCGCTCAATCAGGACGTGCCGCTCTCCGCCCTGCTGCTGGCCGTGATCCCGGTGCTGGGCGTCGTCGTCGTGCTGCTGGTCCGCTCGCTGCGCCCGAAGTTCCGCAGCATGCAGGTGAAGATCGACACCGTGAACCGGATCCTGCGCGAGCAGATCACCGGCATCCGGGTCATCCGGGCGTTCGTCAAGGACGACCACGAGCAGGCCCGGTTCGCCCGCGCCAACGACGACCTGACCGGTGTCGCCATCCAGGTCGGCCGGCTGATGTCGTTCATGTTCCCGGCCGTGATGCTGGTGGTGAACGTCTCCAGCGTCGCCGTGCTCTGGTTCGGCGCGTACCGCATCGACAGCGGCGGGATGGAGATCGGCGGCCTGACCGCCTTCCTCTCCTACCTGATGCAGATCCTGATGAGCGTCATGATGGCCACCTTCATGTTCATGATGGTGCCGCGCGCCGAGGTCTGCGCCGAGCGGATCCAGGAGGTGCTGTCCACCGACTCCACCGTCGTCCCGCCCTCCGCGCCGGTCACCGAGGTGCTGCGCCGGGGCAACCTGGAACTGCGCGACGTCGAGTTCCGCTACCCGGGCGCCGAGGCCCCGGTGCTGCGCGGCATCGACATCACCGCCCGCCCCGGCGAGACCACCGCCGTGATCGGCTCCACCGGCAGCGGGAAGTCCACCCTGCTGGGCCTGGTCCCCCGGCTGTTCGACGCCACCGCGGGCCAGGTCCTGCTGGACGGCGTGAACGTGCGCGACCTCGCCCCCGAGGCGATCGCCGAGACCGTCGGACTCGTCCCGCAGAAGCCGTACCTCTTCTCCGGCACCGTCGCCAGCAACCTGCGCTACGGCCGGCCCGACGCCACCGACGAGGAGCTCTGGCACGCGCTGGAGGTCGCCCAGGCCAAGGAGTTCGTCGAGCGTCTCCCCGAAGGCCTGGACGCGCCCATCGCGCAGGGCGGCGGCAACGTCTCCGGCGGCCAGCGCCAGCGCCTGGCGATCGCCCGAGCCCTGGTCCGCAAGCCCGGCGTCTACCTCTTCGACGACTCCTTCTCGGCGCTCGACTACGCCACCGACGCCCGGCTCCGCAAGGCGCTCTCCCGGGAGACCGCCGACGCCACCGTGCTGATCGTCGCCCAGCGCGTCTCCACCATCCGCGACGCCGACCGGATCATCGTCCTGGACGAGGGCGCCGTCGTCGGCAGCGGCACCCACGGCGAACTGATGGCCGGAAACCCGACATACCGGGAGATCGTGCTCTCCCAGCTCACCGAGCAGGAGGCGGCGTGACCACCCCCGAGAAGGGCGCCCGACTCACGAAGGCGCCCGCGGCGGCCCCGGCCGGGCCCGCCAGCGACTCCCAGGCCGCGGCGGCCCGCCGCGGACCGGCCGGCCCCGGCCGGTTCATGGGCGGCCAGGGCGCCGAGAAGTCGATGGACTTCAAGAACTCCGGCAAACGGCTGCTCAAACTGCTGCGCCCCGAACGCGCCCTGCTCAGCGGCGTCATGGCGCTCGGCGTGCTCAGCATCGGCTGCGCCGTGACCGGCCCCAAGGTGCTCGGCCACGCCACCGACCTGATCTTCGCCGGCGTGATCGGCGCCCGCTTCCAGTCCGGCACCTCCAAGGAGCAGGTCGTCGAGGGCCTGCGCGCCCACGGCGACGGCGGCGTCGCCGACCTGCTCTCGTCGACCGCCTTCACCCCCGGCCAGGGCATGGACTTCGGCGCCATCGGCACCGTACTGCTCTGGGTGCTGGCGATCTACGCCGTCTCCGCCGCGTTCGGCATCGTCCAGGGACGACTCGCCACCACGGCGGTCCAGCGGGCCGGTTACCGGCTGCGCGAGGAGGTCGAGGCCAAGCTCTCCCGGCTGCCGCTCAGTTTCTTCGACAAGCAGCCGCGCGGCGAGGTGCTCAGCCGCGTCACCAACGACATCGACAACATCGGCCAGTCCATGCAGCAGACCATGGGCCAGGTGGTGAACTCGCTGCTCACCGTGGTCGGTGTACTGGCGATGATGTTCTGGATCTCGCCGCTGCTGGCGCTGATCGCCCTGGTCTCCGTCCCGCTGTCGGTGGTCGTGGCGGCCAAGGTCGGCAAGCGGGCGCAGCCGCAGTTCGTCCAGCAGTGGAAGTCCACCGGGCAACTCAACGCGCACATCGAGGAGATGTACACCGGCCACGCCCTGGTGAAGGTCTTCGGCCGGCAGAAGGAGTCCGCCGAGGTCTTCCGCGAGCACAACGAGGCGCTGTACAGCGCGAGTTTCCGGGCCCAGTTCATCTCCGGGATCATCCAGCCCGCGATGATACTGATCGGCAATCTGCAGTACGTGCTGGTCGCCGTGGTCGGCGGGCTCCGGGTGGCCAGCGGCGCGCTGTCGATCGGCGACGTGCAGGCGTTCATCCAGTACTCGCGGCAGTTCAGCCAGCCGCTCACCCAGGTCGCCAGCATGGCCAACCTGGTGCAGTCCGGCGTCGCCTCCGCCGAGCGCGTCTTCGAGCTGCTGGACGCGCCCGAGCAGACCCCGGAGCCGGCCATGCCGGAGCGCCCGGACGAGGTGCGCGGCCGGGTCGCCTTCCAGGACGTGTCCTTCCGCTACGACCCCGAGAAGCCGCTGATCGAGGACCTCTCGCTGAAGGTCGAGCCCGGCCAGACGGTGGCCATCGTCGGCCCGACCGGCGCCGGCAAGACCACCCTGGTCAACCTGCTGATGCGGTTCTACGAGGTCAGCGGCGGGCGGATCACCCTGGACGGGGTGGACATCGCCGCGATGTCCCGCGAGGACCTGCGCTCCGGCATCGGCATGGTGCTCCAGGACACCTGGCTGTTCGGCGGCACCATCGCCGACAACATCGCGTACGGCTCCGTCGGGGCCACCCGCGAGCAGGTGATCGAGGCGGCCCGCGCCGCGCACGTGGACCGCTTCGTCCGGACCCTGCCGGACGGCTACGACACCGCGATCGACGACGAGGGCACCGGCGTCAGCGCCGGCGAGAAGCAGCTGATCACCATCGCCCGGGCGTTCCTGGCGCAGCCGTCGATCCTGGTCCTGGACGAGGCGACCAGCTCGGTGGACACCCGTACCGAGGTGCTGATCCAGCGCGCCATGGCCCGGCTGCGCACCGGCCGCACCAGCTTCGTGATCGCCCACCGGCTCTCCACCATCCGGGACGCCGACGTGATCCTGGTGATGGAGAACGGCTCGATCGTCGAGCAGGGCTCGCACGACGAGCTGATCGCCGCGGACGGCGCGTACGCGCGGCTGTACCAGGCCCAGTTCGCCGAGGCGGTGGCCGAGGTGGACTGACCGGTGGTGGGCGGGTGGCCGGCTCGTGGTGGGCCCGCGCCGCTTCGGTGGTGAGCCCGTGTCCGGTTCCTGGTGAGCCCGCGGTCGGTTCGCGGGGTGAGCCGGAGTGAGAGGTCGGCCGGTCCGACGTCCCACTCCGGCTCTTCGGCTTCCGGAGGCCGGCCGCTACGGTGGGGCCGTGCGTGACGACCTCTCGGCTCCCTCCACGGCGGGCCAGGACCCGGACGCCTTCGAGGCGAACCGGCGGTACCTGGGCTCGGTCGCCTACCGGCTGCTCGGCTCGTTCAGCGACGCCGAGGACGTGCTGCAGGAGGCCTGGCTGCGCTGGCGGACCGCGGACCAGGCCGCCGTCGCCGACCCGAGGGCCTTCCTGACCACCGTCGTCACCCGGCTCTGCTACGACCAGCTGGGCTCCGCCCGGGCCCGCCGGGAGGCCTACTTCGGCGAGTGGCTGCCCGAGCCGGCCGTCTCCTACGAGGACTCCCCCGCCTCCCCGGCCGAGCTGGCCGAACGCGGCGAGTCCGTCTCCCTGGCCCTGCTCGCCGTGCTGGAGCAGCTCACCCCCGCCGAGCGGGCCGCGTTCGTGCTGCACGACGTGTTCGCGGTCGGCTTCGACGAGATCGCGGCCGGCCTCGACCGCACCCCCGCCGCCACCCGCCAGCTGGCCTCCCGGGCCCGGCGCCGGGTGAAGGACGGCGGCCGGCGCGCCACCGCCGATCCGGCCGAGCACCGGCAGGTGGTGCGGGCCTTCGCCGCCGCCACCGCCGGCGGCGACATCCAGGGCCTGCTGGCCGTCCTCGACCCGGACGTGGTCTGGCACTCCGACGGCGGCGGCATCGTCACCGCGGGCGCCCGCCCGGTGCTCGGCGCCCAGAAGGTCTCCCGGCTGGTGGCCGGGCTGGCCTCGAAGTGGGTCACGGCCGAGGCCGGAGTCGGCTTCACCCTGGTCAACGGCGAGCCCGGACTGGTCTGGTACGAGAGCCCGGGCCGGATCGGCGGCGTGGTCGCGTTCACCGTCGCCGACGGCCGGATCACCGAGGCGTACGCCGTGGTCAACCCGGAGAAGCTGGCCCACCTGAACGAGGCGCCGACGGCATGACGCCGGGGTGACGCGAGCATGACGCGGGTCACTGTCACAGCCGGGCCGGCCACGTCGTCCCCTTCCCGGACACGCGCGGAGAGCGCGGCGGAGGAGGCGGACACATGACCGAGAAGCAGATCGTCGTACTGGGGGCCGGTTACGCGGGACTGACCGCGGCGACCCGGGCGGGCAAGCGCGACCGGGTGACCCTGATCGCCCCCGAGACCCGTTTCCTGCACCGCATCCGCCAGCACGAGACCGCCGCCGGCCACCCCGAGCACCGGCCCGCCGTGGCCGACCTGATCCGCGGCCGGGGCGTACGGCACGTCCGGGCGCGCGCCACCCGCCTGGACCTCACCGCCCGCAAGGTGTTCCTGGACACCGGCGAGGCCGTCTCCTACGACACCCTGGTGTACGCCCTCGGCAGCCGCACCGCCTGGCACGGTGTCCCGGGCGCCGCCGAGCACGCCCGCACCGCCGAGCAGGCCGCCGAACTGGCCGAACGGCTCCGCTCCGCCGAACGCCCCGGCACCGTGGCCGTGGTCGGCGGCGGCGCCACCGGCATCGAGCTGGCGGCCGAGCTGGCCGAGGCCCACCCGCGGTGGCGGGTCCGGATCGTCGCGGCGGGCCAGGTGGGCGGCTGGTTCTCGGCCAGGGGCCGGGGCCACGTCCTGCGGGTCCTGGAGCGGCTCGGGGTCGAGGTGCACGAGCAGAGCACCGTCACCGCGGTCGACGCGGCGGGCCTGGACACCGCGCGCGGCCGGATCCCGGCCGACCTGGTCGCCTGGGCCGCCGCCATGGAACCGCACCCGCTGGCCGCCGAGGCCGGTCTGGCGGTCACCGCGAGCGGTCGGGCCGTCGTCGACGACCGTCTGCGCTCGGTCTCCCACCCGGACGTCTACGTGATCGGCGACGCCGCCGAGGTGACCGTCCCCGGGACCGGCACCCTGCGGATGGGCTGCGCCACCGCCCAGCCGATGGGCAAGTACCTCGGCCGGGTGCTCGCCGGACGCACCGACAGGCCGTTCGCCTTCCGGTACGCCGTCCAGTGCCTCAGCCTCGGCCGCCGCGACGGGCTGCTCCAGCTGATCCACGGGGACGACTCCATGCGGCCCACCGTGTTCACCGGCCGGGCCGGGAAGCTGGCCAAGGCGGCCATCGTCGGGGGCGTGGTCTCGACCCTGCGCTGACCGGCGGCCGGCACCGGCGTCCGGCGGCCGCGCACGCGAACGGGCCCGGGGCTGCTCGCCCCGGGCCCGTTCAGCCACCGCTGGTTACTTCTTTTCCTTCGGCGCCTCGGCGTCGGTGGACAGCGCGGCGATGAAGGCCTCCTGCGGGACCTCCACGCGGCCGACCATCTTCATCCGCTTCTTGCCTTCCTTCTGCTTCTCCAGCAGCTTGCGCTTACGCGAGATGTCACCGCCGTAGCACTTGGCGAGCACGTCCTTGCGGATCGCGCGGACCGTCTCACGGGCGATCACCCGCGAGCCGATCGCGGCCTGGATCGGCACCTCGAACTGCTGGCGCGGAATCAGCTTCTGCAGCTTGCCCGCCATCATCACGCCGTAGTTGTAGGCCTTGTCCTTGTGCACGATCGCGGAGAAGGCGTCCACCGCGTCGCCGTGCAGCAGGATGTCGACCTTCACCAGGCTGGCGCTCTGCTCACCGATGGGCTCGTAGTCGAGCGAGGCGTAGCCCCGGGTCTTGGACTTCAGCTGGTCGAAGAAGTCGAAGACGATCTCGGCGAGCGGCAGGGTGTAGCGCAGCTCGACCCGGTCCTCGGAGAGGTAGTCCATGCCCTGGAGGTTGCCGCGGCGGGACTGGCAGAGCTCCATGATCGCGCCGACGAACTCGTTGGGCGCCAGGATGGTGCCGCGCACGACCGGCTCGAAC
The DNA here is from genome assembly GCF_044744345.1 of Kitasatospora sp. NPDC087315. NCBI lineage: Bacteria > Bacillati > Actinomycetota > Actinomycetes > Kitasatosporales > Streptomycetaceae > Kitasatospora > Kitasatospora sp. NPDC087315. The sequence continues at coordinate 15,822 of NZ_JBIUYD010000011.1, read as the reverse complement.
ACCTCGGCGATCTTGCCGGTGGGGAACTCGCTCGGGTTGGTGACGGTGTGCTCGCTGCCGTCCTCCATCACCACGCGGTACACCACGTTCGGGGCGGTGGAGATCAGGTCGAGGTTGAACTCCCGCTCCAGGCGCTCCCGGATGATCTCCAGGTGCAGCAGGCCGAGGAAGCCACAGCGGTAGCCGAAGCCGAGCGCGACCGAGGTCTCCGGCTCGTAGACCAGCGCGGCGTCGTTGAGCCGCAGCTTGTCGAGGGCGTCGCGCAGCAGCGGGTAGTCCGAGCCGTCCAGCGGGTAGAGGCCGGAGAAGACCATCGGACGCGGGTCCTTGTAGCCGCCCAGCGCCTCGGTCGCACCCTTGTGCATCGAGGTGATGGTGTCACCGACCTTGGACTGCCGGACGTCCTTCACACCGGTGATGATGTAGCCCACCTCGCCGACGCCGAGGCCGTCGGCGACCTTCGGCTCGGGCGAGATGACACCGATCTCCAGCAGCTCGTGCGTCGCGCCGGTCGACATCATCGCGATCCGCTCGCGCTTGGTGAGCTGCCCGTCGACCACACGGACGTAGGTGACCACACCGCGGTAGGAGTCGTACACCGAGTCGAAGATCATCGCGCGCGCCGGGGCGTCCTTGACGCCGACCGGGGCCGGAATGTTGGCGACGATGTGGTCCAGCAGCTCCTCGACGCCCAGGCCGGTCTTGGCGCTGACCTTGAGCACGTCGGCCGGGTCGCAGCCGATGATGTGCGCGATCTCGGCGGCGTACTTCTCCGGCTGGGCGGCCGGCAGGTCGATCTTGTTGAGCACCGGGATGATCGTGAGGTCGTTCTCCAGCGCCAGGTACAGGTTGGCGAGGGTCTGGGCCTCGATGCCCTGGGCGGCGTCCACCACCAGGACGGTGCCCTCGCAGGCGGCGAGGGAGCGGGACACCTCGTACGTGAAGTCCACGTGGCCGGGGGTGTCGATCATGTTGAGGATGTGCGTCGTACCGGTGTCCGGGCCGGTCTTCGGCGCCCACGGGAGGCGGACGGCCTGCGACTTGATGGTGATGCCGCGCTCACGCTCGATGTCCATGCGGTCGAGGTACTGGGCACGCATCTGCCGCGGGTCGACGACGCCGGTGATCTGCAGCATCCGGTCTGCGAGCGTCGACTTGCCGTGGTCGATGTGGGCGATGATGCAGAAGTTGCGGATCAGCGCCGGGTCGGTACGGCTGGGCTCTGGCACATTGCTGGGGGTCGCGGGCACCTTGGTCCGATTCTCCGTTGGTCCGGGGGCCGGGGGTGTCCGGGTCATCGCTGACCGGTTTCCCGGGGACCGGACAGTCGTCCGATCGAAATAGTTCCTCCCATCTTCCCACGCCCGCGACGTGCGCCGCCGGTCGGTTCTTCCACAGGCCTCCGCGGCGCGGCAGGATGGCGTTCCATGATCCTCGAAAGCGCCCTGCTCGATGTCCTGCCCGGCCAGGAGGAGTCCTTCCTCGCCACCTTCGCCGAGGCCCGGCCGCTGATCTCGGTCCAGACCGGATTCCGCGCGCTGGAACTGCGCCGCTGCCTGGACGAGGGGCGCGGCTCGCGGTTCCTGCTCCAGGTGGAATGGGAGACCCTGGAGGACCACACCGAGGGGTTTCGCCGCTCGGCCGAGTACCAGCGGTGGCGGGACCTGCTGCACCGGTACTACCGGCCCTTCCCCGAGGTGGAGCACTACGGCGAGCCGCTGCTGAGCGCGTAGGCCGGGCGGGCCGGGGGCGGCCGGACCGGGGCGGGCCGTCACGGGCGGGCCGCCGGGGCGGCCGGTTTGGGGCGGGCGGCGGCCCCCTGGTAGCGTGGGGCGCTGCACCTGGCCTCGGCATGCCCTCTCGGCTGGTCCGGCGGCCGCGCGGTGCAACCCTCCCCCAGCCTTCGGCCGGGGGGACCTCCAGAACCGTTACAGACAAGACTGAGGCTCCTTCGTGGCGAACATCAAGTCCCAGATCAAGCGCAACAAGACCAACGAGAAGGCGCGCCTGCGCAACAAGGCCGTCAAGTCCTCGCTGAAGACCGCTCTGCGCAAGGCCCGTGAGGCCGCTGCCGCCGGCGAGACCGAGAAGGCCGCCGTGCTGGCCCGCGCCGCCTCCAAGGCGCTGGACAAGGCCGTGAGCAAGGGCGTCATCCACGCCAACCAGGCCGCCAACAAGAAGTCGGCCATCACCAAGCGCGTCAACGCCGTCCAGGCCTGACGCCCCCGGGGCCCACGGCCCCACACGCCTCAGGACGAACCGGCCCTCTACCCGAACTCCTGAGGTACGACAAGGATTCGCACCGCACGCGGCCTGCGTTCGCCACGCGGGTGCGGTGCACAGAGCAGTACGGCAGGCGCCGCAGCGGACCTCTTCCCCAGAGGTGGCTGCGGCGCCTGTCGCGTGCTGTGGCCGTACCGCTAGGGTTCGGTCACGGCAAGGCAATGGGGATCACGTTCGGCGATCACCTGTGCAGAGGGCTCAGGGGGGCACCTATGGCGACACCACCGCCACCACCGCCGCTACCGGGACAGAGCGGGCCGGGGTTCGCCGGTTTTCCGCAGCAGCACCCGCCACAGCATCCGCAGCAGTTCCCGCCGGCGACGGCCGTTCCGGGCTTCGGCCCGCCGCCCGGGCTGCCCGCCTCGCCCGGCCTGCCACCGGCTCCGGGCAGCGGTGGGCCGGGCCGACGGGCCGGGAACCTGCGCCGCAACGCCGTCTGGGCGTTCGTGGGCGCGCTGCTGGCCTCGGCCGGCTGGGCCGGCGCCGTGGCCGTCGTACCCCGGATGGTGACCAGCGGCTCCTTCCCGCAGAGCGTCCGTGGCTACCACACCGTGGACAAGCTCTGTGACGCGGGCAAGCTCACCAAGTTCAACCAGAACTACCGCATGGTGGACAACTATCCGCTGCAGCACAGCAGCCGGAGCGACTCCATGGACATCATGCGCTGCTACGCGTTGATGAAGCGGACGGTCAGCGGGAGCGACAGCCCGGACTACGCCACCATCGACATGCGCGCCGAACTGCACAAGGCCGTCGACGCCGCCCCCGAGTTCGCCGCCACCAGGATCTTCTTCGAGCAGCAGAAGTACGAGATCACCGATGTGCGGAACCTCGGCCAGGAGGCCTACTTCGCCTACGGCGACGAGCCGACCAGCTCGGACAAGACCTTCCACGACATCAACTGCTACCTGGAGGTCCGGGACGGCGGCATGACGTACTCGCTCTACTGGACCGACAACTACCAGACCGGCAAGGACTACACGCTGGACCGCGACACCGTCCGGCAGATCATGATCGCCGACAGCCGGGACGTCCTCAAGGCGATCGGCGGACCGTAGCGGCGGTGACTCCGGGGTGGCGGTGGCTCCGTAGCGGCGGTGGCTCCGGGGTGGCGCGGGCCCGCCGGGCAGGGCGGGTCAGCCGTACCGGGGTGAGCCCGCCCGGGGGTGAACCGCCGGGCCGCTGTGGCGGGAGCCGCTCAGTACGGGCGGGAGCCGCTCAGTACGGGCGGGAGCCCGCGCGGGAGGCCCGGGCGACCGCGACCACGGCCCGCTCCAGGGCGTACGCCGGGTCGTCGGACCCGCCCTTGACGGCGGCGTCCGCCTGCGCGATCGCGGTGAGGGCGATGGCCACCCCGTCGCCCGTCCAGCCGCGCATCTGCTGGCGGACGCGCTCGACCTTCCACGGCGGCATGCCCAGCTCGCGCGCCAGGTCGGCCGGTCGCATGTTCCGCCCGGTGGTCGCCAGCCGCCCGATGCTGCGGACCCCGGACGCCAGGGCGTAGGTGATGCCGGTCGGCGGCTGCCCCACGGCCAGCGCCCAGCGCAGCCGCTCCAGCGCCTCGGCGGCCCGGCCGGTGACCGCGAGGTCGGCCACCCCGAAGCCGGTGGCCTCGGCCCGGCCGCTGTAGTAGCGGGCGACCACGGTCTCGTCGATGGTGCCCTCGACGTCCGAGGTGAGCTGGCTGCAGGCGGCGGCCAGCTCGCGCAGGTCACTGCCGAGCGCGTCCAGCAGGGCCTGGCACGCCTCCGGTGTCGCCGACCGCCCGAGCGTGCGGAACTCGCCCCGGACGAAGGTCAGCCGCTCCCCCGCCTTGGCCAGCTTCGCGCACTGGACCTCCCGGCCCCCGGCCTTCCGCCCGGCGTCCAGCAGCCCCTTGCCCTTGGCGCCGCCGGCATGCACCAGCACCATGATCACTTCATCGGCCGGGGACTCGATGTACGCCTTGACCTCCTTCACGGAGTCGGCGGAGAGGTCCTGAGCGGCCCTGACCACGATGACCTTGCGCTCGGCGAACAGCGAGGGCGTGGTCAGCTCGGCGAGGCTGCCGGGCTGGAGGCCCCCGGGCGGGATGTCCCGCACGTCGGTGTCGGAGTCCGCCGCCCTCGCCGCCGCCACCACCTGGGCGACCGCACGGTCGAGCAGCAGCTCCTCCTGACCGACCGCGAGGGTCAGCGGGGCGAGCAGATCGTCGGGTGCACTCTTCCTGGCCATCGCCTACCAGCATCCCACGGGGCACGGACACTCCCCGCCCGGCCGCGACCGCCACCGCGACAGGAACGCCACCGCCACCGGAGGCAGGACCGAACGCGAGCCGCACACCCGGCCCGGGGAGAATGGACCGGTGACCGAAGACCTCACCATCGACCAGCCGGACGCCTTCGACCCGCGCGCCCGGCAGCTGCTCGTCCTTCCCGACCGCGACGCCGCCGACGAGGCGGCGGAGGAGCTGAGCGCCAACCACCCCGACCTCGGCGAGCTGGAAATCGTCCGGGACGCCCTGGCCGGCGAGGACGACGCCGAGGACGCGCAGTGGCTGGTGGTCGTGGAACCTCCCGAGGACGGCTGGACGGCCCGGCACCTGCGCGCCCTGGACGCCGTCGCGGCCGAGAACGAGGGCTGGCGCGAGGAGGGCTGAACAGCGGGGCCGCATGCTTCAGTGCCCTCCCGCCGGCCGGTCGCCGGACGGATGGACGACCGCACCGAGGCCGGCCGGGGTCTCCCCGGTCAGGGCGATGTCCCCGGCCCGGTCCGTCCGCAGCACGGCGGCGCCGAGGGCCCGAAGCCGCTCCACCGTCCGCGGCGAGGGGTGCCCGTACGGGTTGCCCTCGCCGCAGGAGATCAGCGCCAGCCGGGGGCCCAGGGCGGCGGCCAGCCCCCAGTCCTGGTGGGCGGACCCGTGATGGGCCACCTTCAGGACGTCCACCCGGGTCCGGCCGAGGCGGCCGAGCAGCACCGACTGGGCCGGTGGTTCGAGGTCGCCCAGCAACGCCAGCCGTAGTCCGCCGGCCAGGGTGACCAGCAGCGCGACGCTGGCGTTGTTGGCGCCGGATGCCGAGGCCGCCGCCTCGGCATCCGGCCAGAGCACCTCCCAGGAGAGGCCCGCCCCGGCCGCCCGCCGTTCGCCGCGCCCGGCGCGCAGCAGCGGGACACCGGCGGCGGCGGCCCACCCTGACACCCGGGCCGCCTCACCCGGCGGATCGTCCAGGGTGGTGCCCTCGATCGCCCCGACCCGGCGCCCGCGCAGCACCCCCGGTACGCCCTCGACGTGATCGGCGTGAAAGTGCGTCACCAGCAGCAGTGGAACGGCGGTGATGCCGAGGTCGCGCAGGCAGCGGTCGGCCGCGCGCGGGTCCGGACCGGCGTCCACCACCACCGCGCTGTCGGGCTCCCGGCCGCCCCCGGACACATCGGCGGGGACGACGGGGAGCACCAGCATGTCGCCCTGGCCGACGTCGCACATCGCCATCCGCCACCCCGGGGGCGGCCAGCCGGTGGCGATCCGGGTGAGCAGGGGCGGTCGCAGCAGGACGGCCGGCAGGGCCAGCAGGAGCAGGCCCGCCACCAGCAGCCGGATGCGCCCGCCCCGCAGCCGCCTGCCCCGAAGGCCGGCCCGGCCGGGCGCGCCCGCGCCGGTGTCCACCCGCCGGGCGAGCAGCAGCGGCGCCGTCCAGCAGACCGCCACCGTGGCCAGGGCGAGCGACACCGTCCCGAACAGCCCGCCCGGCCAGGACAGTTGCGCGCCCGGCAGCTCGGCCCCGCGCCTCGCCACCGCCGCCAGCCAGCCGACCGGGATCGCGGCCGGCTCCGCGAGCACCCGGGCCAGCGCCGGCGAGAGCGGGTCCAGCGCGAGGACCGCGAAGCCGAGCAGCGTCGCCGGGGCCACCGCCAGCTCGGCCAGCAGATTGCACGGGATCGCGACCAGGCTGATGTGCGCGGACAGCACGACCGTCACGGGCGCGCAGAGCGCCTGGGCGGCCGCCGTGGCGGCGACGGCGCCCGCCAGGTGACGCGGCCAGCCCCGGGCCCGCAGGGCGGCCGCCCAGTGCGGGCCGAGGACCAGCAGGCCGGTGGTGGCGAGCACCGAGAGGAGGAAGCCGAACGACCGCGCCAGATACGGATCGACCAGCACCAGGATCAGAACGGTGCCGGCGAGCGCGGGCACCGCCTGGCGGGGGCGGCCGGTGGCCAGGGCCAGCAGCCCGACCAGGCCCGTACCGGCCGCCCTCAGCACGCTCGGCTCCGGCCGGCAGATGGTGACGAAGGCCAGGGTGACGGCCGTGCCCAGCAGCGCGGTACTGCGCAGCGAGAGCCCGAGCAGGGCCGCCAGGCCCCGGCGCTCGGGCGTACCGGCCCGCCCCGGCGCGCCCAGCAGCACACCGAGCACGATCGCCAGGTTCGCCCCGCTCACCGCGACCAGATGGGCCATGTCGGTGGCCCGGAAGGCGTCCCGGAGATCGTCGGGCAGCCGGGAGGTGTCGCCGACGACCAGACCGGGGAGAAGACCCCGCGCGTCCGGCGGGAGCCCGTCGGAGGCCGCCCGCAGGCCGCCCCGGAGCCGGCCCGCGATCCGTTGCGGCAGGCTCGGCGTCGCGAGCTGCCGGGGCGGCCCGTGCGGGAGCAGCAGCGCGGCGGACTCGGTGTCGTGGCCCTCACCGGCCGGGCGGACCTCGGCCTCGACGGCCAGCCGGGCCGACGGGAGCAACCGCTGCCAGGCCTCGACCGCCTGCCCTCGCACCAGCACGGTCACCGGGGTCCGCGTCCGGACCGTGTACCCGGCACCGCTGGTACGGCGGTCACCCGGGGCAGGCCCGTCCCGGACGGTGACACGGTCCGCCACGGCGTCCACGGTGAGGACGGCCTGCCCGCCGGTCGGCCCCCCGCTCCGGGAGGTACGGGCTCTCGGGTCGCCGGTGACGGTCAGTTCGACGCCCACTTCCGGGGCGGGCGGCGGCGGTTCGGGCGGGCGGCCGGCACCCCGGGGAGCCGCGGCCGCCGCGGCGCGGGCCAGCTCGGGCAGCGGCCCCCGGTGCAGGTCGGCGGTGTGCAGGAGGGTGGCGGCGGTGGCCGCCGCACCGGTGAGGAGGACGGCGGCCAGGGTGGCGGCCGTCCCTCGGCTCCGGCGCACACCCGGGCGGGTGAGCAGGAGGACGCCCACCACTGCCGCCGCTCCCGCCGACACCGACGCCACCGCACCGTGCCCCGGGTCCAGGCCGAGCAGCGCGGCCGCGACCACCCACGCCGACACGGCGGGGAGCAGCAGCCGGAAGTCGGCGGCCGGGGCACGGGCGGGCGAAGCCGGGTCGACGGTGGCGATGACGGTACCTCCCTTCGGCGAGGCGGCGGAGCGGGGCGGGGAGTCAGAGGGTGAGCAGCGGTCTGATCTCGGCGTAGATGTGCTCGCCGATGCCGTTGACCTGTCTCAGCTGGTCGAGGGAGCGGAACGACCCGTGCGACGTGCGGAACAAGAGGATGCGCTGGGCAAGCGTCGGGCCGACGCCGGGGAGGGTGTCGAGCTGCTCAAGGGTGGCCCGGTTGATGCTGACCGGCTGCTTCGGCCCGGCCGCCGCCGGAGGGCCGGATCCCGCCCCGGCGGCAGGGGGCGGCCCGGGCTCGCCGACCAGGATCTGCTCACCGTCCGTCAGCACCCTGGCCAGGTTGAGGCTCTTGGTCTCCGTCTCGGGCAGCGGGCCACCGGCCACACGCAACGCGTCCGCCACCCGGGACCCGCCGGGCAGGGTGTGCAGCCCCGGCGCGTGCACCCTGCCCCCGATGTCCACCACCACGGCCCCCGCCCCCGGGCCGGTATCGGGGCCGGCCCGGGCAGCGGCATCGGAGGCGGTCTCCGCCGAGGCCGGTCCGCTCGCCGCCGGTGCCGGCGCCGCCGAGGCGACCGCCACCACCGGCACCGCGACCGGCCGGGGCCGCGCCAGCCAGAAATGCTGAAGGCCGTAGCCCACGGCAAGCAGCAGCAGGACGGTGAGCCCGGCCACCGCCCGCCGGTCGAGTACCACCGCCGGGGCGAACCGCGAACGCGCCCTGCCGCCCCCAGCCGCAGGCGGCTCCACCACACCCGGCTCCGACACCCCTCCCAGAGGCACCCCTCCCAAAAGCGGCCCGCCCGAAGTCACGCCCGACGGCGGCCCGGTGGCCACCGGCTCCCCCGCACCGAGCGGCCCTTCGGCCGCCGGCAGCAGTGCCGACATCCGCAGACGGGCGGTCTCACCGATCTCATGGCGCTTGGCCGCGCCGAGGCTCACGCTGGTCATGCGCAGCACGCTAGGAGCCCTCGGCCACCCTCGGGAGAATGACCCAAATCCTGTGGAAAACCAGGGGGTTGTGGATAACTCAGGTCACTCGTACGAGTGCCGATCACTCCTACGAATTGACCACCACCACGCCACCCGGCCTCAGCGCGGCGAGACCACCACCGCCAGCAGCCCCGGCCCGACGTGAGCGCCGATCACCGCTCCCACCTCGCCCACGTACAGGTCCCGCAGCCCGGGCACCCGGCCGCGCAACCGCTCCGCGAGCGGCTCCGCCCGCTCCTCCGCCGCCAGATGATGAACGGTGATGTCGACCTCGCGCTCGCCCGCCCGCTCGACCGCGATCTCCTCCAGGCGGGCGATCGCCCGGGACGCCGTCCGGACCTTCTCCAACGGCTCGATCCGCCCGCCCGCCAGGTGCAGCAGCGGCTTCACCGCCAGGGCCGAACCGAAGAACGCCTGGGCCGCACCGATCCGGCCGCCCCGGCGGAGGTGCTCAAGTGTGTCGACGTAGAAGAAGCCGCTGGTCACCGCCGTCCGCCGGATGACGGCCTCGGCCACCTCGTCCAGCTCCCGCCCGGCCGCGATCGCCTCGGCCGCCGCCAGCACGCCGTACCCGAGAGCCATGCCGACCAGCCGGCTGTCCACCACCCGCACCGGGACGGGCGCCTCGGCCGCCGCCAGCCGGGCCGCCTCCACGGTGCCGGACAGCTCACCGGAGATGTGCACCGAGACGATCCCCTTCGCCCCGGCCTCGGCGGCCGCCCGGTAGGCGGCGGCGAAGGACTCGGGGTTGGAGCGCGAGGTCGTCACCCGCTGCTTGCCGTTCAGCGCCTCGGCGACGTCCTTCGGGGAGATCTCCACCCCCTCGGCGAGGACCGAGTCACCGACCGCGACGCTCAGCGGGACCACGGTGATCCCATGGCGATCAACAGCTTCGTGCGGCAGATAGGCCGTGGAATCGGTGACAAGTGCGAGGTCGGCGGGCATGAGGCGGAGGTTACTCCCCGCCCGGCCCGGATAACAGCGCCGGACGGCAGCACCCGGACGACGAGGCCGGGACACCCCAACAACACGGCATACGAGGCCTGCGGGACCGACAGGACCAACAGGACCAGGACACCCGGGGCCGACAGGTCAGCCCGCCGACGATCCCGTCGTCGGCTTCCGCAGCCGCTGCGCCAGCCGGGCCAGCGGGTCACCGAGGCCCAGCAGGTCCTCGGCGCTCGGCCGGCCGCCCTTCCCGTCGGTCAGCCCCGGCCGCTGCTGCGACCCCTCCCGAGCGGCACCCGCGGCACCGGCCCCACGCCCGGCACCAGCCCCTGCGGTCCCCGAGGCCCCCACGGACCCGGAAGAGCCCGCACCCCCCGACGTGTCCCAGTGTCGCAGCGCCCCCGCCTCGCTCTCGCACTCCTTGCTGAGCCGGCTCAGCTCGTCGTCCGCGAAGCGGTGCATCCGGTCCTGGGCGGCCCAGCGCATGGTCTCGGCGGAGTGGGTGATCCGCTCGGCCCGCTCCCGCAGCTCGGGCAGCTTGGCCGCGATCCGGCCGGCGTCGGGCTCGCGCTCCAGCGTCCGCAGCTCTCCGTCCAGCTCGGCCGCGTGGACGTCGAGCCGGGCCAGCAGGCCGAGCGACTCGCTGAGCTGGCCGTCCTGGGCGAGGCCGCTCTCCAGTACCTGGCGGGTGCCGCTCAGCGAGGTCCGCAGCCCGAGGCGGACGGCGGAGATCTGCCCCTGCGGGCCGGCCTTGGTGTACGTCTTCGCCTTGAGGGCGGCGTTCTCCACCGCACGCCGGGCGTTGGCCTCGTGTCGATCGACCTTCGCCGCGACCGCCTTCGCCGCCTTCACCGTGCCCACCACGGCCAGGACCGCCACCGCGATCCCGAAGAGCAGGGCCAGGCCGATCATCACGCCGAGCACGTCCATCACGAGTCACCTTCCGACAGCCGAACCGGCCCCCACCGGGCCCAACGCGGACCGGGTCGCCGAGGGTTCCACGGTAGCCTCCACTCCGGTCCCGGGGCAGGCCGAACGAGCCTCCGACGGCCGAGATCAGGGACAAGTCGGGGATCTCCCCCGAGGGTCCCCCGCCCACCGGACCGGTCGGCGGGATCAGCCCGGCCACGACGCCCGGAACGCCACGGGGCCGGAAGCACCACCACACCCGAAGCACCACCACGCCCGGAACGCCACAGGGCGGGCGCCCCGAAGGACACCCGCCCCGAACAGCCGGACAGCGGCGAAACGTCAGCCGGTGACGATGTTCACCAGCTTCGGCGCACGCGCGATCACCTTGCGCACCGGCGCGTCACCGATCGCGGCGACGACGGCCGGGTCGGCCAGCGCCAGCGCCTCCAGCTCGGCGTCGGAGATCGCCGGGGCGACCTCCAGCCGGGCCTTCACCTTGCCCTTGACCTGCACCACACAGGTCACCGTCTCGTCCACCACGTACGCCGGGTCGGCGACCGGGTAGTCGGTGTGCGCCAGCGACTCGCCGTGGCCCAGCCGGCGCCACAGCTCCTCGGCGATGTGCGGGGCCAGCGGGGCGACCAGCAGCACCAGTTGCTCGGCCACCACCCGCGGCGTAGACCCGCGCTTCACCAGGAAGTTGTTCAGCTCGATCGCCTTGGCCACGGCCGTGTTGAAGCGCAGCCCGGTCATGTCGCCGCGGATGCCGTCGATGGCCTTGTGCAGCGCGCGCAGCGTCGCCTCGTCGGCGGGCTCGTCGGTGACGACCAGCTCGCCCGTCGCCTCCGAGACGACGTTGCGCCACAGCCGCTGCAGGAAGCGGTACGAGCCGACCACCGCACGGGTGTCCCACGGACGGGAGACGTCCAGCGGGCCCATCGACATCTCGTACAGGCGCAGCGTGTCGGCCCCGTACTCGTCGGCGATCTCGTCCGGCGCGACGGCGTTCTTCAGGGACTTGCCCATCTTGCCGGCCTCGCGCTTGACCTGCTCACCCGCCCAGAAGTACGCGCCGTCGCGCTCCTCGACCTCGGCGGCGGGCACCGGGAAGCCGCGCTCGTCGCGGTACACGTCGGCGGTGATCATGCCCTGGTTGAACAGCTTGTGGAACGGCTCGACCGAGGAGACGTGGCCCAGGTCGTGCAGCACCTTGTGCCAGAAGCGGGCGTACAGCAGGTGCAGTACGGCGTGCTCGGCACCGCCGACGTACAGGTCGGCGCCGCCGCCCGGCTTGGTGGCCGTCGGGCCCAGCCAGTACTGCTCGTTGGCCGGGTCCACCACGCGCGAGCCGTTGGACGGGTCGACGTAGCGCAGCTCGTACCAGCACGAACCGGCCCAGTTGGGCATGGTGTTGGTCTCGCGGCGGTACCTCTTCACGCCGTCGCCCAGGTCCAGCTCGACGTTGACCCAGTCCTCGTTGCGCGACAGCGGGGTCTTCGGCGAGGAGGCGGAGTCGTACGGGTCGTAGGTGTGCGGCGAGTAGTCGTCCACCTCGGGGACCTCGACCGGCAGCATCGACTCGGGCAGCGCGTGCATCACGCCGTCCTCGTCGTAGACGATCGGGAAGGGCTCGCCCCAGTACCGCTGACGGCTGAACAGCCAGTCACGCAGGCGGTAGTTGACGGTGCCCTCGCCGATGCCGTGCGCGGTCAGCCAGCCGGTGACGGCGGCCTTGGCGTCCACCACGCTCAGGCCGTCCAGCGAGACGCCGTCCTCGGTGCCCTCGGCGTGCGCCGAGTTGACGATGACGGAGTCGTAGGTGTCGAAGGCGTCGTCCCAGGTGTGCGGGTCCTCGTCGCGCCCGTCGGTGGGCTTGACGACGCAGCGCATCGGCAGTGCGAAGGCGCGGGCGAACGCGAAGTCGCGGCTGTCGTGGGCCGGGACGGCCATGATGGCGCCGGTGCCGTAGCCCATCAGCACGTAGTCGGCGATGAACACCGGGACGGGCTCGCCGCTGACCGGGTTCACCGCGTACGCGCCGGTGAACACACCGGTCTTGACCTTGGCCTCGACCTGACGCTCGACGTCGGACTTGGCCGCGGCGGCGGCGCGGTAGGCGGCCACGGCCTCGGCGGGGGTGGCGGCGCCACCGGTCCACTCGGCCGGGACGCCCTCGGGCCAGGCGGCCGGGACGATCGAGTCGACCAGGCCGTGCTCGGGGGCCAGCACCATGTAGGTGGCGCCGAACAGGGTGTCGGGGCGGGTGGTGAAGACGGTGATCTTCTCACCGGAGCCGACCGCGAAGTCGACCCGGGCACCCTCCGAGCGGCCGATCCAGTTGCGCTGCTGCAGCTTGATGGCCTCGGGCCAGTCCAGCAGGTCCAGGTCGGAGATCAGGCGGTCCGAGTAGGCGGTGATCCGCATCATCCACTGGCGCAGGTTCGACTTGAACACCGGGAAGTTGCCGCGCTCGGAACGGCCGTCCGCGGTGACCTCCTCGTTGGCCAGCACGGTGCCCAGGCCCGGGCACCAGTTGACCGGCACCTCCTTGGAGTACGCCAGCCGGTACTCGCCCAGCAGCTCGTCGCGCTCGGCGGCGGACAGCTCCGCCCAGGCACGCCCGTCCGGGGTCTGCCGCGCGCCGGACTCGAACTGCGCGATCAGCTCGGCGATCGGGCGGGCCTGGCCGGCCTGCTCGTCGTACCAGGAGTTGAAGATCTGCAGGAAGATCCACTGGGTCCAGCGGTAGTACTCCGGGTCGATCGTGGAGATCGAACGGCGCGGGTCGTGGCCCAGGCCCAGCCGGCGCAGCTGCTGGCGCATGTTGGCGATGTTGGCCTCGGTGGAGACCCGGGGGTGGGTGCCGGTCTGCACCGCGTACTGCTCGGCGGGCAGGCCGAAGGCGTCGTAGCCCAGCGTGTGCAGCACGTTGTGGCCGGTCATCCGCTGGTAGCGGGCGTAGACGTCGGTGGCGATGTAGCCCAGCGGGTGGCCGACGTGCAGGCCCGCGCCCGAGGGGTACGGGAACATGTCCATGATGAAGCTGTGCGGCTTCGCGGTGACGTCACCGGCGGCCGGGTCGGCCAGGTCGCCGGCCGGGTTGGGGGCGTTGAACGTGCCCTCCTTCTCCCAGATGTCCTGCCAGCGGGACTCGATCTCCGCAGCCAGGGTGGCGCTGTACCGGAACGGCTCGGTTGCGGCTTCGGCCGCGCCGGAAGCAGGGGTCGTCTCGCTCATGGTCCTTCAAGCTCCATCGATGTCGGTTGGCGAACCGTCGCCGGGCCCGTACCGGTACCCGGCCGGCCACGGCCAGGGCGCGGGAAACGCAGGCGGAAAACAAAAAATCCCCTCGCAGGAGGGGACGCCACGCCGACTCCGGCACCACCCGAAGGCGCGGCCGGTCCTGGTCAGCGCGGCCAGCTAAGGAGCAGGCGCACGGTTCGCATGGGCTCAGGGTACCGCAAGGGGCTCAGGCGCCTCCCGGCAATGCCGCCCGGGAGGCCGCGTCGAAGTCGCGCAGCGCCCGGGCCACCCGCTCGGACTGCATACCGGAGGCCAGCGCGCGGGCCAGGACGGCGGTCCTGGCGGCCTCCTCGGGGGCGCCGTCGCGGCGGTGGGAGTCGGCCAGCCGGACCAGCAGCAGGGCCTTGGCCCGGGCCCGGCCGGGGCCGAGGCCGGCCACCGCCTCGGCGAGCAGGGCCTGGGCCCGCCGGTGGTCACCGAGGTAGAGGTACGCCTCCCCCACCATGCCCGCGAGATCGGCCCCCGTCTCGGGATCCGCCATCACCCCGTCACCCGCCTCCGCGAACGCCCGCTCCGCCGCCGCACCGGCCGCCTCCGGCTCGCCCCACCGCCCGTACGCACGGGCGATCCGGCCGTACTGGAGCGCCCGTTCGGCCGGGCCGAGGGTGTCCCCGGCGGACTCCAGCGCCGCGGCCAGCATCGTGACGGCGCCCGACCCCCGCCCGCCCGGACCGTGTGTGGCCAGTACCACCAGAGAGCCGACCACCTCCACCCCGAGCCGGGGGTCGCCGCTGACGTGCGCGGCCCGCAGCGCGGCCACGAACGCCCGCTGGGCGGCCGCGTCATGGCCGAGGTCGTAGGCGGCCGAGCCGGCCAGCCCGGCCAGCCGGCTCGCCGTGCCGTACAGCTCGCGCCCGCGCTTCTCGTCGTACGCGCCGAGCTCCAGCAGTTTGGCCACCATGGCGAGTTCGGCCCGGGCCGGGCCGAGGACGAGCCCGCCCCCGCAGGCCCGCTCCAGCCGCAGCTTGCTCCGGTAGGAGAAGCCGAGCTCGTCGACCAGGCCGGGGTCGATCCGCAGGGCGCCCTCGCCACCGCCGACCGGTGGTGGCGGGGAGGCCAGCCGACGGGCGGCCTGGTCGAGGTCGGCGCCCCGGAAGAGGTCGGTGAGCCGGACCGGCCCGGCGTCGGTGGCCGCCTCGCGCAGGGCGGTCTGGGCGGTGTCGGCCGTCCACGGGTCGGTGAGCAGCCGCGGCGAGAGGATCTTGGCTCCCCGGTTGCCGCCCATCCGGCCCCAGAGCTGCTCATAGGTGACGGCGATGCCCAGCGTGCGGCTGAGCACCTCGCAGACCGCCTGGTCGTGCGGGCTGCGCGGCACCATGCCCCGGTCGCGCCACTTGTACGGGGCGGTGGAGCTGATCGCCAGGCCTGGCTGCAGGGTGAGGTTCACCTCCCGGGCCAGGCGCTCCGGGTTCCAGCCGAGCTGGTGCAGTATCCGGGCCAGTTCCTCGTTGCGTCTGCGCTCCAGATCGGCCATGTCACGACCGTAGCGGGCGGCACGGGCCGGGCGCTGCGAGACGGGTCAACCGTGCGCCCGCCCGGCGGGAAACGCCGAGGGCCGCCTCCCGGAACGGGAGGCGGCCCTCGACTGCTGTGGAGCTACGGGGAATTGAACCCCGGACCTCTTGCATGCCATGCAAGCGCTCTACCAACTGAGCTACAGCCCCTTGACCTGCGTTGTCACCGGGGGCTACCTGCGGTTTCCCTCGGCGACATCGACTACTTTACACGGTCACGGGGGTGGTCCACGAATCCGTTGCCGGAGGCGCCCGCGGGCCCGCCCGCCACCCACCGGGTACGGCCGGCGAAGGCCCCCGCGAGGACGGCGGTGACGAGCACCCCGCCGCCGACCGGCAGCACGCACCCGAAGCACCCGAGGCACCCAGAGCACGCGGAGACGGCGGGAACCCGCAGGGCCCGGGAACACGGACCCGGAAAACGGAGAAGGGGGGCCCCCCCGGGGGGGGGGGGGGGGGGGGGGTTTTGTGGGAGGGGGGTGTGTAAACCCCGCCCCAAGGTAGACCACACACCGCCCGACCAAAAAAGGTAAACCCCCCCCCGCCCCCCC
>NZ_JBIUYD010000010.1:0-293115 GCF_044744345.1 Kitasatospora sp. NPDC087315 | reverse complement strand
ACCGCCCGCTCCCGGACCTCACTGGGGTATGGCTTCCTCATAACGGACTCGATCCTTCCAAGAGAACGAGTCTCGGTCAAACCCGCAGCGGTTCACCTGACCCGCCAGCGCGCCGACCACATCGAGGCGAAGGTCGCCGCCGTCAACCAGCTCGACGCCCAGCTCGACCAGCTGTGGCCCGGCGGCAAGGCCGTCTTCGCCGAGCGCGACAGCGACATCGCCCTGGAGTTCCTGGACCGCTACCCGACCCCGCAGGCCGCCGCCAAACTCACCCCGGCGAAGCTGGAAGCGTGGTGCAAGCGGCGTTCCTACTCCGGCCGCCGCACCGGCAGGGAGCTGATCGAGCGCATGCGCTCCGCCCCGGCCGCCGCGACCCGCCTCGGCGAGGCCACCGTGGCGACCCTCATCCGTGTCCGCAGGCCCAGATCACGCGGAGCCAGGCGCGGGCGAGGATGCGGACGGCGTGGGGGTGTCGTTTCTGACGGGCCCGGGCGTCGTTGTAGATCTTCGCGGCCCAGTCGCTGCCGTGCCGGCTGTTGTCGGCGAACGTGGTGATGGCGGTGCGTGCCCGGCGGTTGGTGGCGACGCGGAAGGTCACCGCGCGGGATTTGCCGGAGGCCCGGGTGACCGGGACGACGCCGGTCTCCGCGATGAACTGCTCGCAGGACTCGGCGCGTTCGAGGATGGGGCCGATCTCGCCGATGATCTGTCCGAGGTTGACCTTGCCGATGCGGGGCATGGCGGCCAGCAGCGGCGCGTAGGGGTGTGTCTCGACCGCGTCGGAGATGGCCTTGTCCAGCTCGCGGATCGTGGCGCGTATGCCGCGCACCAGCTGGACCTGGACAGCCGCCCGAGGCGCTATCTACACGGCGTTGGAGCTAGGAGCGTGGGTCAGTAACGGGCAACTGGCTGGGTGATCGTGATCGGCGGGATCGGGGGCGGTGACCCGGTCGCCCGTCTGCGGGCGGTTTTGGGGTGTCCCGTCGGGGCCGCGGCGGGGTGGGTCGGTCGTGTGTCTCGCCGGTCAGGCGATTGCGGACGCCAGTGCGGTGGTTCCGGTGTGTCGGAAGATCTTGCGGAGGTTGTGGCAGGCGGCGAGCAGTCGCCACTCGGCGCGGGCGCCGTCCTCGCCGCGCAGGAGGAGTTGGCGGCCGTTCTGGCAGGTCATGATCTGGCCGAAGACGGGTTCGACGATGGCTTTTCGGCGGCTGTAGGCGGCCTTGCCGGGCTTGGTCCGCAGCTTGCGGGCCATCCGTTCCTTGAGGGTGGCGCTCGCCGGGATGCGTCCGCGTGGCGCCGGCGGGACCTGCTCGTCGTGGGCGAGTCGGCCGGTGGCCATGAACGTGTCGGTGCCGCAGGTCAGTTGGCGTTCCTTTGCGGCTTCGAGGTTCGTCTCGGAGCAGTAGCCGGCGTCGACCAGCGCCTGCTTGGGGTGGGCGCCGGTGTTGGCTGCGCACTGGTCGAGCATGGTGGTGTAGTTCAGCGCGTCGGAGGCGTTGGTCGTCACGTCGGCGGCGGTGATGACCTGGTGTTCGGCGTCCACGACGGCCTGGGCGTTGTATGCCTGGATGAAGGCGCCGTCGCTGTTCTTCATGATCCGCGAGTCGGGGTCGGTGAAGTTGGCCTGGGCCTTGGGCTTGGGGCGGGACTTCGCGGCGGCCGCCTCTCCGGCGTCGGTCACGGCCTGCCCGTCGTCGGCGCCGGCACGTTCCTGGCGGCGGCGTTCCTTCTCCTCGGCGTGCTCGCGCGCCTTGTCGGCGGCTTCGGCCTCGATCTGTGCGCGGGCCGCCTGCAGCCTGGCCAGGCGCTTCTCGCGGCGGCCCAGCTCGGCGGGCAGGTCGGTGTCCTTGCCGTCGGCGCCGAACCGCTGGTCCTCGGCGGTGTCGGTGGCCTCGGCGTCGGCCAGCAGAGCCTGTGCCATGGCCTCCAGCTGGGCGATCTCGGCCTCGATGCGCTCTTCCTTCTCGACCAGGCGGCCGTAACTCATCGCCTTGTGCTTGGAGGCGCTGGCCTCCAGCTTCGTGCCGTCCAGGGCGACGCGGCCCATCTTGACCATGCCCAGCCTCTGCGCCAGGTGCAGCGACTGCGTGAACAGACCGGCGAGAGCGTCCAGATGGCGGCGGCGGAACCGTGAGATCGAGCGGAAGTCCGGGGCCTGGTCGGCGGCCAGATAGCGGAACGCGACATCGTCGGCACACTTGCGCTCGATCGCCCGCGAGGAGCGGACCCCGGTGGTGTAGCCGTAGATCAGCAGCCGCAGCATCAGCCTGGGGTCGTAGGGCGGGTAGCCGCGCTTCTCGGTGTAGTCCGCCAGGACCGGTCCCAGGTCGAGTACCTCGTCGACCAGGTCGGCGACGAACCGGGCGAGGTGGTCCTGCGGCAGCCAGTCGTCCAGCGACGGGGGCAGCAGCAGGGCCTGGTGCGGGTCGAACGCCCTGAACCGCTTGTCCACCGCCGCCGGACGGTCCTGAGACCGCTTCTTCTCGACCGGCTCGACCTCGAACAGCCCATCCCCACCACGCATACCGCCATCATCCCGCACGAAAGATCACGAAACGCAGGCGGATTGCCCGTTACTGGGACACGCTCCTAGTACTCGGCGCGTGCCCGCAGCAACTGTAAGCGGTCACGTGAGGTGTCTCTCTGGTGGGTGGATCGATCACTGATCAGCGGTGCCAAACGCTGATTGAAGTGACCGTGTGGGTGCCCGCAAGGTCGAGAAGCGCTCGGTGAACCAGTGCTGGGCTGTTGCCCCGCAAGACCGAGCGATGCGGTGATCAACTGTCGCCTGGTGCGCTGATGTTGTCGCGAGCACGATCGTTACTGGCAACTCACGGCCACCGCGCCGACGCCGGCCGCCTCGCATTTCGCGCTCGTTTACGATCGGTGCATGCCGTCGCCCTTTCCCACATCCCTTGCTGTGTCCGACGCAATCACCCACTACCGCCAGTTGCACGAGCTGACCGTCGACGAATTGGCCTACGTGCTCTTGATGCTCGGTCACCCGATCTCAGCCGACGCCCTCGCGGAGATGGAGCGATGTGCTCGCCCCGTGACCGTCGACGATCTCGTCGCGATCGCCTATGTGCTCGACACGACCCCCGCGGTGCTGCTGTCGCACATCCCTATCGACATGCCGGAACCCGAGGGGCCTTTCGCCACCGGGCTCCCGAGTGACGTCGACCCAACCGAGCTCCGTGCCTGGATCGAGGGGAAGACTACTCTTGACCGCGAGTCGCGGGTGCGCTGGTGGGAAGAGCGGGCTGGCCGCCTCAGGGTCCGGTCAGCACACCACGAGGAACAGCTGCAGGGGGCGTACGCAGAGCTGCGTGAACTCGGCGACCTGGCAGTCCAAGAAGCAAGCGCCCCGCCCGTGCAGCGTCTGCGGTGGCGCATCCAGGACGGCGAACACGCGCTCAGTCAGTCCGAGGTCGCCCTAGCACTGACCGAGCATCGGCTCGACAACCTTCGGGAAGGCGCCTGACGGGCGGTCCCGGTCCGCCAAAGTCACCTATACATAGGTTATTTTGACTGGCCTTCTATCTCAAACCGACTGTCCGGAACGAACGAAGGGAGATCGCCATGAGCATCACCGGGACCGCACGTAAGGCGCGGGCCAAGATCGCCGTGTCCATCGCGGCCCTGGCCGCGGGTTCACTCATACTCACCGCCTGCGGCGGAAGCAGCGACAGCGCGAGCAAGCTCGACGGTACCTACTACGTCAAGGATGTCAACGGCACGTCCGAACTCGGCCAACTGGTCGTCAAGGGCAACAGCGTCTCGCATCATGAGTACACCTGCGATGGTGTCTACGAGAAGCCGGGCGTGACCAGTACTGGCGAGTTCAACAAGGATCAGTCCCAGATCATCTGGACGGTGGCCGGAGAGGACAGCCGCAACAAGCGGACCGGCAGTGAGTCCATCTCAACCAGCGACACCTCGATCAGCATCAGCGGTAGCGTGTACGTACGTGACAACTCCGATGCCGGCAAGGCTCTGCTGGGCGGCTTCAATGCCGAGTGCCAGAAGTAGCGTCGACGTCTCACTCGGCCGGCCGGGCAGCACAGAATCCCGTGGGTATCGTGTCCACGGGGTTCTGTCTTCCCTTGGCTGATCAAGCCTCTGGCGTCTACGGTAGATCGTCTCGTTGACCACGCGCATCTCTGGCCGATTGGGGAAGCGGCCCCGGAGAGCCTGGTAGATCTGCTCCGGGCTCCAGCGGAGGTGGTCCTGGGTGAAGGCCCGCAGTTCGCCGCACGAAAGATCAAACGCAGCCCGTCCACCGTCGCGAACAGCACGGGCAGCTTCGACTGCGCCGCCGAGGTGGCAACCGCAACCGCCTTACGCAAGGCCGATCTTGATGCGTGGCACACAGAGATGGCACACCGGCTGCACGGTGTGGCCGAGCGCGAACTCGGCAAGATGATGCAGCCCCAGCTCGACTGGGAGGGGGGCGGCAAGGGTCACACCTAAGCCCTCCTTCTCCTTGCACTGTTCAAAGGAATGACGCACCCGGTGAGAACGATCATCGCGATCGTTCTCACCGGGTGCGTCATTCCTCCACGTTCGCCCTCGACCGGACGATCAGTCCTGCGGCTCCTCGCGCCGGCCCCGGCGAGGATGCCCCGTCGGCGACTGCTGCGGTTCAGGGGTCTCCACGTTCTGAGGGGACGGGTCGGCAACCCTGCGCGGACGAAGAACCGGAGCCTGCCGCAGTGAGGGGTTCGGTGCAGGAGCCGGAGGCTGCTGAGCCTGAGCCTGCGGGGCGGGCGTCTGGCGCGGCGTCGTCGTCGGCGTCGAGGCCTGGATCGAACCCGGCTGATGCGCTGCCTGCGCCTGAACCGCAGTCCGCGCACCAGGGGCGGCCGGAGTCTGCCCCGAAGCCGGAGCGGCCACGGGACGAGGATCCGACGTGTCAGCTCCCAGCTGCTTCGGGGCGGGGGTGCCCTGAGCGGGGCGCTTCGGACGCGTGCTCGAGGCGACCGGCTGCCCGGAAGCAGGAGCCGGGGCAGGCGCAGCGTCGCCGCTGAAGCGCTGCGGTGCAGCCGACTGGTTGCTGCCCTGCTGGCTCTGCGCACCCTGGGAACCCGTGCCGAAGTGCGTCGGGCCCTTCTGACTGGCGACAGCCTTTCGGTCTCCGCTGGTCGGAACAGAGTCGGCGCTACCCGCACCGCTCTGGCCCTGAGCACCACGGCGAGAGCTCGACGAATCCGTGGACGAGGCCAGAACCTCACCGGGGATGACCTTGTTGCCGTCCGAGGTGTACCCGAGGTTCGACAGGCCTCCCTGGCTGCTCAGCCCCTGCGCCGTCCGCTTGTCCGAGCGCGAGCTGCCCGCTCCACCACTCGCCAGCTGCAGCGGACCACCCTTGTCGGCGTGTTCGTCGCGACCGGGCGTGTCCAGAACACCGGCGGGACCGATGCCGCCCGGCAGAGCCTTGACGCCGTCACTGCCGCTGCCGGAGCCACCACCACCAGGACCACCATCCAGCGCCGGGCTGTCCGGGCCATCCTGCTCGCCACCCCCGAGGGTCAGCTGCTGGCTACCGGACGTCAACTCCATGGCGTCACCGTTCGTGCCGCCGGCGTTCGTCGACGCCGTCTTGCCCCTGGGCTTGCCCGTGCTCGGGGACGCCGGACCGCTGGTCTTGGTGTTGAACCCGTTGGCGAGCTTGTTGCCCATGGCCATACCCGCGCCAGCCCCCGTACCCGCGGCCAGAGCGGGCATCAGCCCGCCCTTGTCCGCCTTCGGCGTGGTGTTCGTCTCGAGGAACTTGTCCACGAGCTTGGTGACCACCTCGTCCATCGCCTGCAGCACAGTCTTGCGAACCCGTAGCAGAGCGAAGGTGATGCCCATGATCACCAGCGAGGAGATCAGGGTCAGGATCACCACGATGATCCCGCCGAGCGCAGCGCTGCCCCACAAGCCGCCCGGGCTCATGAAACTCGACACGGGTCCAGCCATGATGTCCGGGACCGAGATCAGGAACTCCGAGACGAACTGGTAGATGAACAGCGTGATGAGGACCTCCAGGATCAGCGCCATGGAGTAGACGATCACTTTGGCGATCGCCTGCAGCGCGCCCAGCGTCGCGAACGGCACCGCGGCCACCAAGCCGAAGATCCGCTTGACCGAGCCAGCCAGCATGCCGATGGCGTACCAGAAGCCGAGCAGGACGATGGAGCCCAGGACCGTGATCGCGTTGCTCCAGTACATGAACTTCGCCGGCCCCGTACCCACCTGGCTGACGGCCATGTGGTTCTCGCGGGTGAACCCGCTCGTGGCATTGTTCGACGAGTACATGGTCAGCGAACTGGGGCTGAACCCGGTGTTGAGGTAGTTGTACGCCGTCAGCGGGGACAGATTGCACGAGGAGGGCATCTTGCCCACCGTAAAGCCACAGCCTCCCTTCGTCCCCGTCGTCGTAAAGACCGTCGAGTCCTTACCAGGACGAGAGGAAGTCAGGCCCGTGCCGTCGGTCGAAATCACCGGGTGATCGACCGGCTTCGGCCCCTTCTCCTCACCGAACCCCTCCACGTCGCCGTAACTGCTCTTGTCGACAAACCAGCTCTTCTTGACATCCGAGCTCTCGTCCAGCTGCGTGATCGAGCTCTTGATCCCCGACTCGAAGTCGGAGGCCGCTACCTCGCCGCTGGCGATGTACTTGCCGATGATCCCGAAGGTCGAAAACACCGCCTTGAAGTCGTCCGTGGCACTGCCGCCGGTGACGGAGACCGTGCCGTCCTTCCATGCCGACTCGGCGTCGTTGGCCTTCGTTCCGATATTGATGCCGTTGAACGTCGCCCCGTGGGACTGCTTGTTGATCGCCAGCGCACTCGTGCGCACCGACATCATCGCGTCCGGGCTCGCCTGGTCGCCGTTCCAGGAAACAGTGGCCTGGTCCGGGATCCCCAGACGGTCGTTCATCATCCACGCCTCGAAGTCGACGTAGGTGCTCAGCACGACGCGCGTCGGGCCAGCGTGTTGACCAAGAACAGAGTCGTCGAACTTTCCGAGCACACTGGAGTACATCGACCCGACGAGCGGCAGGCCGACGCCGATGAAGACGACGCGCACGATGAGCTTCTTGATCGCCGAGCCCCGGTCCATCTTCTTGAACATGACCAGGCCGATGAACAGGACGCCGATGAAGATCGGCACGAGCGCCTGCCACGAGATATCGACGAGCAGGCCGTACCAGCCGCTGATCCAGTGCTGCAGACCCGAGAGCGCGCCGCCTCCGGTGTCACCTCCGGTCATACCCTCGGCAAGAGTCGGATTGACCGCCGCGACCGCGCTGTAGAACCACATGAAGGGGTTGATGAGCTTCAGGAACTGGATGATGACGTAGAACAGCGTGCCGACCGCCAGCGCCAGGGCGTAGAGGATCCAGATGATCGACCCTCCGATCACGCTCACGATCTGGCCGCCGATGCCCGAGGACATCGTGTCAAGGCCAAGGTCGTTGTTAGCCGCCCCGAAGTGCGCGTAGTCGAGCATGCCCGAGTACTTCGGGTTGCCCTTGTCATCCTTCGCGGCCAGGGTGTCGTAAGTAACGGTCTGCGAGGACCCCGACACCTCGGCGAAGAACCAGCCCACGATGTTTCCCAGGCTGAACTCCGGGTCGGCGTAGCCGAGGATGGAACCGCCCGAGGCCGGGCTGGACGTGACCGGCTTCCAGTTCTCGTGCATGCCCTTGTCGTTCTGCGGCGAGTTCTTCTCGCTGAAGTACGAGCTCGCGTTCGAGGCCAGCTGGTAGAGGCTGTAGTTGGCGCGCTCCTTCTTGTCGTCCGCGGACGCCGGCGGAGAGGTCGCCATCATGAAGACCGGCACGAGCAGCGCCGCCAGGAGCACGAGGGCGAGCCCGCGCGCGAGCCTGCCGGGGCGGGCTACACCACCGCCGTGGCTGGCCCAGGCACGCAGCCTCGCCACCGTCGTGATCGTCCCGTTCATCGTCTCTCCTCTCCTCCTCGCCCTCGTATCAGTGCTGACCCCGCTCATGCCTTGACCAGCTTCGTCGGCCTGGGCCTCTCTGCTGGTCGCCTTGCGCCGTTCTCAGGCTGCTGCAGGCTCTTGCCGTCGTTGCGCTTGCTCGCGTCGCCCTCGCCCGCGTCAGCCTCACCGTCGCCGCCCTCGCTGTGCTTCCGGATGCTGGTGAGGTTCGCGCCCGGGGCAGGCTTGTCGTGCATGATCGCGTCCATCCGCGCAGCCTCTTCGGCCCTGGCCGCCTCCAGACGGACCCGCCTGCGCTGGGCCTCGCGGTAGGGGTTGATCCCCAGTGCCAAATCGAGGTGGAAGACCACGTTGGAGACGCCCCGGCGCAAGTACGTGAGGTTCTCGCCCTTGGTCGTGATGAGCTGGGCGAGATCCGGCGGGATCCGTTGGTGCAGCTGCTTCTGGTACTCCGCCACCGTTCCGTCGCGCATCGGGCCGAAGAGTGTGTAGTCCGCGGCGTCGAACTTGTTGAAGTCGCTGTCGGCGAGCATCTTGTCGACGTCGTTGTAGCTGTAGGCCACTCGGCCGCCACGCTCGTGCATGTGGTCGAACTGGTCCTGGATGTACTTCTTCACCCGGTCGTCGATGTGCTCGGTGCCGTGGATGATCACCGTGTCGCCGGGCCCCAGCTTGCCGACGGCGAAGCCGACGATGTTCACCAGCTGTGCCATCGCCACGCCCTTGCCGCGGCGCATGAGCCGTGAGAAGTCGTAGACCACACGTCGGGAGTCCCGGACCCCGTCCACAGTCGAGGCCGTGTGGTTGTTGAAGAGGTCGCCGTTCGTGCTCAGCATCGCGTTGGCGATGCCCTTGAGTACGTTGTACGCCCGCAGCTGGTCCGCGTCGGTCCTGCTGGAGTTCAGCAGTGCCTTGTGCGCGGTCGCCAGGTAAGAGACGAACATCTGAAGACGCGGCACCTGGGCGTGCGGGATGTTCACCACACGCAGGCGGTGCCGCTGCTCTTTGGCGTTGTGCCGCCACATACCCTGCTCGATGTAGAAGTCCGTGGCGGTGTCTTCGAGGGCACTGCGGATGATCGATCCGACGGCACCATCGGTGGTCTCGTAGAGCTGCTCGAACATCAGCTTGAGCTTCTCCATCTGGGCGGAGAAGACCGTCAGTTCGTCCTCCTCCTCGCCGAACATCTCGAACATGTTCACATCGCCCTGGTTCAGGTCCACGCGCGAGGTGAGCCGTTCGAACTTCGGGCCGAGCTTGTCGAGGTTCGCTCCGTCAAGGACGAGGTGGACGACCTGGCCGTTGTTCAGCAACGTGGCCTGCGAGATCTTCGAGCACCACATGTTGGCCACTCGCTGGCGGTCGAGATACTCGCTGAGCGTGGCGTCGGCGACGATCACGTGGTGCTCGTAGGCGTCGACGTCCATGAGCACGGCGCTGTTGTTGACGTCGCCGACCATGTAGCCGACGTACTCGCCGCCCTTGTCGTTGAGGCCGTTGGTCACCAGCGAGTACGAGCCGGCCAGCTCGGTCGAGGTGAAGTGGAAGCCCTTGCCCTTCTTCTTCTCGTTGTTCTTCCACAGGCCCGAGAGCTCCTGGCGCTGCTCGCCGGCATAGGGCGCAGCCTTCAGCGTGCCGAAGCGGTCGATGTACAGGCGCGTGACCCGGTCGACCGTGTCGTCCAGGGTCGCCAGGTCGGGGGCTTTGAGGAAGAGCCGGTTGTGCACCGAGAGATAGCTCGCGCCGTCCTGGAGCTCCCCGATCGTTACCGCGAGGTCACCGGAGATCTTCGCAGCCTTGCGCTTGGAGGAGGTCGTGCCCGTTTCCTCCTGCTCGCTGGCATCGAGTCGTTCCAGCCTCTCCGACTGCTTCGTATACGAATCGATCCACTTGTCGTCCATCCGCTTGACCTGCTCGAGCACGATAGCGGTGACCCGCTCGTCCAGGCCGTCCGGGATCCGGTCGATGCCCCAGAAGGCGGCGAAGTTGTCGTGCGCGGCGTCGTCGTGGAAGTACGACAGGATGCAGGCGACCGAGCCGTCGACCTCGAAGTAGTCGGAACGGAAGAGGTACTTCTCCTTCGGCTTCAGCGCGAGCAGATGCGGATAGGCGTCGAACGTGCCCTGGAGGTGCTTCACCTCCCGGCGGCGCTGCCACCAGTTCTTCTTCGGCTCCCCAGAGGCCTCATCGGCCACGCCGTCGGCTGCCTCAGTGCCCCGCACGCCCTCAACCTCGGCAGCGCCGTCCGCGCGCGGGTCATCGACCACGGACTCCGCGGTGCCATACGTCCCGTCAGGCTTCTCCCTCGGCATGCCGAGCTGTGCCCGGACCTTCGTCATCAGCGTCATGGTGTCCTTCGTTCGTTCCTGGTCGTGTCGGTCGTCCTGACGCTGATCAGTTCAGCGACACCTTGAGACTGGGCAGTTCGTCGTCGATGCCCTGGTAGAAGACCCGCAGCATCGGCTCGGCCTCCTCGCGGTCGAGCCTCGCGGCTTCCTTGATCATGAAAGTGGAGCCGCCGACCTCGGCCTGGAGGACCTGGTGCCCCTTGCGCAGTGCATCGGCGTTCTTGCCCTTGAGCAGCAGGTACTGGTGGATCGAGGGGAACTTCCCGCCCACGTGCTGCGTGAGGATGTCGTACTGCTCGTTCTGCAGCTCGATCAGGTCGGGGTCACGGACCTCCAGCGCCTGGTTGCGCTGCTCCAGGTTCGCCACCTGGTGGTAGACCCGCTGCGGCTCCTTCGTCGTGATGAAGCTGTGCTCGCAGGTCGTCTCGACCTTGCGCCAAAAGGAGTCGACCCGGTCGAGGATCCCGATCCGGTCCTCGTCGAAGAGCAGATAGCTCGCCGAGCCGACGACCAGGTAGACCCGACCTTCGCCGCCGTCGGAGAAGTGGATCAGCCCGTCCTCGTCGATCCCGTCGATGCCGACGATCGAGTAGAAGTCCGTCGGGTTCGAGCTACGACGGGCGAGGACGTGCCGGGCTTTGAGAGGCAGATACGCCAGGAAGGCCGGCACCCGCATGATGCGCAGCTCCTTCGTCTCCATCAGCCCACCGAAATAGGCGATCGCTGCCAGTCCCCAGAGGACGAAGAACGTGATGGCGACTGGGCCCGAGCTCGCGACGAACGTCGACGTGCTGGACCACAGCAGAGCGAGGATGCCGCCGCCGAAGAAGAGCAGCTGCTTGATCGGGGAGGGCTTCGCCGCCCAACCTCCCTTGCTCAGTGTGATCTCGTGGTCGAGGAAGCTCCTGTTCAGCGAACTCGGCACCTTGTAGGACAGTTTCGCCATGAACCTCTCATCTCCCCCTGCGATCGCAATGACCATTGATTGACCTATCTAAAAGACCTCATATGCGAGGTGTATGGATGGCATCCTATCTTAGAGAGGTCATTCGAATCGAGAGTGAAAGGATCCTGAGTGGCGACATGTGGCGAGTTGGACTGGCGGGCCATAGTCGTCGGATGGCTGACAGACTAGTCGCGCCGCGGGAGCTGAGGTGCTCAGCCCACCGCTACCGCCTCGAAGCGCGGAACGTCGTCGCCCAGGTCGAGCATGGCCAGCGCATCGGCTGAGCCCTCCCGGTGGAGGATCTCCCGACGGACCGGCATCGTGTGCGACATCAGCGATGGGGGTTGAGCGCCCACAGGCGTTCCGGGAAGAGCGCGTCTCGCTGGGGCGGGGTGAGGGTGCCGGTCGCGGGGGCGAGGTGACCCCATGTGCCGTGCTCGCCGCGCCCGCACAGCATGAGGGTCACGGTCGCTCCGGGGAGCCGAGTGTAGTTCGGTCACCTCGTGGTACAGGCCCCTGCCCACGGTGTTGGAGCTGCCCTGCCCGTGTTCCCGTCCCGTCTCCGCACGGACCTGGCCGTCGACAAGGAGGTATCGATCCTCGGGGTATCCGCCCGCGAGGATCCGGGATTCGAAGGGCCACGGGTGCGAGTGCGGGAGAGGGTCGTCCGTCCCTCGAATACCTGCGTCAACCTGGACACCGCGAACCAGGCCCTCGGCTTGGGCCGCACGACGGCTACGCACTCGCCCGCAGCGGGAAGTACCCCGTGCCGCTGATCCGCGCGGGCCGGGCGTACCGCGTGTCCACGATCGAGGTCGCCAAGCTCCTGGGCCTCACCGCGCCCGACCAGGTCGAGGTTCCCTCTCGCCTGCGGGCGGGAACCTCACTGGCGGCCTGAACCGGAGGGCCTTGCCCTGCGGCGTACTCTCCGCCGCGCGCCCACCCACGTCGTTGGGGGTGGACGCGTTGTCGGTGTCGTTCCTCCGGCGGAGGGATGGGAGGTTCCCGGTTGGCGGGCGCGCCGTCCTTCGGCTGAGCCCCTGTTCCGAGGATCGCGTACGGGGTGGCGATCACCGACTGCCGGGAGAGGCGAAGCCGGGTTCGGGATTCGGTTCGGTGAACGCCAGCAGGGGGTTGGTGACCGCCTCGCGCCAGCGTCCGCGGTGGCCTTCGGCGCGCAGGCGGAAGTACACGGTCTCGCGGCGCTCGTCGTCGGCCGTGCCGAAGGGCCCGCCGATGTTGTGGGCGAGCAGGTAGTGCGCGAGGACCAGGCTCCCGGCCGGGCCGGTCACCTGAAGTGGGGCGGGCGGCTCCACGGGCGGGTACGGGGCGCCGTCGCGCAGCGCGTCGGCGCCGTGCTCACGGAGCCAGGCGGCGGTGCGCAGGTGGCTGCCGGGCCAGACCCACAGGTTGCCGCGGTCGGCCTGCCGTTGGTCGGTGAGCAGCAGGCCGGCCAGGAGGGTGAACGTCCCTGGGCGGCCGTCGTCCTCGGTGGGGGTAAGGCCGTCGATGTGCGGGGCGCCGGGGTGGTGTGGGTGCGGTGGCAAGGTGAAGGCCAGCTGCGCGACCTCGGGTGCCGGAAGGCCGAGCCCGGCACGCAGGACCGGCTGGACGGCGTCGGTGATCCCGCTGATCTGGTAGAGGACGCGCAGCTCGGCGTCCTGAGCCGACCGCCGCCGGGGCTGAGGTTGGCGCTTCAGCGGCGGTCAGCTCAGGGGCCTGCGGAGTGCTCCCGTGCCCCCCGCTTGGGCTGGCCAGCGCCCGGTCGCGGCCCTCAACGGTGGCAGGCAGCCGCAGCACCGGCCAGAGTTCCTGCTCCAGTTCGAACAGCAGCCGGCGCGCTTCCGGAGCGTCCGACTCGGACAGCACGCCGAGCTCCCACAGGCTCAAGGTGTCCACCCCACCGGCCAGTGCCGTCCGGGCGGCCTCCACCGCCGCGGAGACCGTCCCCGGATAACCGCCCAGGTCACGCTCCAGCAGCACCCGGCGCAGCGGTTCCAGAGCCTCGTCCTCCTCCATGGCGCGAGCCTAGCCAACCACTCCAGCCCGGAGCGACGCGTTTTGATCCAGCGTCGGCCGGTGCACCCCGCCAGCACGCCATCGCCGTACGCCCGTGCGGCGACCTCCGCCACCGCATCCGCCGCCACCAGTCAAGATCAGGTGGCAGGAACCCGCCGGTGGTCAAGATCGAATGGCAAACGGTCAAGATCGCCTGTCAGAGGTCATTGGTGACGCGGGGATGACGCTGCCCGTGACGCACCCGTGTCCTGTGACAGTCGATCTTCCTCTTTGTCACTGAATCTTGCTCAAGCTCGGCTTGTTGCCACTACGGTGTACTCGATTGGGGACGAGGTGGCCGGGTGAGCACTGCGGGTGCGTTAGAGCATGGCATCGCGGGGGGTGGGTTTGCGCTCCGTTTCGGCGGTGCTGACGGCCACGAGCGAGTTGTCCCATTGGACCACTGCCACGGGCTGGCGTGGGAGGAGGTAACTCCGGTACGGACGTTCCGCTGGTCGCGCGGACTCGGGCATTTCCCAGGCTGGTGGTGGGCCGCATCGACTGGACGTCATGTGGGGTTCGAGTCGTGGCTGGAGCAGGACCAGCTGATCCTGCTGGACTTCGATCCTGAAGTTGTGGGGATCGCTTCGCAGCCGTTCTGGCTGCACTGGCATGACGGGAAAGAGAAGCGGCGCCATGCCCCGGACTACTTCGTACGGCTCGCCGACGGCCGTGCTCGCGTGGTCGATGTCCGTGCCGAGGACCAGGTCGACGAGCGGACCGCCGAGGCGTTCGCAGCCACTGAGCGGGCCTGTTCAGCGGTCGGCTGGGAGTTCAGACACGTCGGCGTC
The DNA here is from genome assembly GCF_044744345.1 of Kitasatospora sp. NPDC087315. Classification (NCBI taxonomy): domain Bacteria; kingdom Bacillati; phylum Actinomycetota; class Actinomycetes; order Kitasatosporales; family Streptomycetaceae; genus Kitasatospora; species Kitasatospora sp. NPDC087315. The sequence continues at coordinate 279,019 of NZ_JBIUYD010000010.1, read as the reverse complement.
CCGGACCCTGCGCTGATGGCGAATCTGCGGTGGCTGGCCCGCTACCGGCATCCGCGCTGCGCTGGCAGACCGGAGATCGCGGCCCGGTTACAGGAGACCTTCGCGGGGCCGACGCCGTTGCTGAAGGGAGCCGAGAACGTCGGCGATCGGCTGGCGGTGCTGCCCGCGCTGTTTCATCTGATGTGGAGGCAGGAACTGGTAGCCGATCTCGCGCATGAGCGGCTGGGCCCCGCCACGCTGGTGCGGGCCGCTGGTACAGCGGGGAGCGCGAGGTGAACGCGGGGCATCGGCCGCGGCGGCCTGTCGGGGTGTCGATCGGTGATCGAGTGCGAGTGGCCGATGTTCTGCACACGGTGATCGCGGTGTCCGGCACGACCGTGCGTCTGGCGGACACGGAGGGTGCAGTCACCGACATCGGCCTGATCGAGTTGTCGGCGGCCGAGGACTTCGAGGTGGTACGCGCGTCGTCGCGGACACCGGTCCCGCCAGCGACGCCGTTGGAGGGTCTGCCGGAGGCAGTAGCGGCGGAGGCGTTGTGGTGGGAACAGCACATCGTGGAGGTGTTGCGCGGGATTCCGCCGCAGGCGCCTGCTGGCACGAAGCCGAAGCCGGAGTACGACCCGGCAGCGGTGTCGCTGACCCGCCGTGAGCAGGCCAAGGCAGCGGAACTGACCGCTGCGGGGCGGCCGGTGACGCCAAGCGCGATCACCAAACGGCGCCGCCGCTATGAGGCCCGCGGAGTGGTCGGGATGGCCGACCACCGGTCTGCCAAGCCCATCAGCGCGCACGGCCGGGTGGACCCGCTGGTGGTGGAGGCAATGCAGAAGGCGGTCGCAGAGGCCGCCCAGGGTTCCACCCGGACGGCGACTTACCTTTTCTGGAGGACAGGCCAGATCCTGGAAGCAGATCACGGTCGGGGTGTCGTGGAGCTGCCGTCACAGCGCAGTCTCTACCGGCTGCTGGAGAAACTGTCGGCGGGCAAGCACACCACCGGATCGGCCCGCACTCGCCGGTCGCTGGCAGACCGCCCCGATGGGCCGTTCGGCGAAAGAAGTGCGGCGGCGCCGGGCGAGCTGATGCAGATGGACTCCACCCCGCTGGACGTGCTGGTCCGCCTGGACGATGGGGTCCCCGCCCGAGTGGATCTGACCGGCATGATCGATGTCGCCACCAGGAGCCTCACCGCGGCGGTGCTGCGGCCGACGACCAAGTCAGTGGACGCCAGCGTGTTGCTGGCCCGCACCGTCACCCCCGAGCCGATGCGGCCCGGCTGGGCCCAGGCGCTGGCGATGTCACGCTCGGCGTTGCCGTTCAGGCGGCTGCTGGACATCGACGCCCGTCTGGAGCACGCAGCCGCCCGGCCGGTCATCGTCCCCGAGACCATCGTGGTCGACCAGGGGAAAGTGTTCATCTCCCGCAACTTCCGGGCCTCCTGCAACTTTCTGGGCATCAACTTCCAGCCGGTGCACGACGCATCGGGCTGGGAGAAGGGCCACATAGAGCGGATGCTGGGTTCCGTCGGAACTCTGTTCGCCCAGTTCCTGGCCGGTTACACCGGCTTCAACGCCGAACGTCGCGGCCGGCACGTCGAACAACAGCCGCTCTGGTCCTTGGTGGAGCTGCAGGAACTTCTGGACGAGTGGATCGTGGTCTGGCAGAGCCGGCCCCACGACGGACTGCGCGACCCGCTTCACCCGGGGCGGATGTTCAGCCCGAATGAGAAGTACGCCGCTCTCGTCGAGACGGCCGGCTATGTCCCGGTCGCGTTGTCGGCCGACGACTACATCGAGTTGCTGCCCGCGACCTGGCGGGCGATCAACGCCTACGGCGTGAAGATCAAGCACCGGACCTACGACGACGAGGCCCTTAACCCTCTGCGGCAGCAGCGGTCAGGCGTCAAGGACCGCAAGGATCTGTGGGAGATCCACTACGACCCTTACGACGTGTCCCGCATCTGGGTCCGTGACCATTGGAAGGGCGGCTGGATCACCCTGTTCTGGAAACAACTGCACCGCGTCGCCGCCCCGTTCGGCGAACTCGCTTGGGACCACACCCGCCGCACCCTGCCCGGAGCGAGTGAGGAGCAACTCGCCGACGCAGTCGCCGATCTGCTGCGACGAGCCCATCAGGGCCCGGCGGACAGTGGTGGCGCGGGCAGCAGAGCCGGGCTCAGCCGCCGGGACCGGCGTGTCGTCGCCCGCACCAAGTCCAGTCCGCCCTCCACCCCCGTCGCGCCCGAGGGACCCCCTGCCGATCGCGTTGCCGACGGCGAAGCGGGCCCGGCCGACGACGCTCCCGAGGAGAACATCGCCAAGGTGATACCGATGCCGATCTTTGACCCGTTCACCGAAGCGGACAAGCGGTGGTGAGCCGCGGGCCGGGGCAGAGCGGGGATTCCGCAGACGGGTACGGGCATCTGCAGCTGACCACCCTGCCGGGCTGGCGCGGGTTCGTCACCGAGATTCCCGCAGTGCCGGAACTGCTGCCCGAGGCGATCTGGTCGGGTCTCGCGGACGACAAACGAGCCTGCTACGACGATGACCGCATCGACCACCACTCAAGGTTGCTGGTGGTCCAGACTCCCACGATCCGCCAGGTCATCACCTCGGGCCGCCGCCTGATCCAGATGAACAAGAACGCCCACTACGGACGATGCGGCCTGATGGTGTCCGGCCCCGCCAGAACCGGCAAGACCACCGCGCTCACCCAACTCGGCAAGACCGTCGAGGTAATCCACAGACGGCGTCACCCGAATTCCTCCAGCGACATCCCGGTCATCTACATCACCGTCCCACCCGCCGCCACCCCCAAGATGATCGCGATGGAGTTCGCCCGGTTCTTCGACCTGCCGATCTCCACCAGGAGCAACATCACCGACATCGCCGACGCCGTCTGCGGCGTCAGTACGGACGCCCATGTGACCCTCGTCGCGGTCGACGAACTCCACAACCTCAACACCGCCACACGCGCCGGCGCCGAAGCCTCCGACACCCTGAAGTATTTCTCCGAACGCATCCCGGCCACCTTCGTCTATGCCGGAATCAGCCTGGAACGCACCGGACTGCTCTCCGGCCCTCGAGGAGAGCAGATCGCCGGCCGGTTCGGCATGGTCCGCACCGGCCCATTCGGCCAGAACCAGCAGTGGACCGCGCTGATCGCCGCCCTGGAGGACAGCCTCAGGCTCCACCGCCACCGGCCCGGTTCCCTAACCCGGCTCGACCGCTACCTGCACCAGCGAACCCACGGGATGATCGGAAGCCTGCTCTGGCTGATCCGCGGCGCCGCCATCAACGCCATCCTGGACGGCACCGAGATGATCACCAAGAAGGGCCTCGACGCCGTCGACGCCGACTTCACTTCCCAGTCCCCACGGCCACCCGCTACGTGATCAATACCCATGCTGCCCCGAGAGCGAGCCGAGAAGATCCTCATCCTGCATGCGGCCGGATGGCCGGTGCAGTCCATCGCTGACCATATCGGCCACAGCCACCAGACCGTCCGCGACTACATCAGCGGCCGCAGAACGCCGGGGATTCGGGCCCCACGGTCAAGCCTGCTCACCGAACCCCTCGCCAGCTACTGCCGTCAGCGACTCGCCGAAGATCCGCACCTGCGGACCAGCGTTCTGTTCAAAGAGGTATCCGACCTCGGCTTCCGGGGAAGCCAGAGAACCTTCTACCGCGAGCTGGACCGCCGACGGCGCCTGCTGGTCCTGGCCGGCCGTCAGGAAACCAACTCGCAGGAGGAAGATCCTCAGATCTCATCCGGGATGTCCCGCACACTCGCCCGCAGGCACGAGCGGACGCCGGTGCTGCCACAGCGAGTCGCCCCGGTCGCAGGAGAAACCCTCAACTCCTACCTGGCCCGCATCGCCCAGGCCAACCACCTCACCGTCACCGAGGTACTGGCAGTACTGCCCGCCTGGTTCTCCACGAAGACCAACAACCTCGACGATCGAGCCCAGCACCACATGCTCGCCCCCGCAGCCACCAGGGCCCTGCACGAACTTGCTCGCCTCACCAGCACCACTCCCGCTGGCCTGGCCAACGCACTCCCCGCCTTCGGCACCGATGAAAGCCCCGTCCGGGCCACAACTGCCTGCCACAGGTGCTCTGCCCGTCTCGGCATCCGCGAGCCCGTTCCCGTCCACCTCCCGATTCACAAGAGGGTCTGCACGCGGCACGGAATCTGGCTCAGCGATCTCGGAGAACCCCACCTCGACCTCGCCACATGCCCCGAGATCACCACCGCCCAACACCGGGCGAACCGCCTCCTACGCCGCTTCACACCCCAGCAACTCACCCTCGCCCACCAAGCCGCGGTCGAAGCCGTCCCGCCCTGGCCGGCCTCCCCAGCCGCCGTCCCACACCACTGGAGATACCGGCTCCTCGCACTGCAGACCCGCAATTACCACTGCGGCATCTCGACCGACCTCGACGCCTACGCAGACGCCGCCATCTACCCCGACGCAATCGAACTCGCCACAGCAGCACTCGCCAAGCATCCTCATGATCCAGCAAGATCCACTGGCGAAAACTCTCCGCATCTCCGAGCGGCGGCACCCGCAGTTCACGGTCACTTCGCCATTCAAGATTCCTCATCGCAGGTCAGAGCGACCGCATCAGGGACGACTCGGTGACACAGGACAACCCGGCGGCCCGGAGTGGAGTGGTTGTGACCTGCAGGTTCTCGTGGTGTGCCGTGTGGCGATGACGCTGATGACGCTCTCGTACCCCATCTCACTGGAGAAGAGAGAAGGGAAGTAGGGGGCCGGAGACATGGCGCGCCCGAGCGTCATCAGCGTCCGCCGACCACCCGGCCGGGAGAAAACCCCACGTCAACGCGGCAGCCCGGCGAGCGCGGCAGCGTCACCCGCCAGCGTCAGCGTCGGCTTCTGCGTCATCGGGAGGCGTGCGGGAGCCCGGCAGTCGGCGGCTCCGGACTTGGCCTCTCGGCGGGCCGGATCCGGTTTCACGCGGATTCACGCAAACGATCCGGCGTTCACGGTCTTCACGCCCTTGCCCACTGGGGCCGACCCGCCGCCCGCGGTGTGCTGGTCGCGGAACACGTCCGCTGGAAGTGGGAGGGGATCGCGGTGGGGACATCCGTGAGGCCGGTGGCGGCCACGGGCCAGGGGTGGGCGGACATGCCCACCCCTGACCTTGAGCGGCTGACGCGGGATGCGGAGAAGCGCCGGCAGTACGCCGTCGATCCGCTGGTGCGGGAGGGCTGGGCGACGCTCGCCGGGGTGCTCGGGACCGGCGAGGCGCAGCGGTTCGCTGGGGAGACGGCACTGCTGTGGCTGCGGCCGGACGTTGTGGCGGCCGGTGCTGCGGTGGACGTCCTCGCGAGGGTGGAGGCGGCGGGGTTCACGCCGGTCGGCGCGAGCGTGGTTCAGCTGGAGCGGGCCGGGGTGCGGGCGCTGTGGTGGTGGCAGCTGCGGCGTGCGACCGCGGAGCGGCTGCTGCTCCTGGACGCGGTGGTGGGGCTGGGGCCGGGGCTGCTGGTGTTGTACCGGCACCGGGACGGTGATGCCGCGCGGCGCCTGACCCGCTTGAAGGGCGGCAACGCGCCCGGACGGCGCGAGGCCGACTCGCTGCGTGAGGTGGCGGGGAGCCCCAACCGGCTTCTGACGATGGTGCACACCAGCGACGATCCGCTGGATGTCGTACGGGAGTTGGCGGTGTTCCTGCCCTGGCGGGAGCGGGCCGCGCTGGTGGCGTCCTCCCACGTGTCCGGCCCGGACGGGTCGGGCCCGGCCGTGGAGGCTGCGCTGGCCGCGGTGGTGGCTGCCTACCCGGAGCCGTCGTCCGGCCGAGCCGCGCTGGGCGCCGCCGGGGGCCGGGTGCCGAGCAGGCGGGGGGAGGCGTTCGCGGAGCTGCTGCGCGACATCGCCGCTGCGGGCATGGGGCCGCGGTGGGAGGCGGTCTCGCGCTGGTCGCGGCTGGTCCCGCTGCTGACCGGCGGGCCACGGCGGTGACCGCGGTGAGGGGGTCAGTGCGGCGCGGCCAGCTCGGCAGCGAGCTTGGTCCAGCGGGAGAGGAGGTCGGCGGCGGCTCCGCTGTCGATGGCGGTGCGGGCCCGGTCCAGGCCGTCGGCGAAGGCGTCCTCGAGTGCGGCGGTGGCGTTGTGGGCGGCGAGGGCTCCGGCGGAGTTGGCGAGGACGGCGTCGCGAGCGGCCCCCGGGGCGCCGGCGAGCACGGTGTGGACGGCGTCGGCGTTGTAGGCGGCGTCCCCGCCGCGCAGTGCGTCCGGGCTGGGGCGGTGAAGACCGAAGCGGGCGGTGTCGAACGTGGACTTGCGCACGCCGGTCTCGTCGGCGCTCCACACGTCGGTGACGTCGGCGGTGGTGATCTCGTCCAGACCGTCGTGGCCGCGGACGACCAGGGCCCGGGTGCCGCGGCCTGCGAGCACGGAAGCCAGGACGGGGGCGAGCTGGAGGTTGGAGCAGCCGACCAGGGCGGCCCCGGGGCGGGCCGGGTTCGTCAGCGGCGCGATGTAGTTGACGGCGGTGGGCACGCCCAGGATGCGGCGTACGGGGGAGGCGTGGCGCAGGCCCCGGTGGAAGGCCGGGGCGAAGGTGAAGCCGATGCCGACCTCGGTGACGCAGCGGGCGACCTGCTCGGGGCCGAGGGTGAGGGGTACGCCGAGCTGTTCCAGGACGTCGGCGGAGCCGCTCTTGCTGGAGACGGAGCGGCCGCCGTTCTTGACCACCGGCACGCCGGCGGCGGCGGTGACGATCGCGGCCATGGTGGAGATGTTGACGGTGTGCGCGCCGTCGCCGCCGGTGCCGACGATGTCGAGCATGCCCGTGCCGTCGACGGGCAGGGGCACGACGCGTTCCATGAGGGCGTCGAGCAGGCCGCTGAGCTCGGCGGGGCTCTCGCCCTTGGCGCGCAGGGCGACGAGGAACCCGGCGAGGGCGACGGGCTCGTGGTCGTCGTCCATGACCGCGCGCATCGCCCACCTGGTGTCGTCCGCCGTCAGGTCCTCGCCGCGCAGGAGGGTGGCGAGCAGGTGCGGCCAGGTACGGGTGGAAGCGGTCACGAAGGTCCCCTCGAAGCGGCCCGGCGCCGGGTGTCGGCGCGGGTGTCACCTCCGAGCGTAGCGACTGACGAATCGTCATACCGCCAAGTTCGCGGCGGCGAGGACAAGGATGTCGTACGCGTGGACGCTTTCGCTGCCCGGGAGTTGGCGCTTCGGGCCGCCGCGGTGGCCGGCGGGGGAGTGAAGGGCGACGGCGGGCTGGTGCTGGTGATCGGCGGCTCGCGGGAGTACCCCGCGCCGCCGTACGTGGCGGCGCTGGCGGCCCGCCGGGCCGGGGCGCACGGCGTGCGGGTCGCCGCGCCGCCCGCACCGGCAGCGCAACAGGTGGCGCTGGAGGCGCACCTGATCGCGGGGCTGGGGCCCGAACTCGACGCCACGGCCGTGGACACCGTGGCCGGGGTGTCGCGGCGGATGGCCCAGGGCCTCGCGCAGACGGCGGCGCGGGGCCGGGTGGTGTGGCTGGTCGGTCCCGGGCTGGGCGGCAGTCCGCTGGCCGGGAAGGTGCTCGACGCCCTGGAAGAGGCCCGGGACCGCGATCGGGGCACGGCGCTGGTGGTCGACGGCTCGCTGGGCGGCGGCCCCCGCGCCCGGCAGCGCCTTCGGCGCCTCGGCGCCGACCTGGTGCTGCTCAACCACCCCGAGGCCCACGCCCTCCTCACCGCCCCCGGCCCGCCGGTCCGGCGCGAGGCGGTCGACTGGGCAGCGCTGGCCGACGCGGCCCGGGAGACCGGCGCGGTGCTGGTGGCCAAGGGCGATCCGGACCGGATCGCCGACGGCACCCGGAGCTATCTGGTGCCCGCCGGGCACCCGGGCCTGGCCCGGCACGGTACGGGAGACGTCCTCGCCGGCGTCGCCGCCGCGCTGCTCGCCCAGCTGTTGGCGCCCGCCGACGCGGCGGCGCTGGCCTGCCACCTGGTCGGCGCCGCCGGCGAGGTGCTGGCCCGGGAGGCGGGACCGGGCTGGCTAACGGGCGACCTCCTGGACACGGTCGCCCCCGTGCTGCGCGACCTGCTCGCCGGCCCCGGACTGCGCTGACCTCTTTCTGCTCCACTCGCCGCCGACGGCGGCGCCCTTCGCCTTGTGCCCGACCTGACCCGTTTGGAGATCGCGATGACCCTTGTCCACGACCAGCCCGCCCTCGTGGCGGTGGGGCAGTTGAGCCGAACGGCTGGCGAGCACCGGGAGTTCGGGGAGCAGCACGGGACGCTGCACCCTCGGGTGTGGGAGGCGCTGACCGCGTCGGCGCTGCCCCGGGCCGCGGTGCCCGCGGACTGCGGCGGCCTTCAGTGGGACGTGCCGCAGATCCTCGCGGCGGTGCGCGAGGTCGCCCTCGCGGACCCCGCCGCCGGATGGGTGGCGGCGATCCACGGCCCGGCCGGGGCGTTCCTGTCCCGCCTGCCGGCGCAGGTGGCCCGCGACCTGGCCGGCGCCGCCCCGGTGGTCGCCGGCTCCTCGCTGCCGGTCGGCCTGGCCGAGCGGGAAGGCGATGGGGTGCGACTGCGGGGGCGCTGGCCGCTGGTCACCGGCGCACCGGTAATGACCCTGGCCGCCCTCGCGGCCCCGGCCGACGCCTCCGGTACGGCGGCCCCGCGCTGGTGGCTCGTCCCGCGCGGCCAGCTGGCCGTCGAGGAGGACTGGGACGCGCTCGGGCTGCGGGGCAGCGCCTCCTACACCGTGGCCTGCGACACCCTGGTGCCGCCCGCGCACAGCATCAGCCTGACCGACCCGCCGCTGGCGGACGGGGCGCTGTACCGCTACCCCCTCTACGGGTTGCTGGCCGGGTGCATCGCCGAGGTCGCCCGCGCAACCGGCGAGCGGGCCCTGACCGCGTTCGCCACCCTCGCCTCGACCACCGCCACCCGCTACGGCAGCGGGCCGATGGCCGGCCAGCCCGCCGTCCAGACCGCCTTCGACCGGGCCGACGGCCGCCTCCGCGCCGCGGCCGGCCTGCTGGACGCCGCGACCGGCACCGCGTGGAGCAGCGCACTGGCCGGCCAGGTCAGCCCCGGGCAGCGGGCCCTGCTGCGCACGGCCTGCTGCCAGATGGCCGAGGCCGCCGAACAGGCGTGCCGCACGCTGTTCGATGCCGCCGGGGCGGCCGCGATCCACCGCGCCGCGGGCCTGGAGGGCTGCTGGCGCGACGCCCTGACGATCTCCCGGCACGCCCTGGTCGCCGCCCGCGGCCACCAGCTCGCCGGAGCCCACCACCTGACCGCGACCACCGCCAGGGAACTGTGATGGCCGACCGCCTCCTGCCCCGCTTCCTCGCCCATCCCGGCAAGCTGCCGGCCATCATCGGCCTCAACGGCGCGGTCTGGACGTTCGACGAGGTGCTCGGACGAGCGCTGACCCTCGCCCAGCAACTGCGTGCCACCGCCGAGGTGGCCGGGCGCGTCGTGCTGCTGCGCACCGAGCCGGCCCCGCTGTTCAGCATCGCGGACTTGGCCGTGCTCCTGGCAGGCGGCGTGCCCGCCGTCCTCCCGGACCTGACCCGCGCCCAACTCGACGCGCTGTGGCCGGTGGTGGATCCCGCCGCCGTCCTCGACACCGTCGGCGACCGGGAGCTCGCCGACGTCGCCGACCAGACCCGGACGCCGGTACACACGGTGGACGAGCGCAGCACCCGGCCGGGCGGCACACCCGCGCAGTGGCGCACCATGGCCCGGCGCCTGGCCGCGCGCCGCCTGGAGCAGACCGCCACGATCGTGTTCACCTCCGGCACCACCGGTGTGCCGCGCGCCGTCGCCCTCACCGAGGCGGCCCTGGTGCACGGCACCGACACCTGGACCGCCCACTGGGCGGGCCGGCCCGCGAGAGCCCTGTCCTACCTGCCCGTCTCCCACGTCGCCCAGCGGATCATGGGGCACACCCTGATGTGCCTGTACGGGACCACCGTCGTCGCATCCACCCCGGCCCGCCTCGAAGACGACCTGATCCGGCACCGGACGGACACCCTCCTCGGAGTCCCCCAGATCTGGGCCCGCCTGGCCGCCGCCTGCGAGCAGCCGGGCAACGCCGGACAGCGGCTCCGGCAGGCCCTGGCCGGGGTGCGCACCGCCGTCAACGGCGCCGCCGCCCTCGACCGCACGGTCGCCGAGGCCCTCCACCGGCACACGGGACTTCGAATCTGCGGCGCCTACGGCGCGACCGAGACCACCGTGCCCACCTTCCACCAGGACGACGCCACCACCCCCGGGTTGGGACGGCCGGTCGCCGTGGAACACCGGATCGACGACGACGGACAACTCCTGCTGCGCGGCCCCCACATGGCTGCCGGGTACGTCGAACAGTGGCCGCAGCTGAACCCGGTCACCGACCCGGACGGCTGGCTGCACACCGGCGACCGGGTGAGCCCTGACGAGAACGCGGCGGGCGGGCCGAGGCTGAGCGGCCGGATCGGGGCCGCGTTCAAGACCGGAGCGGGCGAGATGATCAACCCCGAGCCGGTCGAGGCCCACCTGCTCGCCCACCCCGAGGTCGACGCCGCGTGCCTGCTCGGCCCCGGCCTGCCCCACGCCGTCGCCCTGGTCTCGGCCCCGGGCACCGAAGGCTGGCTTCCCGAACAGGTCGCCGCCCTGGAAGCGGACCTCCACCACGGCGTCGAGACGGCCCGGCGCGCCGGCGACCTGCCCTACTGCGACCTGTCCGCCGTCCACGTCCTGCCCGACCGGTGGCCCGAGCTCCTCCTAGTCACCTCCACCGGAAAACCCCGCCGCGACCTGATCGCCGTCCACTACCGCCACCTGCTGCCTGCACTGGAGACCACCCGTGCCCTCACCTGACCGACCCCGCCGCGTCCTGCTCGTCGACATGGGCGGCGTCTTCTTCAGCTACTCCTTCCTGAAGGCCATCGCCGCGTGGGCCACCGCCGCCGGGCAGGACCCGGAGCAACTGCGGGAGCGCTGGCTGATCGACGCCCCGTTCGACGCCTTCGAGCGTGGAGAGATCGAGCCTGCCGTCTACATGGAGCACCTGCGCCACCTCCTGGCGGTGGACCTCAGCGACGAGCAGCTGGAGCGGGGCTGGAACTCGATCTACGGGACCACCGACGCCACCCTGCTCGCGCTGCTGGCCAGCCCGGCGGTCCGTGGGCGCTTCGACGCCGTCGTCGGGGTCTCCAACACCAACGTGCTGCACGCCGCGTTCTGGCGCCATCTGTTCCGCGAGGAGCTGCCGGTGCTGGACGCCGTGCACTGCTCGCACGAGATCGGGGCCACCAAGCCCAGCGCCGAGTTCTTCGACCACGTCGCCGCCGCCCACCACACCACCCGCGAGCATCTCGTCCTCGTCGACGACATCGCCATCGTCACCGACGCCGCGACCGCGCTCGGCATCCGCGCCCACACCTACCAGGACCCCGCCGCCCTGGCCGCCTACCTCGACACCCTCGACCTCGCCAAGGACCGCTCGTGAACCTGCTGATCACCGGCGCGGCCGGCTTCATCGGCTCCGCCCTCACCACCGCCCTGCGCACCGCCGGACACACCGTCACCGCGCTGGACGACCTGTCCGTCCACTCGCCCCGGCCCCGCCCCGACCACCTCGTCGAACGCGACGTCCGCACCCTCACCCCCGCCGACCTAGACGGCTTCCACACCATCGTCCACCTCGCCGCGCACAAGTCCGTCCCCGCCTCGTTCGCCCCGGGCGGCTTCGAGCACAACACCAGCGCCGACCGGCACATGATCCACACCTTCGCCGCCTCCGGAGCCGGCCGCCTCCTGCTCGCCTCCTCCTGCGAGGTCTACGGCCAGCAAAGCGGCCCGCTCGCCGAACACGCCCCGCACCAGCCCCGCTCCCCGTACGCGGCCGGGAAGGCCACCACCGAGCACCTCGCCGACATCTACCGCCAGCAGCTGGGCCGCGGCCGGCAGATCGGCACGGTCCGCTTCTTCAACACGTACGGGCCGTGGGAGGACCCCGACGCGGTGATCCCGGCGTTCGTCGACGCCGCCCTCGCCGACCGGCCGCTGACGATCGAGGGCACCGGAACCCAGGCCCGGGACCTCACCCACATCGACACCACCACGGCCATGCTCGGCCGCATCCTGGAAGCCGACCAGCTGCTGCCCGTCGTCAACATCGGCTCGGGGCGGTCCATCACCGTCCTCGACCTGGCCCGGGCCGTCATCCGCGCCACCGGCCGCGGCTCCATCACCCACGTCCAGCCCCGGCCCAACGAGATCCGCTCCTTCACCGCCGACATGGACCTGTTCACCGCCACCTACGGACCCCTGCCGCCGCAGCGCCCGTTCGAGGAGCTCCTGGCCGAGACCGCCCGCGTCCGCGCCCTCTCCTGGACCCCGGCCGGAGCCGGGCGGTGACCCCCGTCTCCACCGGCGCCGCCACCCCGCTCGCGGGCGTGGCGGCGCTGGGCACCTTCGAGTTCGGCACTGCGGCGATCCCCGACGAGCGGGCCCGCCAACTCCTCGACGACTACCAGGAGCTCGGCGGCCGGCTCATCGACACTGCCCCCACCTACGGCCCGGCAGGCGGCGCCTGCCGGGCCGAGCCCCTGATCGGCACCTGGCTGCGCGGCAGCGGCACCACCGGCATGCGGGTGATCACCAAGGCCGGGCTCGACCCCGCCCGCCCCCACCAAGGCGACCTGCGGCCCGAGGCGATCCTCGCCTCCGCTCGCCGCAGCGCGCAGCGCCTGGGCCGGGCCGTCGTCCTGCTGCTGCACCGCGACGACCCCGCCGTGCCCGTCGCCGAAATCGCGGACGCCGCCGACCGGGCCGTCCGGGAAGGGACCGCCGAGCAGGTCGGCGCCTCCAACTGGACCACCGCCCGCCTGACCGCCTGGGCCGGCCACGCCACCGCGGCCCGCCTGACCGCGCCGACGGTCACCGCCCCGCTGTGGAGCTTCATCCCCCGCGCCGACCCGCCCGAGGAACCCTGGCTCGTCGAAGCCGACCCCGGCCACCTGGCCATGGCCGCCCAGCACGGCATGACCGTCGTCCCCTACCGCACCCTCGCCGCCGGCTACCTGGCCACCCGCCACAGCGGCCGGCACACCGACCACCACGCCCACACCTACGACACCGCCGCCGGGCGCGAGCGCCGCGACCAACTCCACCAGACGGCCGCCGCGCTGCAGATGACCCCGCACGGCCTGGCCCTGGCCTACCTGCGCGCCCACCGCCCGGCCCCGGTGATCCCCGTCATCGGAGCCCGCACCCGCCACCAGCTCGCCGAGAGCATGGCCGGCGCCGCACAGGCCGGCCGCATCACCCCCGCACTCGCCGCCTACCTCGAATCCCGCCCATGACCAGCCCCGGCCCCGCCGTCCAGCAGCCGGGCGAACCGCTCCGGCACCAGGCCACGGCTGTTGACCTCGTACGGGAAGAGCCACGTCGCCCGGCGGTAGAAATCCCGCAGATCGTGGCCGACCTCGTCCAGGACCCCCGCCACCGCCAGCGGCTCGGCGAAGGAGAACACCGCCGCCTCGCCGCCGCGTGGCCGCAGCTCCACCGACACCGTCGCGGTGTCCAGGCGCACCTGCCAGCCACCGCCCCGGCCCGAGACCTCCCAGCTGGTCCGAACTCCGGTACCGGGCAGCTCGCGCACGCTCAGGCCCTTGAAGGCGAGCCGCTCCAGCCAGGCGGTCACCAGGGCGGCGACCGCCTCGCGGCGTCGGCGCTCGTCCAGGGCCTGCGGCCGCAGCTCCCGCTTGACCACCGCGGGGACCCCGGCGGCCAGCACCCCGGCCGGCAGCGTCCGGGTCACCGTGGCACTCGCGGCCACCACGGTGCCCTCGCCCACCCGCACCCCGGGCAGCACCACCGATCGGAAGCCCAGCCACACCGCGTCGCCGAGCTCGACGCCCGCGAACGACGCGCCGTGCCCGTCCCGGACCGGGTGCCCGGCGTGGTACCCGTGGGTGAAGACGGCGACTTCGGCGCTGATCCCCACCTGGTGGCCGATCAGCACCGGCTCGGTGCAGTTCAGCGTCACGTCCGGCGCGATCTGGCAGCCGTCGCCGATCCTTACGATCGAGCGCTCCTCCATCGTCGCGCCCGCACCGATCCGCAGCCGCTGCCCCAGGTAGGTGCCCTGGCCGACCGCCAGCTCCCGGCACACCACATCCGAGCCCGCGTCCACCACCGAGCCCGCGCCCAGCCGGGCCGAGTCCGCGACCAACCACCGGCCGCCGACGCCGACCTGCGCGCCCGCCCCGAGCTCCAGGTGGGCCGAGCGCAGATCGCAGCCCGGCCCCACCACCACCCCGTCCGCCAGCACCAGGTCGTCGGCCACGATCACCGTGCCCTCCCCGACCTGTACCCCCCGACCGATCCGCGCCCTCCCGACCCGCAGGTCGACATCGGGAAGCCCCGCAGTCCGCACTGGCTCCATCCCCCCTTTCCGTCACCGGGCTCCGCGGCCCGGACCGATCCCTCAACGAGGAGCGCCGTGAACACGCCCCGATCCGTACTGGCCGTCGCCGCCCACGCCGACGACGAGACCCTGGGCGCCGGCGGCACTCTGGCCGAGCACGCCGCCGCCGGCGACCAGGTGCACGTCCTGATCCTGAGCGCCAGCTCCACCAGCCGCCCCGGCTACGACGACCTCGACCACCGCAGCACCTGCGCCCACCGGGCCGCCGCCCTCTACGGTGCCGACGTCGAGATCGCCGACCTGCCCGACAACGCCTTCGACACCACGCCCCGGCTGACCGTCACCCAGACCGTCGAGGCGGCGATCCGGCGCTGGCAGCCCTCGATCGTCTACACCCACAGCAGCGCCGACCTGTCGCTGGACCACCGCATCACCGCCGAGACCGTCGCCGTCGCCACCCGGCCCCAGCCCGGCCACCCGGTGACGACCGTCCTGGCCTGGGAGGTCCGCTCCGCCACCGAATGGGGCCAGCGGCCCTTCCACCCCACCTGGTTCCAGCCCCTCACCCCCGCCGCGCTGACCGTCAAGGAACGCGCCCTGGCGGTCTACGACTCGGAGATGCGGCCCTGGCCGCACACCCGCTCCACCGAAGCGGTCCTGGCCGCGGCCCGGCTGCGCGGCGCCCAGATCGGCAACGACGCCGCCGAGGCGTTCGAGGTGATCCGCCACACCGTCACGCCGGCCGGAACCAGGCCCGCTCCCGCTCCTCCAAACCGATCATGAGCAGCTCGCGCGTGCGCTCCCGCATCGGCGGCAGCGCGTCCACGGGGAACCAGGCGACCTCGAGCGACTCGTCGTCGGCGACCCGGGCCACCTGGCCCGGCCCGTCGGGCCGGCACGTGAAGACCAGCTGCAAGTACTGCGCCCGGTGCCCGTTGGTGTGCACCACCTCGGGGGACACCGTCACCCCGGCGAGGCGTTCCACCACCACGGTGATCCCCGTCTCCTCCCTCACCTCGCGCACCACACCGGCGGCAGGCTCCTCTCCCGGGTCGAGGATGCCACTGAGGATCGACCACTCCCCAGTGTCGGAGCGGCGGTGTAGCAGCACCCGCCCCGCATCCAGGACGACCGCGTTCACCCCCGGCAGCCAGAGCCCGTGGTCAGGGCCGACCAGGGCGCGCAGCGCGGCAACGTAGGCAGGGATCATGAAAGCCACCGTAGAACGTGAAGGAGCAGGAAAACCGGCACCCGCCCAGCCCATCACCACCACCCGGTGTCCGGCAGCGCCCCGCGCCGTGAAGGATGTGAAGTGGGCACGGCAAGCGTGAAATCCCGTGAAACTCCCCACCCCGACCGATTGTGACCTAACGTCATGCCGTGGTGACTGATCTCGCCCCCGAGCAGGCGCACCTCGTACTCGCCGACGCCCTGGACCACGCCAAGTGGTCGGCCCGCGAGCTGGTGAAGGCCATCAACCCGCGGCTGAACGCCATGGGCCACCCCCCGGTGGACCTCACCGCGGGCTACAAATGGCTGCGCGGGCACCTGCCCCGCTCTCCCGCCGTACGCGACGTCGCGGCAGTGGTCCTGACCGAGGCAACCGGCCGGCGCTACACCTCGGCGCAGCTGTGGGGCCTCGACCAGCCTGCCGTCGAGACCGCCGAGACCGAGGAGCTCCTCGGCCCCCTCCCCTTGGGGGATGTCCTGCGCACCGCCTCCGCGTGGACCAGCGGGTCCGTCGAACCGGCGCTGGTCCACGCGGATGCCGCCGAGTACCTCACCGCGGCCGTCTGGGACGCCACCCGGCAACCCCCGGCCCCACCCACCCCCGGCCACGGCGAAGGCGACTACGTCGCACCGGAGTTCGTCGACATGCTCTTCGAGCAGCTCGCCGCGCTGCGCCGCCTCGACGACCGCACCGGCGGCAGTCCCCTGAGCCAGCGCCAGGCCCGCATCGCCCTGCACGAGTCGCTGGTCCTCATCCACACCGGCCGCTACGACGCCGCCACCGGCAACCGCCTCCTCCGGCACGCCGCCAGCGCCTCCCAGCTCGCCGGCTGGATGAGCTTCGACGCGGGCCTCGACCCGGCCGGCCACCGCTACCAGCTCCTGGCCATCCGGATCGCGCGCGCCGCCGGCGACACGAACACCGTCTCCAACGCCCTCGGAATGCTCGCCTACCAGCACGCCGCCGGCGGAAACCCGCGGCTGGCCCTGCGCTTCGCGCACGCCGCGGTCGAGCACTCGGCGAAGGCCGTTCCCCTGGTCCAGGCACGGGCATGGGGGCGGCTCGCCACCGCCCAAGCCGCCGCCGGCGACCTCGACGCCTTCCGCCGGGCCACCGACCGATGTCGACAGCTGATCGGCCAGCGTCACAGCGACGACCCACCCTCCCTGTACTACTTCACCTCCCACCAGGTCGACGCCGAAGCGGGCCAAGCGCTCGTCGACCTTGCCGCCCACACCCGCGGACGCCGCTCCCTCCTGCTCACCGAAGCCGCCCAACTCCTCGGCCCCATCGCCGCCCAGGGAACGGCAACCGGATACCGCCGCTCCGGCCTCCTCCACGGAATCCACCTCGTCCGCGCCAGCATCGGGGCCCGGGACGCCGAGGCGACAGCCCACTGGATCACCGCCCTCGCCCCGACCCTCCCGCAAGTGCAGTCCATCCGGTGCCGCACCCTCCTCACCACCGTCCGCACAGCCGCCCGCCGCCAACTGCGCGCAGCCGGGCACGGGGATGCGCTGGACGCCCTCCGCACGGCACTATCGACACCATGACGCTGCTCCAGGCCGCCCCCCAGTGGACGCTCACCGCCGTCTCGTACGGCACCGCCGACGCCCGCACCCTCACTCGGGCCCTCCACCAGGAGCAGATGGCCACTTACGGCAGCGCCGACGACCCCGAGGCCACCGACAGCGCGGAATTCGACGCCCCCAACGGCCAGTTCCTCCTCGCCCGCCTCGGAGACGGACCGGCCCTGGCCTGCGGGGGCTGGCGCGCCCTCAGCCCCTCGACAGCCGAGATCAAGCGGATGTACGTGGCCCCCGCCGCCCGCGGTCAAGGGCTAGGCCGCCGGATCCTCGCCGCTCTCGAACAAGATCTACTCGGCCGCGGCCACACCGAGGTCCTGCTGGAGACCGGCGTCCACAACACCGCCGCCCTCGCCCTGTACACCGCATGCGGCTACGAGCCGGTCCGCTCTTACGTCCCCGGCCGCAACCCCGACATCAACCGGGCGCTGAAGAAGGCCGTCCTGCAACTGGTGGCGCCGCACCGGCTCACCGGCCTGCCTACGTAGTCCCGGCCCGCATCGCATTCGTCCGGCGGGCCGAGGTAGACGATCACCGGCCAGGGGCCGACGCTGCAGATCTTTGCTCTGTCAGGATGGCCGCATGAAGTGGAACGTCGAGGTGGACATCCCCGGGATCGGCCCGCGCATGCTGACCGTCGATCAGCCCAGTGCGTCCGACGCCCTCGAACACACCAAGTCACGCGTCAACGACATGTTCCTGCAACTGCCCTCCGGGATCACCAGCTACAGCTACACCGTCGCGGTGTTCGAACCGGGGCACCGCACGGGAGATGCGTCACTCTGCGCTGAGCGCATCACCCTGGTGACGGCGATCGAGCCTGCTCCGGCCTGACGAACATCGTGGCGGCGCCAGCACCGCCACGCCAGCCAGGAACCAAGGAGGTCCCGCCGACGGGGGATGCGGCGGGACCTCATACCTGACGCTACGCCGCAGGCCACCCTGGGGTCCACCAATTCCGCGCGTTGGCCAGCTCGAAGGCTGTCCTGTCAGGCTGAGGGCAGTCCAGTGGGATCCTCAGCTTGCGCCTTCTTCGCGCTCCGGCCGCAACAGAAAACTCTGGATCTCCGTCATTCCGGGCGTGTAGCCGTCGGAGGTGTCCACCAGCAGGTTCGGGGCGTCCAGGCTGATGGGGACGAACTGGTCGGGGTCGTAGAGGCCGGCCTTCATGTCGGCGAGCAGGGCCTTGTCACCATGGGCGGCCCTGTGGCTATCGCGGTGGGCGCGGTCAGTGATGCGCTGCGCGATGGTTGACGTGGGGGTGGTGCACCGGATGATCCGGAGGTCTGCGATCTTCATGAGCGGCTCCAGCCCGGGGCGCCAGAGACGGTCCTGGAAGGCGGCCTCGGCGACGACGGATGTCCCGGCCCGGAGGAGAACGGTGACCGTCGCGAAGAACGCCTCCAGAGCCGGGATGTTGAGGGGGTCGTCGCCGTCGGGGGCATGACCGGGATGGTTCATGACCATGCCCTGCTTGATCTCGTCACGCATGATCGCGGGGCAGCCCAGGTGCTGGGCGAGTTCCCGGGCGAGGGTGGTCTTGCCGGTCGCCGGCGGGCCGCTGACCACGGCCAGGAGCGGGGTTCGGACGGGCACGGGTGGACTCCGAGGGTGGTCGTTGAGGCGCCTGGCGCAGAGCCTAGATTCCAGGGTGCCGTTTGCGGAGCCGGACGGCTACGAAGCCAGGCTGACGGGTCAGTTTCTCGTGTTCGCCCGGGTGATGACGGGCCATCGACGGAAGTGGCTGGTGCTCGACGAGGCGGTCGAGGGCGAGTCCGGAGGCAGTGAACTCGTCGAGCCATGCTTGGAAGGGCTGGTGCCAGTATCGGTGGGTCATGCCGTTCGACCAGGGCTCCTCAACGAAGCCGCTGGCGAAGTAGCTGCCCCCGTGGGCCAGCCAATCTGCCGTGGGGTGACTGGTCGAGACGACGATCTGCCCGCTGGGCCGCAGGACGCGGGCGAGTTCCCGCAGCGTGCTGACCCGGTCGGGGAGGTAGTGGAGAACCAGCGTGAGCAGGACAATGTCGAACCGCTCGTCGTCCGCCCAGGTGAGGGGCTCGGCCAAGTCGTGCTGGCGGACTTCCGCGAGGGGCCCGAGGCGCTGGCCGGCGAGGCGGACCATGTCGGCGCTCTGGTCGATGCCGACGGGCCGGGCCCCGCGGTCGGCGAGCTCGGACAGGTACAGGCCGGGGCCGCAGCCGGCGTCCAGGATGTCGAGGCCGCGCACGTCGCCGATCAGCCCCAGGACGGTGGGGCGGTCGTAGTGGGCGTTGTAGGCGCTGACGGCGGCCTCGCGGGCGAAAGTCTCCGCGAAGCCGTCGTACGGGGCGTCACCGGACTGCATGCGTCACCGCCGGTCGGAGAGCGAAGGCACCGTCGTCGTGCCGGGAGGGCGAGGCCGGGGTGAGGGGGAGGAGCCGGCCCAGGAGGTCGCGGTCCGGGGACCGGCGGTCGGTGAAGGTGGCGTGGAGCTCGCGGACGGCGTGTTCGTACACGTGGGGCGGGACGCTTCGGCCGTGGGCGATGAGGGTGTCGAGGCGCTGGTCGAAGCGGCGGAACCAGTCCCGGTACTCCTCGGCGCGGCCGGTGGCCGCGGGCCAGCGGCCGTAGAGGAGGGTGCGTGCCCGGGTGAACGGGGTCGGGGTGGACTGGTAGGCGGTGTGGACGGCGCCGGGCACAGGTACCTGGTGGTAGACGCTGGTGATGGTGTCGAGGCGGGCGAAGCGGTTGCCGGCCGCGCGAAGGGAGAGGAGGAAGTCCCAGTCCTCGCAGTGGTGCAGTTTCTCGTCGAACCGGACGGGGCTGCCGGCCGGGTTGCGGGTGACGACGGAGCCGGTGTGGATGGTGTTGGCGACGGAGAGGAAGGCCGGGTCGAACGCGTAGTCCTTGCACGGCAGGTGGCCCCGGTCGCGCGGCAGGTCCTCGAGCCAGGTGGGGCTGACGAGGGCCTGGCCGTAGACGGTGTCGACTCGGTGGGTTCGCAGCGCGTCGGCCGCGGCCTGGAGGTGGTGCGGCAGGAAGATGTCGTCGTCGTCGAGGAGGGCGACGTGGTCGCCCTGAGCGGCGGCGATGGCTCGGTTGCGGGCGTGGGAGACGCCGTACGGGGTGTCGGATTCCAGGAGGCGGATGGGTATCTCGCGCTGCCAGCGGTCGATGACCGGCTCGACGGTGTGGCCGCCATCGCGGACGACGATCACCTCGAAGTGCCGGTAGGTCTGGCGGGCGACGCTGCGTAGGGCGCGGTGGAGAGGGCCGGGGCGGTCGCGGGTGGGGATGATCACGCTGATCACAGGGGGCTCCGTACGGTCTGGACGAGCTGGCAGCGGACGCGGGATTCGGTGAGGGCGCGGGCGGGCCGGTCCCCGGTGCCGAGGTGGTCGGCGGCGGCGGTCGGGATGGCGGAGAGGCGGTAGAACTCCGCGCGGGAGCGCGCGCCCGTGGTGCTGGTGGAGACCTGGACTTGCCAGTGCTCGCGGCCGGCGCGGTCGACGATCAGGGCGCGGCCGGCCTGGGAGTCGCTGATGAGGATGGTGCCGTCGGCCAGGCGCTCGCAGCCCCCGGCCATCTCGCAGAACAGGCCGGGCTCGTACTGCCAGACGGCGGCCCTGGTGAGGGGTTCGATCTCCAGGATGCGGGAGCGGCCGGCGCGGCGGCCGTTGTCGAAGACGAGGATCGTGCCGTCGCTCTGGGCGGAGGGCTGGTGCTGGCCGGACAGGTCGCCGGGGCCCCACCACCAGCGCACGGCGCGGGCGCGCAGGTCGAGGACGGCGATGAGGTCGAGGTCGCGCAGCGAGACCAGGACGTCTCCGGCCGCCCACATGCCGGCCGGGTGGGCGTGGGTGAGGATTTCGAGGGTGTTGGTGTGCAGGATGTCGCTGGGCGAGCCGGGCCGGGAGCGCAGCAGGCGGGAGATGTCGCGGCCGCGCCGCCAGCCGTTCGGGCCTTCCATTCGCGGGGCGAGGGCGGCGGTGTCCGCGGTCCGGCCGGCGTCGCGGTGGCGGTCGATCGCGTCGGTGATCAGTGTGGCCAGGGCCGGATCGGTGGTGAGGATCTCGTACAGGGAGTGCGCGTCGCGCAGCTGGCCGTCGGGGTCCAGGACGGTGATGGAGTTGTCGAGCAGGACGTGGGAGCCGCCGGTGCAGGGCACGGGGCGGGGCTCTTCGGTGAGGACGTAGATCTCGCCGTGGGGGCCGAGGGCGAGGTCGTGGTGGGCGGGGAGGTCGGCGCGCCAGGTGAGGGTGGAGTCCGGAGCGAGCTTGAGCAGGGCGTGCAGCGGCACGATCGCGAACAGGGATCCGTCCGGGGCGACTTCTACGTGGTTCCAGCCGCGGAGGTAGGACGGCGGGCTGGTCTCGATGTCGGGCTGGCCGATCGGGCTGGACCATGCGTGGACGATCCGGGCGCGGTCGTCGATGACGGCCGCGAACGGCCTCGGGTAGGAGGCGGAGGGCGAGAATACGAACATGGGTGTGGGTCTCCTTCGGAGGAGCCCCCGGGCCGACCCCGGGCGGCGGCCTGGGTTCAGGACGGCAGGGGCGCAGTGAACTCGCGGAGGACGGCGTCGGCGAGCTGCTGGGCGACCTGGTCGGCGACCCGCTTGCCGAGCTCCGGGCCGGCGTGGGCGGCGGTGTAGACGATGCCGGTGCTCGTGGTGGTGTCGGCCGGCTGCGGGTACAGGTGGTAGCTGATCCGGCGGGGCTGCTCGGTGCCGCCGTCGGCAGGCAGCCGGTCGGGGCGGACGGCGTGCGGGCTGATGTGCATGACGAGGCTGGACTCGACCATCCCGGCGTGGTGGTCGTCCGCGCGGGCGGTCCCGGTCTCGTCGGCGAGGGCGTTGCGGAAGTCCTCGCCCACGACGTCCCACCAGTTCACGATCATCACCCGCACGCTGGGGACGTGTTCGGTGAGGTGGCGGGCGGCCTCGCACAGGAACGCGATGTTGTCGATGGCCGAGTTCAGCAGGATCAGGCGCCGGTAGCCGTGGCGGGCCAGGGCGGTGAGGATCTCGGCGACCAAGGCGGTGAAGGTGGCGCCGGTGATGCTGATGACGCCGGGGAAGGTGCCGCCCAGGCGCTGGCCGGGCGTGGCCACGCCATAGCCGACGCTCGGGGCGACGTGCCCCTCGACGGCGGCAGCGAGGCGGTCGGCGAAGTGGTCGCTGATCATGGTGTCGGAGCCCAGCGGGAGGTGCGGGCCGTGGGGTTCCAGGGCGCCGACGGGGATGATGACGTGGGTGTCGGGGTCCGGGACCAGGTCGGGCCAGGTCATGTCGCCGATGAACACAAGAGCGCTCCTTTCCGGGAACGGGAGCGGGAACGGGCGGGGGCGGGGTCAGGCGTCGGTCCAGCCGAGGCTGGGGACCGTGGAGGGGCGCAGGGGGCCGGCGATCTGCAGATTGAGAAAGTCCTCCTTGTTGCCGCACCCGCCCCTGGCCGCGCACGGCGCCCACGGTTCGGGGCGCAGCGGCAGGTCGAAGCCCGGCTCCAGGACACTGCCCAGTGGGGGCTGCTCCTGGGAGGAGTAGTTGGAGCAGCGGTAGGCCTGGCCGTGGATGTCGATGAACGCCGTGTCGTGGCCGGCGCGGCAGAGCATTCCCCGGCAGGAGGTCAGGCCGACCAGGGCGGCTTCGGCCAGGGCCCGGTTCCCGCCGAGAGCGGCCAGCGTGTCCAGGGCGTCGGAGCTCTGGAGGACCGGTACGGCGGCGGACGGGTCCTGGACGGCTGCGCTCGGGTCGTAGCCGAGGTCGACGTTGAACCGCAGTCCGGCGGCAACGGCGGCGTCCCGGGCGCGGGCCACGGCCTCCGCGTTGGTCTCGAACAGCAGGGTGTTAACGACCACGAAGCAGCCGTAGCGCTCCTGGGCGAAGGATGCGGCCTTGATGAACCGCTCCAGGTCGACCTGCCCGTCGTGCCAGGTCAGCCACAGTGACAGCTTGCCGAGGTTCGCGTCCGCTTCGATCTTGGGTAGCCTCCTGGGCAGCAGGATCGCGTTGGAGAGCAGCTCGACGTACTCGACGTCGCTCTGCCGGGTCAGCCAGGCCGCCTTCTTCAGGAAGAAGGTGCTCGCGAACGGCTCGCCGAGGGTGCCCAGGCGGACCTTCACCGGGTAGGGGCGGGTCCCGATCCAGGTCACGACCTGCTCGTAGACGTCGCGGTCCTCGGGGTTCTTCCAGTCGTAGCGGTTGCTCATGGCCCACTCGCCGACGGACACGCATCGTTCGCAGGACAGGTTGCACAGCCGCTGTCCGGCTACGTACCAGATCCGTACGGGCGTTTTCATGATGGGTCGCCTCCTATCCGAAGGTCGCGATCGGGCGGAAGTCCCGGCCGGGAAAGTCGGGCAGCTGGTTGTGGCAGCGCCGGCACAGGAAGTCGTCCGGGGCCTGGTCGACGCCGAAGACCTTGCGGCGCAGCGCGACTGCTCGCTCGCTCGACATCAGCTCGTCGATCGAGCCGTCCCGGACATGGCCGAAGGTCTCGCGCTGGTAGTAGTCGTTGCAGCACAGGAACAGGTCGCCGGTGACCGAGATGTTGACGTGCTGCACCGGCCAGCCGCAGCCGGTCAGCCGCCCCGCCACGTGGACGTCCTGGGCGTACTCGCCGCCCAGCTCACCGGCCCGGTCGCAGGTCAGGCTCGGATACACCTCGGCGCCCAGCGGCGTGAAGTGCCGCTCCACGCCGTCCAAATTCCGTTTCAGGCGCGCGCCGACCCCGTTGACGACGACCTGCACCGGCAGGCCGGCAGCCAGAGCCGCCTCCGTGTTGCCCATCGTGTGCGGGAAGTGCCGCGAGCCGGTGAGGATGTTGAACTCGACCTCCTCGGCGGAGGGGATGTTGACGATCAGGTGCTTGAGCACCCCGGTCCGCTGGAGCGCGGCGATCTTGTCCGCGGTCAGCGCGGAGGCGTTCGAGTACAGGGCCAGCGGCATCCCGCGGGCGGCCAGGACCTCCAGCCGCCGGACGAAGTACCGGTCGAGGGTGGGCTCGTTGAAGAACTGGAAGGTCACGTACTGGGCGCCGGCCGCGGCGAGCATGCCGATGATCTCCTCGAACAGGGGCATCGGCATCGTGCGGCGCGGCTTCGGGTCCGTGGCGACCGGGCAGGAGACGCAGCCCCAGTTGCAGTGCGCGGTCACCTCGATCTCACCGGAGACCACGCAGTACTCCCGGCACAAGCGGCCGGGATCCTGCAGCCACCCCCGGCCGACCGCCGCGGAAACCCGATTCGGCCCGAAGCGGGTCACGAGCTCGCCGGTCGCGCGCGGGCCGGAGGCGGCGTAGCGCAGGAGGTCGAGGACCTCGGCGTCGTCCTGCCACACAATCGTCCGGTCCAGGCCCACGATCCCGAACACGGCCGCCGACGGAGGGAGCGGCCCGGTGGGGGCCTCGGGACCGGAGGTGTCGGTCAGGTACACCAGGCGCGGGTCGGCGCCGGGCTGGACGCTGGAGAGATAGGGACAGGTCTGCAGCATCGGCTCCGGGCTCTGCCCGGCACGGCAGCCGGCTTCGGCCATCACCAGTGGCGCCGGAGGCGGAGCCGGGGAACGGGGCATGACGATGTCTCCCTTCGGAGCATGCGGGAACGAGACGGACGCCGGGCCTTGTACGGCCGGGCGTGGACGCTCGGAGGATCGAGCTTCGAGCACACGTGCCCCCAGACGCGACGGCTTGGCGGGGGTCCCGCCGGGGGTCCCCCTCGCTGAACACCTCCCAGGTAGCCACGGACGGTGCTTGACTGACTACGTGACCGAGTGCACTCACCCGTTGGCCCACCAGCGCGCGTCCAAGGGCCTGACCCGGGTCGACCTCGCGAAGCTCATCTGCGCGGCGGCCGAGCGACGCGGCCTGCGCTCGGGCACCGACAAGCACCGGATCCGCAAGTGGGAAGTCCTCGGGGTCACCCCGGAGGCCGAGACCCAGATCTACATCGCGGAGGCCCTGGAGCTCCCGCTCGATCTGGTCGATCCGGCTGCCTGGCCGCACTGGCTGCCCGCGGGGGATGGGGGCGTTGTGCCTCTCGGACCGTCCAGCACCGTCATCGCACTGCGAGAGGCCCTCAACACCGCCATGGAACCACTGGAACGCCGTACCTTCCTCACCCTCTCCGGGACCGCGCTGACCGCGCTCGCCGCGGCATGGGCCACCGGGTCTGGGAGCTCGCTCGCAGCGCGACTGGGGGGAGAGAAGCTGGTCGGCGAGGAGACGGTCACCGTCCTGGAGGACATCAGCCGGCAGCTCAACAGCCTGGTCACCGAGCAGCGTCAGCACGTTTCCGCTTTGCTGGACGCCCACCTCACGACCGTCACCGACCTCATCGAGGGCGGACGCTACGACAAGGCCACCGGCCTGCGCCTCCACACCCTGGCCGCCTCCCTTGCGCAGACCGTGGCCTGGCACCGCTTCGACCACGGCCGCCACACCGCCGCCGGCAAACTCTGGATCGCCGGCCTCCACAGCGCCCATGCCACCGGCGACCCCGACCTCGGAGCCGCAATGCTCGGCGACCTCGCCTACCAGGCCGCCTGGCGCCAGGACCACACCACCGCCGCCGGAATCCTCCGACAGGCCCTCAAACGCGCCCAGCACCCTGCGGCCCGCTCCCTCCTCCACCTTCGCCTCGCCCGCACCCTCGCCGCGCAGCAGGACAAGCAGCCCGCTCTGCGGGCCCTCGAAGCGGCCGAGCACCACTTCGGGGCCTCGTCCGGCCGGCCACTGCCGGCCTGGTGCTCGTGGTTGTCGGAAGCCGACCTCGCGGTCGACTCCGGCCAGGCCCTCCTCGACCTCGGAGACGCCCGCCGCGCCCACCAGCTCATCACCGAGGGCCAAGACCTCCTGCCCGACTCCCGAGCCAAGACCCGCGGCGTCTTCTTGGCGTACGAGGCGGCCAGCCACCTCCAGCTCAAGGAACCCGAACTCGCCGCCCACGCAGCCGGAGAAGCACTCACCCTCTCCCGCCGCATCGGCGCCCCGCGTTGCGAACGGCTCGTCCAGGACCTCGTGCCGGACTTCCAGCGCTACCGTGCCGCTGACGGCGTCCCCGCCTTCCTCGCCCTCGCCGCGGCCTAAAGCCGCCGGACACCCGGCTGGCCACACCGCCACGCCTTCCTGCCGGGACGGATTCCTGCCCGATGCCTGCATGCCGGCGCCCCACCGCCCGTCGCGAGCGGTGCCGGACTCGCTCGGATCGGCCACAACAGACTCCCGGTGGGCTCGGCAGAAGACGACGCACCGCACGATCTGGCGGTGCTGGCTCCCGACCAGGACACACCGCAGCCGGATCAGAGCCGAGGCAAATCCCGCCGCGCGCAAGCCATTTGCGCATCACGCACACGCCCTCGACCGAACGTGACCCCGCGGCTACCGTGAGCAGGCTGATGTCCGGTGGAGTTCCCGAAGGGAGCAGCCATGCGCGCCCAGATACCGGACTGGAACTCCCCCCGCGCACGGAACCTCATCGCGGCAGGCGACGTCGGGGGCCTGATCCGGTGGGCCCGGCAGCAGCGCGGGTGGCGCCAGACCGATCTGGGCAAGGCGACCGGCTACTCCGCCTCTGCCGTCAGCCGACTCGAGACCGCCGAGCGGCCCGCGACTGACCTAGACATGCTCAAGCGGTTCGCCGACAGCCTCGTCATCCCTCCGGGTGTTCTCGCCGCAGTTCTCGGTGTAACCCCGCCTCAGGGCACTACAGTTGCCACCGCACTGCGCACGGCCGCATCCGAGGAGGACCCGATGAAACGCCGGTCACTCCTCGCCGCAGGCCTCGTCGTGCCCCTCGCCGCGCTCGACCACCTCGACGACGCCCTGGCCCTGCTGCCCGCACCCGCCACCGAGCCGACCAAGGCCGGGCTGGCAGCCCAGTACCGGGCGGCCCGCTCCGCGTTCAACGTCGGCGCCCACGCCGACCTCGTCCAGGCCCTGCCCGACCTTCTGGCCACCGCCGAGGCCTGCGCCACGGAAGCCGCAGACTACGCCCGGCTCGCCGCGTGCTACGACCTCGCCACCGAGACCCTGTCCAAGGTCGGCCGCTACAGCGCGAGCCGGATCACCGCGGACCGCTCCAACACCTACTCCCGGCTCTCGGGCGACCCGCTCGCCAGCGCATCCTCCGCACGCGCCTTCAGCATCGTCCTGCGCCACGAGGATCGGGCCGCCACCGCGCAGCGCGTCACGTTGCACGCCGCCGCCCAGGTCGAAGCCACCGGTCTGAACACCCCCGCTCAGGCCGCCACGTACGCGCAGATGCTCTGCACCGTCGCCTACGCCGCCGCCTACGCCGCCGCCGAGGCCGGCGACCGGGACCGCGCCCTGGACATGATCCGCCAAGCCGAACGTGCCGCCGCGCTCCTGCCCGAACCAGCCACCGGGACGCAGCCATTCGCGGTCACCCCCGCGTCCGTCGCCCTCTACAAAGTGGGTGTCCTCTGGTCCCTCGGCGACTCCGGAGCAGCCGTCCACGCTGGCCGAGACCTGCGCGCCGCCCAGTTCCCTACCGCCGAGCGCCGCGGACGGCTCCACACCGACCTCGCGCGCGCCTACTGGCAGTGGGGCAAGCCAGAGCAGACCGCTCACGCACTACTCGACGCCCACCGCGCCGCCCCCTCGGAGGTACGCAACCGCCCCAGCATCCGCGCCATCGTCACCGAACTCGCCCAACGTCATCCCCGGTCCAGCGGCGTCCGTGAACTGTCAGCCGCCGTGCGGTCAGCCCAGCCGTAACCGGAAGAGTGACTGGCCGAAGACGAGATTTCCCGACACTAGAGGGCGCCCTCCTGCCAGGCTGGCTTGACCGCGATCGGCACAGGAAACGGAAGCACGATGGCCACGGCGCAGCAGCCCACGTCCGCGCAGCACCGGAGGGTGCAGTGGAAGCCCATTGACCGGGCGCTGGCCCATCACTCGACCGAATCGCTGCTGGTGCTGTTGGAGACCGCGCTCGCCTCTCCGGGCTGCTCCCGCTTCCACGATCACCTGCTGCTGCTGTGGACCCGAGTCCTGCGAGGCTCCGTCCGGTCCGGGGAGCGGGCGGGCGCAGAAGATCTACCAGGACTGGTCGAGGCCGTCGTCCGCGCTGCTCCTGGACGCGGAACGCTGACGGAGGCGGAGCCGAATGACCCGCGGGCGCTGGTGCGGTACGAGGTGGCGGGGGAGCGGCTGCTGGTTCACCCGGGGCAGCTTGACCACCCGGTGATGTTCCTTCGCTGCGCGGAGCTGACGGCGCGGGCGGTCGACGAGTCCGTACTGGCCATGCATGGTTTCACCCTCACCGATGTCCTCGAACTCGTACTGCGCTGCACCGACCGGCTGGTGTCGGGGCTCGCTCCAGCGTGGCCCGAGGTGTACGACGACCGGTCCGGGCAGGACATCGCCTGCGGAATCAGCACCCGCGAGTATGACGCCGCCCAGGAGCTGGCCGATCCGGACCCCGCTGAGATCGCCGCCGGGTGCCGTGAGCCGGATCGCGCCGCTCGCGCGCTGGAGTGGCTGACCTCGGACATCACCTCCATGCCGCTGCGCTACAACCCCAGATCACCGCTTCTGGGGCCGGTGCTCGCCGTCATTGCGCACGGCCACCGCCGGCTGGTCCCGGCCTCTGCCATGCTGAACAGCTTCGCCGCGGCCTTGGCCCGCCTGATCGCCACTGTCCCGAACGGGCTGGCCGCGGAGGAGCGCCTCCAGGCGCTGACCGTGGACCGCGTCGCCCAGTTGTTGGGCCTGGATTCGGCACCCGCCCGGCCCGGGCCGGTGTGCGTGATCTCCTCATCCACCCACCGCTACGACATCGCCGTCGTCAGCGCGCTTGCGAACGGCCTTCTGCCGACGAGGGTCGAGGAGGGCCGAGCCACGCTGGCCGAGCAGCCGGCCGGCCGGGGGCGGCTCGTGGTCTACGGCGGACCCCGGGTGCTCGGGCCGGAGCTGATCCGCGACACCTGCTACCTGCACGTCGAAGAGCTCGCCGAGATCCTCGCCGACGCGGAAGGCGCCCCGGCCCTGCTGGCCCTGTTCGTCCTGGAGCTCACCGAGCACCCCGGCGTCGACGCCGTCTTCTACCAGGAGCCGCTCGACGCGTGGCGCGCCTGGTCGCTCGCGGGCACGCTGCTGCTCCCCGGCCCGCCTCGCAGCGAGGTCGCCGTCGTTCCGGCGGCCGGCGTCGACCTCACCTGGCAGCGGACCACTGCCTGGGCCCGTCCGGACGACATCCTTGCCGCTGCCGGGCTGCCGCCGGCGCTGCACTGGCGCTTCACCCACCTCGTTGACCCCGACCCCGGCGTTCCCGGGGCCCACGCCGACCTTCTCCAACCGGGCCCCGACGACCTGCTGGTGCGGGTCAGCACCGACCCGCCGGTGGCCGTCATCGCACGGCCCGACCACGGCCACGACTCCGTACTCGACCTGGCCGCGATGAGCGGACTCGCCGACAGCATCCGCACCACCGTCACCGGCTGCCCCCTGGTTGCCGAGCACCTCACCCTGCCTGACGGCGCCCCTGTCGTGCTACAGCTGACCGGGACCACCCACCCCCACAAGCCCCCGGGCCCCGGCCCCGGCGGGGACGAGCCGGATACGGGGGAGTGGCTGCCGCTTCACGCCGGCGCAGACCCCGACCGGGCCCGGATCGGCATCGACCTCGATCCGCCGCTGCTGGCCGCCTTCACCGGCGACGGCCACCAGGGCCACCGGATACTCGGCCGGCTCCTGCACTACCTGGTCGAGCAGATCCGCCGCGGCCGCGGCGCCGGGAGCGGTGCCGATCCGGAAGCCTTCGCCGAAGCCTGGGACAACGCGCACCCGGTACTTCGCCTCACCGGCACCGCCACCTTCTGGCCCGCGACCGCCCCCCACTCCACGCTTCCGCGCACACACCACGTCCATGCCCGGGCCCTGCGCAGCGCGGCCACCGCCGTCCGCCGCGCCGGAGTTCCCGCCGGTACCTGGCACGGCGCCGACGCCTACGCCCGGGGCGGCCCAGCCGAGCAACTGCTCCACGCCCTCGAAGACGAGCTCACCGGGCAGATCCGATCCCACCAGCCCGACCTGGTCGACGAACTGGCCCGGCAGCTGAATGCGGCCTGGGCCAGCCGCACCCGCGGCCACCACGAGGTGACCGTGAACCTCGCCGCACCCTGGGCGCAGAACTGGGTCCAAGAAGCCGGCCGCCGCCAGGCCGGTGCCGCCGCTGCCACCTCCGCCCTGCAGCTGCTCCTCCAACAGGCGATTACCACCCCACCCGCCGGCCGCCGGCCCGTCGACATGCTGGCCGTCGCCGAGCTGGTCGCCCTCGCCGAGCTCGTACTGCACTGCGGCACCACCGCGGTCGCCGCCGCCCGCCGGCTGCACGACCTCCACCTCGAGATCCACACCACCGGCGTGTTCACCCTCACCGACACCGACCAGACGCACATCGCCGACCCGGACGCCGAGCTGCTCCACCTCGGCTTCGACGCACAGGCCTACCAGCACGCCCGGCAGCAGCACTTCATCTCCCAGGCCGCCGCTGCCCAGCCCGAACACCTCGACCCGGCCAGCGTGTTCTCCACGGCCCGCACCCGGGCCCGCGTCGAGTTCACCGCGCCGCGCCTGCCCGCGGGCAGCCAGCTTGCCGCCGCCGACCAACTCCTGCGGCGGCACTGGGGCTTCGGATTCGCCGCGCTGGGGGCCGTGCTGGCAACGGCCGCCGACTGGCCGACCGGAGCGGACGGCATCGCCGCCGTCACCGCCGAGGAGCTGATCAACGAGGCCGCCGCCTGGTCGGCGCTGCCCAACGGCGAGCTGGCAGCCGCTGTCGACCGGCTGCGTCTGCACTCGGCCAACGCCGCCCCGTCTGGGGCGCACGCCTACACCGAGGTCGAACGCCGCATCCGGCCCGCCACCCACCCGCTGATCGAACATGGCGACCGCCTGCTCCTGCTGCCCTGGCTCCTTCACACCTCCCAGGAGCTCTACGCCGCCTACCTCGACGAGGGTCGCCTCCCGCACCCCGACCTGCCCCGGCCCGTCGGGGACGCCCTGCGCCGCTACCGCCAGCAGCTCGACGAACGCCTGGAAGCCGACATCCAGTCCGTCGCCCGCACCGCCGGCCTGCCCCACCGCTTCCGCCTCCTGGAGAAAACCGCCGCCCAGCTCGGTATCCCCGGCCTCATCGGGGAGATCGACCTGCTCGTCGCCGACCCGGCCACCCGGCGGCTGTGGGTCATCGAGGCGAAGAACCCCGAAGGCGCGGTCGCCCCGCACGCCCTGCTCCAGCACGTCCAGCGCTTCACCGCCCGCTACCGCGACAAGCTCCTCGCCAAGGCCGCCACCATCACCGCCCACGCGGCCGCGGCCGCCCGCGCCTGCCAGGCCCCCGACGACCTGGACTGGGACGTCATCCCGCTGATGGTCACCCGCAGCATCGAACCAGCCGGATTCCTCGCCGACCCGAAGGTCGCCTTCACCATCGCCGACCACCTCGCCCAGGTCCTGACCTCCCCGGCGAGCCCACACCCGGGGTGGAACGGCCCCGGCGAAGGGAACAGCTGATGCCGGCCCCACTCGAACGAGTCGACTCGGCGTACGCCCTGGTCACCGACCCGACGGCACAACGGGTGCTGCTCGTCAGAGGCCGCCGAAGCGGACAATGGGGACTACCCGGAGGCCGCCGTGAGCACGGTGAGACCCTCCCCGAAGCCGCCGCCCGCGAGACCCTGGCGAAAGCCGGGGTGGTCGTGGACGTCGGCCCCCTGGTCCACGTCGGCGAACGGATTGCCGACGTCCACGACCTCTTCGCGGTCTTCCGCGCGGCCTACGTCCACGGCGATCCGGCCGCGGGCGGGGACGAGGAGATCGCCGAAGCGGCCTGGGTCGCACTCTCCACCGCCGACGCGCACCTGCCCTTCTCCACCGGCGGCCTCCCCCCGCTGCTGGCCGCCGAAGGCACCGCCCATCACACCGCCCGACCCAGCCGCCCGGCGACCAGCACACCGCCAGTCCTCCCCACGCCCACACCAGGCGCCGTGGCGTTGACCGGCGGGCGCATGACAACGGGCATCGTCCGTGACGGTGCCACCGTCCGGCGCCCGTCCACCCCAGCCTCCCCCTTCGTCGCCGCACTCCTGGGGCTGCTGCACGCCCGGGGCTTCGACGGCGCTCCGCGCTACCTTCGACGCGAGGGAGCGAGCGACATCCTCGACTTCCTTCCCGGAGAGGTCCCCCAGCGATTCCGCACCTGGTCAAACCAGCAGGTCAGCGCCGCCGGTACGCTCCTGCGCTCGTTCCACGACGCGACCAGAGGCAGCGACCTCGCTGGCCGCTTCCCGGTGGTCTGCCATCACGATCCCGGTCCGAACAACGTCGTCTTCCGGGACGGGGTGCCGACAGCTCTCATCGACTTCGACACCGCGGCCCCCGGCTCCCCGCTGGAGGACCTCGGCTACATGGCGTGGACCTGGTGCATCAGCGCCAAGCTGACGGCACCCGCCGTCGAGGACCAGGCGGCTCAGGTCCGAGCCCTCGCGGACGCGTACGGGCTGGACGCCATGGCCCGCGGCGCGCTCGTCGACTCCATCCTGGAGAGGCAAATCCGCAACGCCCGGTTCTGGGCAGAGCAAGGGCTCGCCTCAGATGGCCTTCCCGTCAGCGCGGAAGCCATCACGCAACGCATCGCATGGAGCCGCCGCGAGCATGCCTTCGTCAACGCTCATCGCCAGATCTTCGACGGCGCCCTGTGACCACCCCGGCCTGAACAGAACCAGGCGTTGCCGCGACCTTGGTCATCACCACAGGTGCAGCGCTTCCAGGACCTGCGCGGCCGTGGGCAGCGGCGCAGTGGGGGAGGTGATGAGGAGGTTGTCGGAGACGGTGGCCCTGGTGTCGAGTTTGATCATCTCGCGCCAGCGCAGAACCTGAGCCCACTGCGCCGTCCAGGCGGGGCGCAGTTCCTCGGCAGGGATGTTCTCGAGCCGGCGCCCGCCGGTCAGGAGCCGCGCGGCGGTCTTGGCGCCGACGCCCCGGATGCCGCGGATGTTGTCGGCGGAGTCGCCCATCAGGGCCCGGAAGTCCGGCCACTGTTCGGCGAGGACGCTGTAGCGGGGGAGGACGTGCTCCCTTGCGGTGTAGCGGTGCTCCATGGCGAAGCCGGTGTTCAACAGGCGCACGCTGGGGTCGGCCAGGAGCTGGATGAAGTCCTTGTCGGTGTCATGATGTCGACCGCACGGCCTTCGGCGCGGGCACCGGTCGCCAGGGTGGCGATGACATCGTCCGCCTCGCAGCCGTCCTGCTCGATCCACCGGACGCCCGTGCGGTCGAGGGCGCTCTTGATCAGGGCAAGAGACTCGATCAGCCCGGCCCTGGGAGCCCTCCTCGGAGTCGAAGACCACGAAGATCTCGAACCCGTCGGCATGCTGGACCTGTGCCTTGCGCAGGAGCGCGATGAAGCCGAACACGCCGGTGCGGTCGCTGGTCTTGTCGCGACTGGTAATGCGAGTGGCGAACCCGTACCAGGCACGGTGGAGGAGGTAGTGGCCGTCAACGAGCAGCAGGGGCGCGGTCATGGCGCTGTCTCCAGGGGGCGGTGCGTGCTCCAGGGGGCGGTGCGTGCTGTTTGGTGCGGTCACCGCGGCGTACGGGCATCCGTTCCCGGATGACCCTGGATTCTAGCCGCAGCGGCGGCTGGCCCTGCGGGCCCTGACATCGAACCTGTTCTACGGTCGGCCCGCGCGGCGCGCCTGAGCGAGTTCGCCCTGCGTACGGGGGCTGTGCCGGCCTCACTGCTGAGCCTCGCCGCGGTGCTCGACGGCGGACGTGCCGGGTGGTCACTTGGCCGACGCGAACCAGGCCGCGGTCTCATCCTTTTCGGACGGTGACGCGCCAGGTCCGAGTGTCGGCATGTTCGACGGGCAGGGGCTGGGCGGACGAGGGTGGCGTGTCGAAGGCGGGTGGCGTCGTGCTCATGCGGGTCCTCGGTTTGATGGGGATTGGGTGCGGGCCGGTCAGTCGGTGAGTCGGTGAGGGTCGCCCGGCGCGGGAGCGGAGTAGAGGCGGGTGAAGAACTCGGTTCGGACGATCTCGTTGCGTTCGTCTTCGGGCAGGCGGGCGAGAAGGCCGGGCAGGGGCCGTGCGCGGGCGACTTCGCTGCGGTGGGCGAGGATCGCCTCCCACTTCTGCGCGACCCACAGGGAGACGTCGACGGTCGTGGTCACGTACACGTCCGGTGCCGCGAGGAGTGTTTTGCCCACGCTTTGAAGGAGCGGGCCGAGCCGGCCCACGCCCGATTCCGGGTGTGTGGCCGCGTACAGGGCGGTCGGCTGCCAGGGCTCGCCGGCTTCGGGATACAGGTGTGGCAGGCCGGCGGCCTCTACGGCGAGGAGGGTGATCTGGTGGGCACGCCGGTGGTCTGGGTGGCCGGTGAGCTGCCCAAGGGCGTCGTGGCCGACGACGATGTCGGGCTGGAGTTCGCGGATGTGTGCGACCAGGCGGCCGACGGCCTCGTCCAGCGGCGCGTCAACGAGGCGCACGGCGCCGCCGGGTGCCGAGGCGGGGTTGCGGGCATCGGCGTAGCCGAGCAGCCGCGGGCCTCCGGCGCCCAAGATATTCAGGGCGTCGGCGAGTTCGGGGATGCGGTGGGTGTCGGCCGTCCAGGTGGCGGTGACGACGGCGGTACGGGCGCCGGCTGCGTGGTGCTGGGCGAGCACACCACCGGCCAGGAGGCTTTCGTCGTCCGGGTGTGCGAATACCCCCAGCAGCGAAGGCAGGTGCGGGTGGTTCATGTGAAGACGTCTCCTCGGGGTGGTGTACGGGTGAAGGGGAGGCCGGATGAGCGGCTGCCTCCCTGCGGCGGCGGGTCGGCTCTCGGCCTGCCAGCACATCGGGAGCCGCGGCTGTAGACGCCGGGTCGTCCATCCTTCGCGCATGCTGCGCAGCATCAGAACAGGGCGCTCTGTTCCGCTTCCGGCGCCGTGCGCGGAAGCTGCTCGGGGCGGACCCACAGCTCGCCGGCGCCCTGGTGGACGTGAATACCGCCGTGGATG
This sequence comes from Kitasatospora sp. NPDC087315, assembly GCF_044744345.1. NCBI lineage: Bacteria > Bacillati > Actinomycetota > Actinomycetes > Kitasatosporales > Streptomycetaceae > Kitasatospora > Kitasatospora sp. NPDC087315. The sequence goes on along the minus strand of NZ_JBIUYD010000010.1, from coordinate 243,816 downwards.
CTGTCGGCCTGGAATACCGGCCCGGCCACATGTGCACGGCCACCGATCGTGTTGGTGATCACCGCGCCGCCCCCGAAACCGCGGAGCGGCCGGTGAGGCCGGCCCGCAGATCCTCAAGGGTGAGAACCGTGCATCCGGTGAGCGTGCGCAGCAGGTGGGTTGCCGCCACCCAGCGCAGCGCCCGCGCATCTCCGAAGGCGAAACAGCCGTGCACCGGCTCCGTACCGGGGAGCAGCCGCCAGCCCGCGACACCCCACAGCGCCGTCATGGAGGCCCGTACGAGCACGGCGCCGCCCAACGCCGGGCACAGGCCCGGTGACGCGAGGGCGTGCTCCGCGCACACCGGCGGATGCTCGACCCGCGCGCCCTCAGGCCAGCCGGGCGCCACCCGCCGGTGCCGCCCGCTGCGCATCCTGGGCAGCGGGAGCAGCCACAGCACGCCCTCGCTGCTCCGGTCGGCCGGCTTCCCGCACACCCGGCACGCCAGAGCGAGCATCAGCTCGGCTTGGCGGCCCGGGTGCGCCCGGCGCCACAGCGGCTCGCCCCGCCCCGGCATTCCCGTGCAGCGCAGGACCAGGGCGCCGGCCACATGGTCGACGGGCATCTCCCTCCGGTAGCCCAGGCGCACCGTGCCGTCGGCGGCGCGTACGGGCCGCGGGCGCTGGAGTACCTCGCTGCTCCAGCGTGTGATCCGCGGAACCGGTGCTCCCGATAGGGCGCCCGTGCCGACGAGCGGGCGCCCGGCAGCGGCAGGCGGCCTGGCGGCGATCACCGGTCCGCCTTCCCGACCGTCAGCACGGCCACGGCGATTCCGGCCCCTGCTGCCGCGGACCGGGTGCTGGTCCAGGGCCGCGCCAGGTCGGCGAGCTGCGCGGGCGTGCGCGGGTGCCACGGCAGGCCGGCGCCGGCGTGCGCGGCCGCCACGGCGGCGCGCCGCGCGTCGTCGTCGGCGGGGGTGCGGTGGCTGACGAGGACGGCGCTTCCCGGCGGCAGGGTCCGGTGCAGCACCGCGAGCAGTCGCGTCACCTGGCCGGCCGTCAGCTCGTGGCAGACGTCGGAGAGGACCACCGCGACTGGCAGGCTCCAGTCGAAGCCCGCTCCGCGCGGGCCGCGGAGTACCGCCAGCGTCCGGTAGGCCCTGGTGAGGTCGACGTGCAGGTGCTGAAGGCGGCCGGGAGCCGCCGGGGTGCGGAGGAGGGCACGAGCGTGGACCAGCACCATCGGGTCCCGGTCCGCGTAGACGATCCGGGCCGCGGGGGTGTGAGGGAAGACAGCGCTGTGCAGTGGTGCGAGCGCGCTGTCGGCCTGGCCCGTGGTCAGGCCGCAGCCCAGATCCAGGAACTGGCCGACGCCGTCGCCGGCGAGGCGGGTGGCCAGGACGAGGACGGCGAGGCGGGCCGCGCCCGCGTCGGCCGCCCAGGCGGGGTCAGCCTCGGCGAGTAGGGCCGCCACGGCCCGGTCGGACGCGAAGTGGTCCTTGCCGCCGAGCACATGGCCGGCCAGGCGGGCGGAGGCGGCGGTGTCCAGGCGCACCGGGTACCTCGTGGACTCGGCGGGCCATGGGTTGTCCCACGGCGCGCCGACGCCGGTGGGCCGGTCGACGCGAATGATCCCGAGGGCCTGCGGCACGCAGGTACGATGCGCGGCGCCGGGGCGCGTCAGAGCCGGCCCGCTCACGCGGCACGCTCGCAGATATCGGTGCGGCGGTCCTGCGGTGCGACGACGCGACCGTCGGGCATCGCCGCCCCAGTGTCCGAGAAGAGGACGACACCGTTGCACAACAGACTCCACCCCTGCTCGGGATGGCCGTTCACAGCGACGGCCGCCTGGAAGTCGGCCGCCTCGGCGCCGGGGCACGCGGGTCGGTGCCTGCAGCCCGCGGCGCGGTCGCGGTTCAGGTCGGCGACAGGGGCACCGCTGTCGGTGGTCAGCGTCACCTGGGGAACCTCGTGGCCGCCAGCGGGCGTCAGCGTCACCACAGCCCACCCCCGGTGCTGGACCGCGCGGGCAGTCCAGGTCCCGTCGGCCCCTACCTGGGCCGACAGCAGTACGCCGTCGACACTCAGGGGCCCGGTCGCCGCCGTACCCTGCGGCAGCGCGGCGGCCACCAGACTCTCCGGGCCGTCGTGGCCCGGCGGGTGGAGGGACACCCGGGACCCGTCCTCGTAGACCGTGACGCGGTCGGCGCCCGCCTGGGCAGCAGCCTCGCCCTGGCCACCGCCGGCCGGAAGGGCGAAGACGAACGGCGGCACCGTCGAAGCGTGGTCGGCGGGACTCGTAGTGGGGTCGAGGTGCGACATCGAACCTCCAGAGAAGACGGATCGGATGATGGGCGTGGGGCGGGACGTCGGGGCCGCCGAGGGCCGAAGGATGCCGGTGGTGCCGCGGTCCCGGGGTCGGCTGCCCGGCGACGGGTCCGGCCAGGGCGAGGTGGCCGGCAGCCGGGCGGTGCCCGCCGCCCCGGCGCCGACGCCCGCGACGATCAGCACCGCGATGAGCAGCGCGGCAGGCCAGGACCCCGTCCGGGCCGCGATCACGAGCACAGCGGCCGCCGTCAAGCCCGCCGTGGCAGCCAGCAGGAGCACCCCGATCAGGGCTCCCCTGACTTCGTCCCGCGAGCGGCGTCGCGAGGAGACGGGCGAATGCCGACCCGGCTCCAGGGCACGGCCCGGGAGAACACGGCTGAGCACGAGGGGAGCACGCCGTGAGCGCGGGCCGGCCGCCGACCGGCTGCGCCCCGAGCACCTGTTCTCGGCGGCTGTCGTGGGCTTGGTCCGCGTCGCCGGCTGTCCCGTGGGCGCGGCGGCCCGGACATCGCGTGACCGGCGATTGGACTGGGGTGTCGTCACGCGGCTCCCCTTGCTTCGGGGACCCAGGTGGCGGCGGGACCGACAAGGTGCAGGCGCGGGGCGGTGCCGGCGCCGGGCCGATCCGGGACCACGGCCAGCAGCAGCAAGCCGTGCGCATGCAGCGCGTAGGCCCGCCACCCGCCGGCCGCCGCCACGAGGGCCGGGTAGAGCTTGCTCTCGATGAAGACCTTCGCCTCGCCGGTTGTCGCCCCCGGCAGCACCGTCTCGAGCAGCACCTGCGGTCCGCGTCCCAGCGCCGCCGGCCCGGGCGGCGGCCGCGCTCAGCTCGCCGGGCCCCGTGCAGTCGCGCTCGGCCGGGATACGGGTCCGGTCGCCGCACACGGATGATGGGGACAGCATCGTCAGGAACGGGCCGAGCGGCCGAGCGGCGCCAGTTCCGGCGGGCGCGGGAACGCCGGCGGTGGTGCTGGGGGAGGTCATCGGATCGTCCTCGTGGATCGCTGGGATGGCCGGCAGGCGGGCAGTCCGGTCCGGCCTCCGGCCGACGGAGTCACTGGAACTGGCGCAGGGCGTGGCTGACGGTGGCGGGTGGCGGGACGAGGAGGGCCGGGGGCAGCAGCACGCTCGCGACGGTTTGCCCGGGGACGCTGGTGACGGTGACCTTCAGGTCCAGGTACCGGGCGGCCGCTGCCACCAGCCGCAGCCCGAGGCCGGGCCACCGTGTCCCGGCCGGGGCTCGGCCACCGCTCTCCAGGACCTGCCGTACGGCCGGGAGGGTCCTGTCGTCCATGCCGGGGCCGCCGTTGTCCGTGACGGTCAGCCACGTGGCACCGCCACCGCCCGGTTCCGTCGAGCTGGCCAGGACGACCTGCGCCTGCGGGCCGCCGCACAGCAGGGCATTGTCCAAGAGCTCCGCCACTGCGGCGGCGAGGGGTTCGATCGCCCAGGGCACCACAGTGAGGTCCGCGGTTGCCAGTACCTGCACCCGTTCGAAGTCCGCCACCCGGCTCGTCGCGGCCTGGCCGACCTCGGCGAACTGCGCGGGCTGTCGCCGCGGTGCGGGCCAGATCCCGCCGGTCAGGACGGCCAGCCGCACCGCGAAGCGCGACGCCAGGGCGTTGGCGAGGTCGACCTGGTAGAGGCAGGCCAGCGACGCCGCGTCCGTGATCTGCTGCTGGGCCGCGCTCAGTTCACTGCCCTGCCGGCCGAGCTGGGCGAGGACAGGGCGGACCGCGGTCGCCGCGTCCTGGGAGATCTGCCCCCGGACCCGCCCGGCGGACGCGAGGACCATGGCCGCGGCCCGCCGGACGACGGACGGAGCCTGATCGACGCGCGGCGGCATGCCGAGTTCGGCGGCGCGAAGCAGGTGCGGGAGCCAGGTGGCGACGAAGTCGTTGAGCGCGGCGTTGTGCGCTTCCTGGCAGACGACGGCCACGACGTCAGCGGCGGCACCCCGGTGACGGCCCGTTCGGGAGAAGACCGCCATTACCGCACCTCGTTCGTGGCCGAGGGCGTGAGGGCGGATCGGTGCCGGCTGGGTCCGTCGGCGCGGGCGGGGCCGGGCTTCGGCCGGTTGGTGTGGAGGAGCAGCGTTCGCGCGGTCGTGGTGTTGACGGTCACGGCGTGGTCCTTCGGTCGTGGGGGTGCGGGTCGGCGTACGCGGCGGGGTCGTCCGGGTCGGTCAGCAGATGGGCGGGGATCAGGAGTTGCGCGGTGGTGCCCCGGCCGGTGGCCGAGTCGACGGTGGCCACCAGACCGGCGCTGTCTGCGGCGGCCGCGACCAGCCGCAGTCCCAGACCGTCGGCCGGGGAGCCGGACGAGGCGGTGTAGACGCCTCGGCGGTGTCGAAGGAGGGCTTGCGTGCGGGCGAGGGCGGCGGCGTCCATGCCCGTGCCGGTGTCGGTGACGGTCACCGGCAGCACCCCGCCCGCCGGCGGCCCGGCCACCATCACGACCCGCGTGCCGTCCGAGGCCCGCAGCGCGTTGTCCGCGAGCTCGGCCAGCGCGGCCAGCAGCGGTTCCACCGCCCGGGCAGCGACCGTGCGCTCCAGGTGGACGACGATCTCGACCCGGTCACCGCCGTCCACACCGGCCAGAGCGGCGCGCGCGAGGCCGCCGAGGGGTTCGGTCTCGCTGTGCAGGCCTGGCCAGCCCCCGCCGGCCAGGACCGCGGCCCGCACCGCGAGTCGCAGCATCACCGCGGCCTGCGGCGCCAGGAGCAGCAGCCGTCCGGCTCCCGCCCCGGAGGGCAGTTGCCCGGCCAGCAGATCGAGCATTGGCCGCACGGCGTACAGCACGTCCAGGGCCGCTGTGGTGCGGACGCGGTTCAGCGCGGCGGTCAGCTGACTGATTGCCGGATCGGTGCCGGGCCGCAGGCCCCGTTCGTCCGGCGACGGGAGTGCCCCGGCGTTCTCGGCGGCCCGCACCACGAGCGGCAGGCCGGTGCGCACGAACTCCTCGATCGACCGCTCGGCGGCCCTGACCTCGTCCGGCCGGTGCGCCGGCACCACCGCCTCGGCGGTCCCGTGCCGACGGCGCAGCCGGGGCAGAACGGATTTGGTGATCACGCCGCCGCCCTCGCCTCGGCGTTGCCGCTTGCGGCAACGGCCCCCAGTCGTTGGAGGTGCCAGGCGGGTACCGCCCCGAGGTGCACGGCCCGCGCCAGTGCCGGGGTCAGCCGGCCACGCTGCCCGGCGCGTGCCCGCGACGCGATCAGCACTGCGGCCTCAGCGGCCTCCTCGCCCACCAGCGCGGCGCCTGGCCAGCCGTGCACACTCACGATCTCCAGCAGCATCACGGCCGCGCCCTCGTACTCGGTAGCGGCTTTCTCCCCCCTCATGTGCCCGACGCCGTCGACGACTGCGGCCTCAGCCTCCGCGATCCGCCGGGCGGCCCGCTGCACCTGAGCGGCGATCAGAGCGCCGAGCGTCGCCTCCGGCGCCTCGCCGATCACGTCCATGTCGGCGACCCGCCCGTCGGATGCCGGGGGGATCGAAACTCGGCCGCCGGTGCCACAGGCCGGACGGCCCCGCCCGGGGACGCCCGCAGTGGTGCGCCCGTAGTGCGGCACCACCCGCCGGCTCGAATCGGTCATCGTTGTCACTCCAGGACAGTCGTCTACGGGAAAGCGGTGGCCGGACGGACAGTCAGAGCTCGTCCGCACGCGCAAGGGTGCGAGTCCCGGGATGGAGGCGGACTCGGGAGAAACGGGCTCCGCAAGGCCCGGCCAGGCCATATCTTCATGACAGTGAGCGAACCGCCTGTCACGCCCGGTGTGAATGCCCGAGACGGTGCGGATGCCGTTAACGCCGTTAAAGATCGTTTCGAGCGCAGGGAGCACACGGTGGCGCCGGTCCGCAACACGCAACTGGAGGCCGTGATCCGGGAACTGGGCTGGTCCCAGGACCGACTCGCGGCCCAGGTGCGCCGGACGGCAGCCGAAGCGGGGGCCAACGAGCTTCTTTCGGTGACGCGGTCCCACATCGCGCAGTGGCTCCGCGGATCGAGGCCGAGCGGCCGGGCGCCCGCTATCTTGTGCGAGGCGCTGTCCCGCGGACTGGGACGCCCGGTCAGTCCAGCCGAGATCGGTCTCACCGATCACGGCCGGGACACGACCACGTGGGACAGCGACCCCGTGTCTGCACTCGCGAACTTCAGGGATGACATGCTCGGTCGCCGACCGCTCCTCTTCTCCGTCCTCGCCGCCACCGTTCCCGGCCCGGCCTGGTGGGGCGTCCGCCGCGACCACGCCCGCAACCGGGCTCCCGTCGTCGCCCTGACGGTCTCCGAGGCGCACGTGGAAGCCCTCCGCGACGCTGCGGAGTTCTACTCCCGCCAGGACCAGCGGCTGGGCGGACGGGCTGGCCGCACCTCCCTGCGGGCCTACCTGGGCACCGACGTCGCCGCCTACCTCACCGGCCGCCCTACGAGCGAGCGAGTGCGCACCGACCTGCTGGCCGCCGCCGGCCAACTCACCTACCTCGACGGCTGGATGGCGTTCGACGGCGGCGACCAGGGCGGCGCCCAGCAGAGCTTCGGCTTGGCGCTGGCACTGGCCGCCGAGGCGGACGACCCCGCGCTCGCCGGTCACATCCTCCGCGCCCAGGCCCACCAGGCGCTCGACCTCGGCCACCCCCGGGCCGCCCTGCGGTTCGCCGACGCCTCCGTCGACAACCCCCGGTACACAGCCGCGAGCCCCCGGGAACGCGCGCTGCTGGGAGTCGTCCACGCCCGCGCACTTGCCGCCACCGGGCGCAAGCCGGACGCCATGGCGGCACTGCACCGCGCCGAGCACGACCTCTCCGCCGCCGACAGCGGCAAGGACAGGGAGCCGGCGCGGGTCGCCTTCTTCGCCGAGGCCAGCCTGGCACACGAGACGGCCCTGACCCTGCGGGCCCTGGGGGACCTGCGCGGCGCGGAGGAGGAGATGAGGTACAGCGTCCGAACCCGGCAGCGGGCCTCCGCCCGCACGCACGCCGTGACCCTCGGATACCTCGGTGCCGTCCAGGCCCAGCGCGGCCACATCGACGAAGCGTGCTCCACCTGGCACACCGCACTCGACGCGATGGACGGCATCCAGTCCGGCCGGACCCGCGACATCGTCCAGCAGATGCGCAGCGCCCTGTCCCCCGTCCGCAGCCGGGGCGGCAGTGCCGCCACCCAGCTGGACGCCCGCGCCCGCGAAGTCCTCCAGGCCATAGGCTGACCGCACCGCGACGAGCGTCCGCAGGACCGGCCACCGAACGGCCACGGGACCCTGCGGACAGGGGAGGAGAAACGCATGCTCACGATCGAGCCTGTCGCCGTGGTGGTCGGAGGCCACCACGAGGTCGCCGACGACTACCAGGGCGGAGTCGAGTCGATCATCCGGCTCGACGGACGCTTCCCCCTCGACACGCTCCAGGGCCTCGACGAGTTCTCGCACCTCCAGGTCCTGTGGCACTTCCACCTGGCCTCGCCGGAGGACGTGCAACTGCATGCCCGCAGCCCGCGCGGAAACCCCCGCTGGCCCGAGAGCGGCGCTTTCGCGCACCGCAACCACCGCCGGCCCGCCCAGCTCGCCGTCTCCTACCCTCGCCTGCTGCACGTGGCCGGGCGGGACATCCACGTCACGGACCTCGACGCCGTGAACGGCACCCCAGTGATCGACATCGCGCCGGTTTTCCGTGAGATGGGCCCGCGTGGAAAGATCACCCAGCCTGCCTGGCCGGCGGAGATGCTTACCCACTACTGGAGGGACGCTGACCAGCGCCCTCTCTGAGGGGCGGGCGATGCCGACGGTCACGCGGTGGCACGTAGGGACACCAGCAGCAACCGCCGCGCCAGCATGTTCGGATCGCACACGCGCCCCGGAACGGCCCATGGCCAGGCTGTTGTGGCCGTTCGGCATGGGCACGACTCGGGGTGAGGCGTGGCGCGGCCAGCGTGTCGCGGCGGTGACGCATCCGCGTTACATGGAGCTGCAGTGCCATCGAGAACTCATCCAGGGTCGGAAAGGTCGAAGCGCAGCCATTGGCGGCCTCGGGGGATGAATCAACCGTGGCCCGGGCGCTGCGGCATCACCAGGCCGCGGGGTGGCACGGTGGAGGTCTGGAAGACGGCGTGTCCCGCGTCGGCCGTGCGAGGAGGCGAAGATGCCACTCCTGATCACTTCCCTGGTTGGACGCTGTGACCTCGGGTTGGCCCGTGCCGACATGCTGTTGCGGCTGGCCGATGAGGAGAGGCCGGCGGCGGTGTCGCGGCGCCTGGCCGTGGTTCTCCTCGCCTGGTCCATGTCCGGCCTTGCCGACGACGTGGCCTTGGTGGTCGCAGAGCTGGTTGCGAACGCGGAGGGACACGGCGGCGGACCTGCCGCGGTTGGCATCGCCCGTTACGAGCGCGGTGTCGTTGTGATGGTGACCGACCGCAGTGGTGACTGCGAACGGATCACGGACTTTATGAGGGGAAGACCGGTGGGTACTGAGTCGACCCAGGCCCAGCGAGATCTCACGCTCCAACCGCATCTGGGCGTGGGAAACCCTGGGAAACGCGGTGACGTGGTGCGCGGCAGCCGCGCGGGCCGTCCCGGGGAGGTCCTCGCCGGTGCACGCGGCGAGGCGCTCTGCCAGGACGGGCCCGGGCGGGGTCGGTTCGGCGGGCGGCAGGACGCGGCGCAGCCAGCGGCGTGGTGCGCCGACGGACGCCAGTTGCCGCCGCAGGTCGTCGATGGCGGCGTTCTCGTGACCACCGCGCGGGGAAGTGCTGTCTCTCCCCGCTTGGGCGGGGGGAGACGGCACCTCGCTGACTCAGGCGCGGGAGCTGCGGGCAAACGCCACGAGACCTGCGAATGCCTCCGGTGTGACGAGCAGGGCCGGCCCGGCGGAGTCCTTTGAGTCGCGGATGGCCACCGCTTCGAAGCGAGTGCCGGTCAGGTCGGCGACCTCGACGCAGTTGTTGCCGGATCCTCCACTGTAGGACGACTTGAACCAGTGGGCCGCGCCGGTGAGTTCGGGGGCAGTGATGTGGTGGGTCATGAGGTGATCTCTCGGGTGAGTTGTTTCAGGAACTCCGGTGTCGCCTCAGCGGGGAGGGCCGAGCGGGACAGCGCCTCGAACATCCGAGTGAACCGGCCGACTTCGCGGGACTTGTCCGTGAGGGACATGCCGGCCCCCGTGTCCAGCTGGACCGTCTTGGGCAGCTTGTCGCCGAGGTCCAGGAGCGTGAAATCAGAGAGCGACAGGTAGCCGCGAACCGACTGCGGAAGGATCTGCACGGTCACGTTGTCGAGCGTTGCGATCCGGGCGATCTCCTCGTACTGCTCGCGCATGATGTCCACGTCCCCAGCCACGTACCGTAGCGCCGGCTCGTACTGGATCGCCCACAGCTTGACAGGATCGTCGGGGGCCACCACCCGCTCCTTGCGCTTCATCCGCAGGGCCACGCTCTTCTGTATGAACTCCGACGTGGACTCCTCGATCGGCTTGGCGATCTCGTGCAGAGCCTTCGCGTACCGCTCGGTCTGCAGCAATCCGAGCACGCACGTGGGGTGGTAGGCGCGGACGGACTGGGCCGCGGACTCGACGCCGAGGAAGCGGGGCATCGAGGGCGCCATCGTCGCCACCGTGTATGGCGTCCACCAGTCCTGGCGCGAAGCGGTGCGCTGGAGATCCACCAGACGCTCGGTCTCATCCTCGTCGTCGACGCCGTACCGGGCGAGGAGCTTGCGTAGATCCCCGGCGTTGCGAAGATCCTGAAAACCGGTCTCCACACGCTGGAGCTTCGTCGAGCTGAACGCCAGCCCCTTCACAGCGTCTTCCAGCGTGATGCCGGCCTGCTGCCGCAGTTCCCGAAGCTCGTGCCCCAGTTCGATCCGCCGTGCTGTCGGCCTCGGCCGTGCTGCCACGTGCTCACCTCCGGAGTGCATGCGTCTACCGTCCGTATCGATCCGCGCAGTGTTGCACGTCACGCGCGCGCGGTGCCAGGCCATGCGCTTGCGTTGGCATGTGCCATTTCCTCTTCGTCGGGGGATTCAGTGCCGATTCCGTTGCAGATTCAGCGTAGACGCGCCACCTTGGTGGAACGCCCTGATTGACGGGGCATCAGAGACGGTCAGTCGAGGCCCGCGAGACGCCGACGGCCGCCACCTCCACCATTGGACTGCGGAGGTCTTCGTGCGCCGATCTGCTGACGACCAGCTTCGCCGCCGGGTGCCGGCCGACATCGCGGCGGGCCTGCCGGGGCGGCCGGCGCGTGCTGACCCGGACGAACTCCTGAAGCGGGTGTATCCCGTCGGTGCCTCTCGGGGCGCCTGGCGGCGACGGCCGGACGGTACCGAGGTCTTCGTCGAGGGCTTCGAGCGCGCCTTGCGCCGCGAGACGGTCCTGCGGCGGCTGGAGGACGGACGGCGGCTCAGGCGGTACCGGGGGTTGGCATGACGGCCGTCGAACTCGCTCCAGCCGAGCCGGCTCTCCCTTCCCGCCCCGCCACGGCATCCCTGCGCTACCGCCCGGAGTCGGCGCGGGCCGCACGCCTGCTCGTCCGGGGGAAGCTCAAGGAATGGGGCCTGGACGCACTGGTCGACCCGGCCGAGCTGATCGTCACCGAGCTGGTCTCCAACGCCTGCAAGACCGGCTGCCTGACCTTCATGCAGGTGGCCGTCCGGCGCCCAGCCCCGGGATTCGTCCGAGTCTGCGTGCGGGACGGCTCCCCGGAACTGCCGGTGCTGCTGTCGGCCGGCGAGGACCAGGAGTGCCACCGCGGCCTGGCCCTGGTCCACGAACTCACCGGCGGCCGGTGGGGGACCACCCTCGAACCCTGGGGCAAGAGCGTGCACGCCGACCTTCCGGTCTCCTGACCGCCCGACACCACGTCAACCGGCCGGTAACCGGCCACGACATCTTCCATTGCTGTCCGTCACTGCGTGACTACGATTCATCGCTTCGGTTCGACCATCAAGGAGTACCGCGTGGAAGGATCCACCCCCGCCATGAGCCCGCCCGGAGTGCTGAGGCCCGCGAGCGTCCGGGACAGCTGGCAGGCGCTCGCCGACGGACTGCACGTGCAGCGGGTGCACCTGCACCAGGAGCAGTGGCGCCAGGCCGCGACGCTCGCGCCCGAACAGCTCGGGCTGCCCGCCGAGCTGGACCCCATCGACCTGGTGTCGAGGCCAGCCCTCGTGGTGCCGTGCGACGACGTGCTGATCCGCGCCGCCGGCCTCACGTCGTGGATCGACGTGCCGTACCGGCTCGGCCACGACCGCACCGCTGACGGTCCGCTGACCCTCGCGGTGGACGAGGTGGGCCGGATGCTGGCCGAGGATCTGGACAGCAGCCTTGAAGCGGCCGTGCACGGCGCGACCCGTTCCAGTGTCTGGTGGGTGGGGGTGCTCTCCGTCATCCACCACGAGAGCGGCCGGACCGCCTCCCTGGCGATGCTTCAGTCCGCCGTGCGGGCCGTCGCCCTCGGCGCAGGGACGCGCGTTCTGCGGGCGGCGCTTCGGTCCCGCGGCGAGGACAGCGCGGTTCTGCGCGCCGCGTACTGCCGGGCCGTCGCCGAGGTCGTCGTGCTGGAGGCGTCGCTGCCGCAGCTGCTCGGCGAGATCGGCGGGATGCGCCTCACCGACCTGGTGACCACCTCGGTGCCGTGGCGCGGCCAGTTCACCAAGTACCAGTCGGGCACCGGAGCGGGGCAGGTGGAGTAGGGATGGACCAGTATCCGTTCGTCGTGATCGAGGGCCTGGACGGCAGCGGCAAGACCACGCTGCGCAAGGGCCTGTTCAGGCTGTTCGAGACCCTGTACGGGGTGACGCCGCTGTCGGTGCTCACCACGAACTTCCTCGCCCCCGAGGTGGCCGCGGACCTGGTGGACGGCAAGTACGCGCCCACCGAGGCCAACCGCGAGCGCTACCTGCGGGCACTGCGGGCCGACAAGAAGGCCACCGTCGAGCGCCTGATCGCGCCGACGCTGCCGCGGCGGCCGGTGGTCGCGGACCGGTGGCTGCTGTCGGAGCTCGCGTTCTTCCAGGTCAAGCACGGCCAGGACCCGCAGGACACCTACGTCGGGCTCGCCGACGCGATCGACCTGGTGCCGGACCTGACGCTCATCCTGGACGCTGCCACCGGCACCACGATGCGGCGCGCCGCCTCCCGCAGCGCGGGGGACTCGGTGCGCGACGACTGGGATGTGGACCACGTGCAGAGCTCCGTGCGCGGCACCTACCAGGCGATCACCGCAAGCCCGGCCGCGTTCCCGAAGATCGGGCCGACCGTGACGATCGACGCCAACCAGCCCCGGGCCGACGTGCTCGCGAACGCCTGGACCGCGCTGCTGGAGCGCGGCCTGACCCCCGACCTGGAAGGAAGTATCCGGTGAGCGCCGCCATGTCTGAGATATCCGCGGCTGGCCGCCTGCGGGCCGCGCTGCGTGACGCTGGCGCCTCCCGGCGGCCCGTGCAGGCGATCGGCGCGGTCAACGCCATGGCCGCGCGGGTCGCCGTCGAGGCCGGGTTCGGCGCGCTGTGGGTGTCGGGCCTGGAGGTGTCGGCTGCCTACGGGCTGGCGGACGAGAACCTGCTCGGCTCCCGGGACCTGGCCGATGTCGTCATCTCGCTTCGCCGCGTCACCGATCTGCCGGTGATCGTGGACGTCGACAACGCGGCCGGTACCGGGGCGTCGGCCGCCAGGTTCGGGTTCGACCTCCAGGCGGCCGGGGCGGCGGCCGTCTGTCTGGAGGACAGTCGCTACCCCAAGTGCAACTCGTTCTCCGAACACCGCGCCCAGGCGATGGCGGAGACGGAGGCGGTGTGCGAGCAGATCAAGGAACTCAAGGCCGCCGCCCCCGGCCTGCTATTGATCGCCCGCACGGAGACGCTGATCTGCGGCGGCGGCATGGACGACGCACTGGCCCGCGCCGCCTCCTACGAGGCGGCCGGAGCGGACGCCGTGCTCCTGCACTCCAAGGACACCACCGGTAACCAGGCGCTGGAGGTGGGCCGCCGCTGGTCCGGCGTGCCGCTGGTCACCGTCCCCACCGCCTTCCCGCACCTGGACCGCCGCCTCCTCGGGGAGGCCGGCTTCGCCCTGGCGATCTACGCCAACCAGCTGACCCGCGCCGCACTGGCCGCGATGCACAGGGCCGCCGCCGGCTTCCGCGCCACGGGCATCTTCGAGGCCTGCCAGCTCGCCGACGTCCAGGACCTCATGCGCGTCGGCGACCCCGACGCCCGCGCCTGCCTGTGACACCCCTGCTCCGACAACCAGTACGGAGGCACCCTTGAGCGACCTGCCCAGCATCAGCGTGTCGGTGAAGGCCGCGATCATCCACCAGGACCGGATCCTGCTCCTGTCCTACGACGACAGCGCGGACGGCGGCTGCTTCCACTACAACCTTCCCGGCGGCAAGGCGATCGAGGGCGAGCCGCTGCGCGAGGCGGTTGTGCGCAAGGTCCACCAGGAGAGCGGGCTGAGCGTGCGGACCGTGCGGGAGATGTTCGTCGTGGAGTACGTCCCCGGCCACTTCGGCAAGGACCTCGGCCCGCTGCACAAGACCCAGCACAACTTCCTCGCCGAGATCACGGACGGCCGCACCACGCCCCGGTTCTCCGATCCGCGCGATCCCATCCAGGTCGGCTTCGCATGGCTGCCGCTGGCCGAGCTCACCGCGGTGACCCTGATTCCGCAGGTCGCCCCCGCCATCCTCGCCGCGCTCACGGACACCCGTGACGTCCTCGTGGACCGCGCCCAGACGGAGACGACGCGATGAGGGCGCCCACGGTCCTCGTCGCCAAGGGGGCGGGCGACCCGAACGCCTTGGTCCGCTGCCTCAGCCGGTACGACGTCTACGAGGTCGCCGGCCTCGACGAGCTCGGCGGCGCGGTGCGCCGCGCGGAGCTGATCGTCATCCGCTCCGGTATCCGGCTGGATGTGGACCGGCTGGCCGCCATGCCGAAGCTGCGGCACGTCATCCGCGCGGGCTCCGGGCTCGACGGCATCGACACCGCCGTCCTGGCCGCGCGGGGGATCGGCCTGTACCGATACCCCGAGGCATCGGCCCCGGCCGTCGCCGAGTGGTGCCTCGCGGCGCTGTTGGCCCTGGCCCGGCGCATCCCGCTCGGCGCCCACGGCCTGGCCCTCGGCTGTCACCTCAAGACGGCCTGCCTGGGGACGCCGGTGGTGTCGATGCGTGTGGCCGTCTGGGGCGCCGGGCCTATCGGTCGGGCCGCTGCCGCCGTGACCGAGCGATTCGGTGCGGAGGTCGCCTTCGCCGCCCGGCCCAGCATCACCGACGGCCTGCGGCAGATGCCCGCGGCTGAACTGCCCGGCTGGGCGGACGCCCACATCGTCGCGCTGCCCGCCACCGCAGAGAACATCGGGGCGTTCGGCACGGGCTTCCTGCGCTCGGCGGCGGGGCGCCGGCCCCTGCTCGTCGTCGCCGGGCGCCTGGCCACCATCGACGCCAGCGCGTGCCTGGAGGCACTTGCTGACGGCGGCCTGACCGGCCTGGCCGTCGATCCGATCGAGGCCGCCGACGCGCACCTGTTCAAGTCCGGCCCCACCCCGTTGAACCTGCTCGCCACCCCTCACATCGGGGCTCAGCGCGCGGACATCCGGGCTGCCCTGGACGCCTGGGTCACCCAGACCGCCAGCGCCCTCCTGAGAGGGGAGGCGGCCCGGTGAACGCGTGGGTGGAACAGAGACGTGCGGCGGCCCGCGCGGTCGCCGGGCAGCTCGCCGAGGAGTACCCGCACTCGCCGGTGTGGATGACGGGGCCCGTGGCCTGCGGGATCGCCCACGCCCGCAGCGACGTCGATCTGCGGGTGCTGTTCACCGAGGGCCCGGTGCCGGTGCTGCAGTCCCGCATCATCGACGGTATCCGCGTAGACCTGGAGGCCCAGGCCGTGGCCGAGGCCGACGAACTGCACGGCTACCTGCGGTGCTTCCACATCCTGGGCGACGACGTCGACCTGTTCCGCACCGTGAGGCGCCGAGTTCCGGCGCTGACTGTGCTTCGGACCGCCCACGCCATGCACGGCGGGGAACAACCGGTGATGTCCGAGGCCGAGCGGGACGTCTACCGCCGGTGGGCGCTGGCCGACCGCGTCCAGCACGCGATCAGCCTGGTCGAGGACCTCGACGGCCTGTTCCAGGCCGGACTGAGTGACGCCGTGGATCTGGTCACTGGGCAACTGCACCTCGCTGTTCAACAGGCCGAGAACACCGCCGCCGGACACCCGCTCCTCGGTGACAAGTGGACCCCCGTCCTCGCCGGGGCCCCGACGCCGCCCGCGGCGTCTGTGCACCAGGCCCTGCGCCAGGCCCGCGCCCGGCTGCTGGCCGCGCTGCTGGCGGTGTGGCCCGAAACCGCCGCCCCGGACGGCCACGTGCCGGACGACTGGCTGGAGGCCGGGTGGCTGCCCCAGCGCTACAGCGACGGCTGGCGACTGAAGTTCGCCGACGACACCATCCGCCTCACCCCCGGCCAACTGGCCGCGTGGCACCAGGCGCTTCACTCCTGACTGGGCCCCGAGCCCGCCCCTCTCCTGGGAGGCACCCGATGCACCCCACCAGCCCGAACGAGCTGATCGGCCACCTGTACCGGACGCTGGACGCGTCCGAGGTCGACGCCGTCTCGCTCATCCTCAAGGTCCGCGGGGAGACCTGCGACATCGACTGCCTGCACTGCTACGAGAAGCGCAAGGAAGGCCCCGGCGGCGCACGGATCAGCGCCGACCAAGTCCAGCTCCTGCCGAACCTCTTCCCGGGCCGCCCGCTCGCCATCGAACTGCACGGCGGCGAACCCCTGACCGCCGGAAAGGAGCACATCGCCCAGCTGCTGCGGACCCTCGCCGGCATACCGCAGGTCAAGCGCCTGTCCCTGCAGACCAACGGCGTCCAGCTCGACGCCGAGTGGCTCGACCTGTTCGACGCCCGCTACCCCGGCCTGGAGCTGGGGATCTCCCTGGACGGCGACCCGGAAGGCAACAGGTGGCGCGTCGGCTACGACGGCGAGGCCACCTACCCGCTCGTGGTCAAGGCCCTGGAACTGCTGGCCGAACGCGGCCGGACCTGCGGCATCATCACCACCGTCACCCCCGCGCTCCTCGGCCGGCCCGCCGAAACCCTCGACCACCTGGCCACGTTCACCGCCGTCACCTCGGTCAGCGTCGTGCCGTGCTTCGACACCGCCGTCACCCGGCCCACCACGCACACCGGCAGCCGCCGCCCGCCCAGCCGGACCCTGCAGCAGGCGGCCCTCGACCGGCCCGGCGGCCCGGCCTGGGCGATCACACCCGACCAGTACACCGACTTCGTGCTCGGCCTCACCCAGCACTGGATCACCACCGGCCTGTTCCGCCGCCTCAGGCTCTCCCCGGCCGTCCCCACCATCCGCCGACTGCGGGGCCTGGCAACATCGTTCTGCCACTTCTCCGACATGAAGTGCGACCACGTCTTCACCCTCTACCCGGGCGGCCGCCTGGGCAGCTGCGACGAACTCCCCTGGCCCCAGGCCCAACTCACCCACCTGACGCCCACCACCAGCCCGGCCGACATCACCACCGCCCAGCGCGGCTCCAACCTCCTTCGCCAGGGCAAGGGCCTCATGACCGCCTGCGTGACCTGCGACTACCGCGGCACCTGCGGCGGCGGCTGCATCGCCACCCGCTGGCGCATGAACCTCGCCGGCCACCACGACGCCTACTGCGACCACCGCATACGCCTGATCGACGGAACCGCAGCCCTCCTCGCCGACCCCGCCCACCCGGACGGCGCCTGGTGCCGGACCGCCCGCTGGCGCCCCACCCCCGTCAACCGGATGCGCGACGTCCAAACCTTCCTCGCCACCTGGGACAACCCCCAAGCCGCCCGCCACCCCGCCCAACTGGTCACCAGCGCCTTCGGCAACATCAACACCACCGGCCTGCCCGGCCCCACCGCCCAGAGCGCCGACGACCTCGACCCCGCCCACCCGCAGTGGAACGACGCGATCGAGCCCGGCATCAAACCGCTCGTCGACCACCTCACCGGCCGCTGGCACCTCGTCACCTACGACAGCTGTGAAGGCCACCACTACAACGACGGCGCCCGAAAGAGCCAGACATGCGAGGTCGGCCTCCTCCCACGCGACGGCGCCGAGTACGCCGCCACCGCCGCCGCCCTGTGCCGGGCCGCCACCCGATGCGCGCCCGCCATGCCGCCCGCCGTCCGTCTCCTGGTCGCCCGCAACAACCTGACCTGCGAGACCACAGGCCGCACCCACCCGGTCCTCGACCTGCGGCTCCTGCCCACCTCCGAAACGCCCGGCGCCGCCTACTTCGCCGCGCTGGACGACGCCACCGACCAGCTCCTGGCCGCCCTCGACACCGAAGCCCCCGCCGACCAGCGCCCCTGCGCCTGCCCCCTCCCGCCCGGCACCCAGCCGGTCGCAGCCCCACAGGCCGTCGCGTGAGCCCCACACCACGGGGGCGCGCACCCCCGACCAACCCGTACGGCCCCAGCCCAACCCCGGGAAGCCCGAGCAGAGAAGGAACCGGCGATGAAGAACGACACCTGGGCCAAGGACTTCCTCGACGCCGTCGAGGAGCTCCGCGACGACGACGGGTCCGTCCGCTTCACCATGCACTCCTCCCGGGAGGGCGCCGACGACTGGCCGACCGAGCCGACCGTCCACGCCTGATCCGACGCGCTGAACCCAGCCGGGGCCAGGGCCGCAAGCCCTGGCCCCACCCCTTCCCCGCCAAGGAGACTGCGATGGACCTCAGCACCGTCTTCCGCATGCCCGCGATCCACGCCCACCACCTGGCCAAGACCCAGCGCATCCACCACACCCTCCAACGCGGCGCCGGCCGCACCCTCATCGCGCCCGAGCCCACCGCCGCGGCCTACGCGCTCGCGCACCACGTCCTCGAAGGCGCCGAACACGCCGCCCGCACCGACAACCCCGACACCTTCGCCTGGTACACCGAGCACCCCGACGCCGGCACCGCCGACCTCGCCCCGGCGGCTCCGCTTACCGTCGCCCCCGACGAGGCGAACCTAATCACCTCACCCATCTCCGACACCCCGTACTACGTGCTCGGCCCCGCCACCCAGGCCGCCCCGGAGCACCTACAGAAACTCACCCTGAAGTCGGCCGGCCTCGCCGCCGAGCACGGCTTCGGCGAACTCGTCGACGCCCACGCCCCCATCGTGTGCCTGCTCACCGGCAAGCCGCTGGGCAGCCCCCTGCGCTCCTGGACCATCAGCCGCATGCCCGGCACCGTCTTCCTCGACTACGTCCCGGACAACCCCGTCATGGTCGCCCGCGACCTCGTCCACGAGGCCGGCCACAACTGGCTCAACGACGCCCTCACCGCCACCGCCTGCGAGATCGACAACACCCAGACTTTCTACTCACCCTGGAAGAAGACCCGCCGGCCCGCCTACGCGTTCCTCCACGGCTGCTGGTCGTTCTCCCTGGTCGCCCTCTACACCGCCGCCGTCCTGCCCACCACCAGCGGTGAGACCCACACCTTCCTCACCGCCTACCTCGACCGCCAGCGCACCCAGCTCCGCATCGTCGCCGACGACCACGAGACCGCCCTGCAGACCATCACCGACGCCACCCTCCGCGCCAGGCTGCGGACCGCCTACCGGCACGCCCTCGCCCTGTGAGGAGACGCTTCCAGCAGCCCAGCTACTGGGCGCGAACGCTGAGGGCCACCGGAATGCCGGGGGCCCTCAGCCATTTCGTCCGGTGGATCGAGCGTGGTACGTCACGTACCGCGCTCGTAGCGCACAATCGCGGCAGCCAGATCCTTCTCCAGCTCGCCGATCCACTCGCCGAAGAAGAGCGCGGTGAAGCCTCGGTTCGAGTAGTCACCCGGGCCCACCGGCGTCAGGGGCAAAGAACTCACGTACTGGCCGGCCTTGCCACTGCGAAGGTTGAGCTCTGCCCGGACCGCGTGCGGGGTGGTGCCCTCCAGCACGAGCAGCATCACGGGGTGGTTCCAGGGCGTCGGGTTCTTCGTCATTTCCTTGATCACCCAGCACCAGTGGCCGGACACCTGCTGGTATCGGCGCCGGTCCTGGCCAACGAATGTTCCGGTCGGCGAGAGTCGCATCCGGTGGAACGTCTCGCTGCGGTGGGGTAGCAGGCGTTGCGCTGCCTCCGCCAGAAGCCGGCCCAGCTTTTCCTGGTCGCGCTGCTGCTGTGTCTCCTCCTGCCGCTTCGACTCGTCCTGCAACTCTTGCTGTCGCCTCGCCTGGCTGATCGCGTCGTCAAGACCCATGGCTCTGAAGGTAGCCACCCGGGCGGCGGCGGGTACCCGGATCGCTCGAAGCCAGCTGTCCAGAGGGAGCTCCAGCTCCACGAGCACGTCTACGGCAAAGATCACGCTGAGTGAGAAGAGGGAAGAGGGCGGGCCTGCACCATCGCGGGTGCAGGCCCGCTGTGAGGCCTCCCGGGTGGTGGTGTGCGCGGCCCAGAGCGGACAAACGGACAGAATGAACGGCCCCCATAACATCACCACCGACCCCGCACCGCCCGCAGCGAAGGCCAGCGGTGCACGCCGGGTACTGCTCAGCCGCACCGGAGTCCTCAGCACTTCCGCCACGGCCATCACCGGGCTGAACGAATACGAACACGCCCTCGCCCAGTTGATCGCCCTCGGACACACGTACGAAAGCGCCGCCGAGGAACTCGGCTGCTCCATCGCTAGGGCTTCCAACACCATGTCCAGGCTGATGCACCGCCACGGCCGCAGCGACCGCACTCGCACCATCGCCGACCTCATCACCACCGGGCTGCTCGACACCACTGAGCTGCGCGCCGCGCTGCCCGACAAGCTCCCCGACCTTCCCCCGCGCATGCTCCAGGTCCTCACCCTGCTCGCCACCCACGAAGTCCGCACCGTCGCACGCCTGGCCGGTATCAGCCAGGACACCATCGGCAGCGTCATCACCCGAGCCGTCACCGCGATAGGCGCCAGCAGTCGCACCCACGCCGTCGTCACAGTCCTCCTCCTCAGCCGACCGGACCTCGCCGAATCCGGTGGCGTGCGGCGAGACTGATCGAGTACCCACGCCAGTACACCGCCGACGGCAGTCCGCCGTTGTACCTGGCCGGGACCAGTGCCGGCCGCCCGGGCTGGGAGGCCGGGCCTTGGAGCGGGCGGAGTCGCTCGGCGAGCACCGGCCGGCCCGGGAACTGTCGGACTGCACGGGGTCGCTGCGTGAGGTAGCGGAGGGCTTGGTGGGGGAGCCAGCTGGCTGCGCCGGTGGTTCCGTCGCGGTGACACCCCGCGCTTCGGTCGGCGGTTGATCTGGCGGCGGCCAAGGCGGCCAAGGCGGCCAAGGCGGCCAAGGTGGCCCGGGTCGGCGAGGCGCGCCCGGGCCGCGGCTTGCTACTTCGCGGCGGCCTTCAGCTTGGAGCCGGCCGTCACCTTGGTGCTGTAGCCGGCAGCGATCTCGATCGGCTCACCGGTCTGCGGATTGCGGGCCGTCCTGGCGGCGCGGTGGGTGCGCTCGAAGGTCAGGAAACCGGGGATCGTGAGCTTCTCGTCGCCCTTCCTGACGACCTCGCCGACGACCTCGGCGAACGCCGACAGCACTGCGTCGGCATCGTTCTTGGAGACCTCGGCACGGTCTGCGATTGCTGCTACGACCTCGGTACGGTTCATCGTGCTGCTCACTTTCGATCACGGAGTTGGGTTCCACCGCATGTTGCCAGATGCCTAGGACAGTCCGGTGAGCGGGAGGAACCGGCACGCCGGGCGTGACGGTACGAAAGGCCGCGTTCGATCTCTACCGAACAACGTCCTGGCAGGCCCGCTCCCGCACCCTGGACCACCTCGTCTCGCTCCTGCCATCGGATTCGGTGTCCGCGCCGATTCCGGCCAGGGTTTGCGGCATCCGGGCCGGAACCGGCGCGCACCAGCACGATGAAGCGCCGATCGGCCGAATCGTCCAACCGAGGTGGCCCTGGCTGGCAGGATGGCGGGACCGGCGTGTTGCCACCGGTGCTGGACAAGGAGAGTGCGTGGGATCACAGGTGATCAACGGTCGATTCCTGCTACTGGGAGGTAGCGCGCGAAGCGGCGGCCTGTCGGAGGTCCGCAAGGCGGTCGACACATCCAGCAGCGACAGCGACCGGCAGTTCGCTGCGGTCAAGCTGCTGAAGCGGCGCGACGACGAGATCATAAAAGTCTTCCTGGAACGAGAGACCGCCGCGCTCAAAGCCCTCGAGCACTCCCATATCGTGCGGATGCTGGACTCAGGCTGGGACCCGCTCCTGGAGCGCTACTACATCGCACTGGAGTGGGTGGAACGCAGCCTGAAGGACGATCTGCAGGCTGGCCGACCCGTCGGCTGGGACTCCTCCTTCGAGCGAATCGGCAAGCCACTGGCGAGCGCACTGGCGCACGCGCACTCCCTGAACATCGAACATCGCGACCTCAAACCGGGCAACGTGCTGCTCACCGACGCCGGAGTGCCCAAGCTCGCGGACTTCGGAATCGCCAAGATCCGCTCCAAGGTCGCCGTGAACGACGAGACCGTCGCCGAATACCGCTCCAACCTGTACTCCCCACCGGAGCAGGAGGACGCCGTCCCCTATGTCCGGGACGTGTTCAGCTACGGCGTCCTCGCCATCCAGACGCTGTCCGGCAGCAAGGCCCGCGACTACCCCGACCTCGTCCCAGCTCTGGACGAACTGGACCTCGCCACCGAATTCCGCGAGATCCTGCGATCCTGCATCGACTTCGACCCGCGGCAGCGCCCGGCATCGCCCGCGACGTCCCGGACCGCCGCACCAGCGGCCCGAGCGGCCTCCCGCTGCTCCCGCGCGGTCATCCGAGGCAGCAGAGCGGCGGCTTCCTGCAGCACGCGGTAGACCGTCTTCGACAGGCTGAGCTGCGACAGCGTCGCCTTGGACCGGTGTTCAGGCGTGTGAGCGGGCCTGAACGTGGCCGGCACCGCGGCGGCTGGGGCGTTGCCAGGACGCGTCTGGACCGTACCGGGTTTCCTCGCGTGCGCACGCGCTCCACCGGCAATGGTGGGAGCCCCGGTCTCGGCTTCGCCGGAAACACCATCCGCGACATCAGCCTGACCTGGGCTGCCGCGGTGACCGGCGTGAGAGGCGTGAAGGGCTTCACCAGCGCAGTTCTCTGCGAACTCGGCGCTGCCGGGCAGGCCCGGTCCCGCTACCTGCGGGGGCGTGGCGGCAGAGCGCCTGCGTGGCCGCGTGACAGCAGCACCGGTGGTGCCCTGGGAAACGGAGGCTCGACGCCTGGCGGCCTTCAGCGTCGCCCAGTCCTCCACGACGTTCGGCACCACGATGGCGCTGCGCTGGTGCAGCTGACTACGGGTCGCCCATCTGACCAGGCGGATCGTGTCGGCGCTCTGGAGGCGCTGGAGGACCCCTGCAGCGCCCGCAGGGGTGCAGTTGTTGCCGAGGAGCCTGGCCAGCGTCGCCGCGGCCCGTCCGCGTTTGCACACCCGGCCGGAGCACAGCCGGACCCGCCCGTCGGGCCGGGCCTCCAGGACGAGGAGGAGCAGGGCGAGCCGGTCGGTGGGGGCGCCGCGGCCCGTGCGGGAGGCCAGCAGCCCGGGCGGGGTCTCGCGGCCGTCCCGGTGGTGCCAGCCCGGGCCGAAGAGCCGCTCGATGAGGCGCAGGAGCGTGGCCAGCGCGGGGCGGTCGAGGGCGAGCGGGTGGAGGCGGTCGCCCGCCCGCAGTGCCGCGATCTGCTCAGGGACTCCGACGAGCAGGCCCTGTACGGTTCCGGCCTCGCGGAACCGCTGGCGGGTGACGAGCGTGGATGCCGCTCGCTGGCGGGCGAGGGACTGGTGGACGGCGGAGGCGGACACACCGAGCCAGCGGGCGAGTTCGGGGGCGGCCGAGGTGGTGGCGCAGGTCCGGGCGAGTTCGGCCTCGACCTTGAAAGACGCGGCGGTGATCGCGCCGCACCGCTGCAGGTGGGGCCGGGCGTGCTGGACGGGTGGCTCGTGGCGGAGGTGCCGGTGGCCCGCAGGTCGGCGATGGTCTCCTCGACGGCGGTCATCGGTGCGAGGTCAGGGGGGTGGAGGGCGGGAGCGGTGCCGTCGCGCTGACCCTACGCCGCGGGCCGCCGCGCCGCCGCACCAACGAGGTACAGGCTTTCGACATTAGCGTCACCACTGCGTCGCGCAAGAACCTGGCGTCGTCATGGGCATCGCCGACCAAGCCACCCGATCGCCCAGCTGAACGATTTCGGTCATCGTCCCCATCGCATCCTCATGCTGTCGCTGTCGTGAAATGGCAGCAGCGGGCCCCGAGGTCCGGAACCCGCTGCTGCTCGTCAGTGCCCGTCCGGCATCAACCGAACGTCGGGACGATCTTCTTCTTGCCAGCCTCTGCCTTCCAGGAGATACGGGCGTCGAAGGTCTTGCCCTTGGACGAGACGAAGCCCGTGCCCTGGATGGTCTTGCCTGCCGCCAGGTCCTTGCGCTGCGCATCGGTGAAGGTCACCTGGCACCAGGACCGAGGCGGCTCGTCTCCGGAGCCGAGATCAGAGGTGATCTTCTTTGCTTTCGCGTCCCAGCTGACCCTGCAGCCGAAGGTCTTGCCCGTCCGCGCGCTGACGAAGTCGTCGATCTCCAGCGACTGGCCTGCCAGAAGCGCTGTGACCTCCGCCGGCGTGAACGTCCGACCAGACCACTTCGTCGGCCTGTCCAGCACATCCAGCTGGAACCCCACGAACTTGCGGCCCTTGAAGTCGCCGACACCGAGCGCACCGGTGGCCGTGAAGGGTTTGTCCTCCTTCGACCTCGCCTCGAACGAGATCGTCTCGCCCGCGAGCAGCTTCGCCACCTCGTCATCGCTGAACTTGTGGCCCGACCAGACCTTCTTGAAGGTGACCTTCTTCGGGCCACCCGGAGCGGCCTGCCACACGCCCTCGGCGCGGGCGGCGCCGACCTGCTCCTTCAGGCCCAGCTCAGCGCGCATGGACGTGGCGTTCCTCGCCATCGTGGCGATGTCCTCGCGCACCCAGTCGGCGACGACGGCCAGGCGCTCCTCGGCGGTCGCCGTCCCGGCGGCGATGTCGCGCATGTCGGCGTAGACCTTCTCGGTGAGTCCGAGATTGCCAATGCGCGTGCCGGGCAGGAGCCTCCAACTCATCTCGCCGGCCTGCGCCAGCCTGAGCTTCCGGCCCGTCTCGGTCAGCAGCGGGTACTTCGCCCTGTCGTTGGTGACTTCCGAGTACGTCGACGTACGGGTCGCGCCCGTGCCCACGTCACGCTTTTCCAGCTGCTTCATGAGCCACTTCATCGTCGGGTGTTCGGGGCGCTTGTTCGCGCCCTCGAAGATGAACGGCTCAGCGTTCCGGCCCAGGCCCTTGCCGGACTCGTTCCCGTCGTCCTCGGTCGGGCCGTCGCCGGCGTCCGGATCGAACACGGCCTGCCAGCCGGGGCTCTTGGGCACGTTGGCGATGCCGACGAAGTCCGGGTACTTCTCCACGTGGCCCTTCTGCTGCTCGTAGAGGTAGTCCTCGGCAAGCATGGCCAGATAGCTCTTCGCGAGCATCTCGTAGATGAGCCGCCCGGCCTTGCCGTACTTGCGCTCGACCTCCTCTAGCGACGAGGGCACCTTCGGACCCGGACGGTTCGCGCCGTGAGCGCCCTGGGGCTTCACATGGGTGGAACGAGGCCGGCGGTGCGTCAGAAGCCCAGCGTCGACGCCGACCACCGAGGCGATCTTGTCGACCAGCGGCGTAAGGTCATTGAACTGCTCAGGCGTAATCGTCTTGTCCTCGGTGCGCGGGTACGAGACAACCTGGTCCTCGTACATCTTCTGGTAGGTCGAGAGCGTCAGGTTCGCCTTCACCCCCTTGCCTACGAGCATCGAAGACAGGGAGGCAAGGTCGAGCAGCTTCGGCGGCGCGGTCTTCTTGTCCGCCTTGCTGTCCAGGACGACAGCGGAAGGGCCGTACTGCTGCGGCACCTGGCCCTTCTGATCGAACCGCGACTCGTCCGGATTCGTGTACATGACGTCGTTCTCGTCGCGGAAGCGGTTCTGGAAGAACGGCTTCTTGACGTACGCGTCGTAGTCCTTCTGCTGGTCGCCGACGAGAGAGACCATCGCCGACTTCAGCCGGCCCTGGCGCAGCACGAGGTCCTGGCCGGACTGGCGGCCCATCGCCGTGGCGATACGGGTGAACTGCATCGAGAGGAAGTCCCACTGCGAGCGGTACATCGCCTTGCGGTAATCGCTCTCGTCCTGCATGGACTTCACAGGCCGGCGCTGCTCGAAGGCCTTCTGAATCGATGCCTTCGACTCATCCGTGAACTCCATGCGGCTGAACTGCTTGCCATGGAAGCCGAGTTCGTCGATCGCCTCCCAGAAGAGCAGGTCGCCCTCGCCGGACGGATCCAGGTCCGTGGCAATGATGATCTCGTCGCCGCGGCCGAGCGCGCTGCGCAGCGTCTTGATGACGTCCGCGACGTTCTTCTGCGGCTCGCGCTTCCACGTCAGATCATCGGGATCCCAGGGCAGATTGCTCAGGTCCCACTTCTGATAGGCGTCCGCGAGCGAGGAGTCCACCATCTTGTGCGGCTGGGCGAACTCATAGAGATGGCCCCGCAGACTCGCCACCTCATAGGCCGTGCCCTTGTAGCTGCCCTTCGTCCCGCCGAGGGCGCTGGCCATGTTCCTCGCTGCGCTCGGCTTCTCCGCCACCACGATCGCGACCATGCCTGACTCCTTCTCGTCATCGACTCGCAAGCGAGTTAAATCCTACTTGAAAGAGGTGGTCGAATGGGACTTGAATAGCTATTCAAGGAGATCCTTGGGTGGTGCTACGGGTGTGTAGAGAAAACCCGGTACTGGCGCGCTCTTCGGGCAATCACCGCTCGTCGAAAAAGGAGGAGACCCCGAGAAGAGACTTCTCGGGGCCTTCGTCTGTCGAGCGCTACTACCGAGTCGGCATCGCCACGCCGAGCCGGACGCGGTACACCCGCAGTATCCTGCCGACGTCTCGAGCCCCTCAGGGTGCTTCAGGCCTTCCTCCAGCTCCTTCAATCGGATGGGCCGCACTCCAGCTACCTCAGCGACCTGCTTGCGCGTCGCCTGACCCCTGAGCTTGATCAGCAGATCCGGCAGGTCTGCTGCGAGGTCCTCGAACATCCGGAACTTCTCCCGCTCGCCCATGCGCGTGTGGCCGAGGTGAATCGCGCCACAACTCTCCTCGCACCAGTACCAGCTCGTCGACGCATCTTCCCGGAGCCTCGCGGGGATCTCCTGCTCGCTCCGATAGCGGCGCTTGAAGGCCCACGCCCCTTCACACTGCGTCCGGCATCCGCGCGGCGCGTCCTCGGGCTGCGAGGCCGGCGCGGCCATACCCGCACACCGCGGAGTGCAGTACAGGCCGAGGTGCACCGGGTCCTGGGCGCGGAGGCCCAGACTCTTACCGCACGTCTTACAGCGCTGCCGGACGAGGAAGAGCTTCGTCTTGCCCGTCGTGGTCATCGAATCGGCCGTCCTTCCCGCTCGCGTTCAAGCTTCGACTGCTTCCTGGTCGCCTCCCGGGCCATGTCCCGGAGATAGATCGCCTCCTTGTGCGTGATCGGCGCGTCGTGGAGGTTGTGCGAGCCCCGCAGGAAGTTCTCCGTACGGTCGGCGATGGAATACGCCAGCGCCTGCTCGACCACCGCGCTGGTCTGACGCACCTCGCCCAGCTCGTCGCGCAGCTTGCGCAGCAGCCCGTCCCGCTCGCGTTCGGCGACCTCGATGTTTGCCAGGCGTGCCACCACGCTGCCCAGCAGCGGGTCGCGGGAGCGGAACAGCTCGACCGCGCGCTCGGTGGCGGGGTCGGCATCAAGGTGCAGGTCGAGCTGCGCCAGCAGGAACGCTGTCACCAGCGTGCCCTGGCTCAACCGCCGGCTGAACTCCCGAGCAGCGCTGTCGCTTACGCCCAGCTCACGGACTGCGGCTGCTCGCAGCTGCTCCCGCAGGGCGTTCATGATGCTCTCGGGCAGCGCCTTGATGTGCGGCTGGCTCTGCACGCCGATGAGCCGGAAGCCAGACTGGGGGAGCGTGGCGGCCTCGGCTGTACTGCCCGAACCTCCCTTCGAGGTCGCGCTCTGCGCGGCGTCCTGATGATCGGTGAACTGCAGCGATCCGGACGTTGCATGCTCGGGTTCATCCGGTGCGGCGACGACGTCATGAGCAGCGACTTCGGCTGTAGCGGCATCCTCGACGTCCGGCTGTGCCCCGGGAGCCGGAACGGCATCAGCCGCAGGGCCCGCCGGCGCACCGCCCGGGAGCACCCCGTCAGCGGTGTTCTGTCCGCCGCCGGCACCACCGCGCTGATGGGATCCGCCGGCCCGCTCGGAGTCGCCGGCGTCGGGCTCGTGGTCCGGCTCCAGGCTCGGGCGATCCGCTGCGGCTTCCACGTCGAGATCCGCCTGCGGACCTCCAACCGCGGGTTGAGAGTCGACGTCGCTGGCCTCATCGAACTGCACCTTCGGCTCAAGCGTTGCCGCCTCAGGCCCAGGCTGTGCCGCCTGGGCCTGGACACGCTTGAGCTCCTCGCTCCCACCGCGCCTGTAGGCGTCAAGGAATGACGTGTCCACCTCCATTACCTCGTTGGTAGGAGTGGTCGCCTCCAGCATCTCTGCGAAATCCCGACTCATGCGAGCTCACCGTTCTCGTCGTCCAGGAGGTAGTTGTCGCCGCGGGTGAGCCCGATCAGCGAGTCGAAGCCCGTGGTGACGACGCGTTCGAGGTTCGCCGAGTTCTTCGCCAGTGCCGCAACCTGGTCGACGAGCTCGTTGAGCCGCGCGATCTCCAGGGTCGGCAGGTCGTAGTCGAGGTTCTCGCGCCGGATCTTCTCCACCACCGCCTCGGCCACGTACTCGTTCAACGAGGAGAACCCGCGCTTGTCAGCCCAGTACTCCGCCCGCTGCTTGTCGTCCGGGTCCAGCCGGATGAACATGCCCTGGCGGCCACTGCTGCTTTGCGTTGCGCCCTTCTTCGTGTCGCGCACGGACTGCGTCTTCTTCTTCAACTCCTGTGGGGCGGTCATGCGCGACTTCTCCTTGCCATGGTCGACTCATTCGATGGGGCGCTTTGTAGGCGCTACTCAATAAGTCATATTTGTTCTTTTCGTTGGCATTCGAATGTCCGTAGAGTCGCTGACGTGCCCCGTCGGTCCTCCCTGGCGGGGCATTGCCGCAGCAGGCGACCCTGTCGGAGGAGGAAGGAGCTGAGCAGGGTCACCTGCTGCGGGCCACGCCCGTTCTCGCTTGACCCGGCGCCACCTCGGCGCTGGTGGGACTCGGCGTCGCGTTCGTCGTGCAGTCGGCGAGTCCACGGGTGAACCTCGGCGGCTAGATCGCCTGGTCCTTGACATTGGGTAGATGTTCGACAAGCGACCCGGCGTCGGTGACCTTGGCGGTGCTCACAGTCGGACCCGGCGTAGACGGCGACCGTGGCGCCTGGGTTGTGCTGCCGTCGCCACTGGAGCATCCGGCCAGCAGACCGCCCGCGGCCACAGCGAGTGCTGCGGCCGCGAGCGCAGCCCTCCTCGTTCTCCAGGTCTTCATCGCTTCTCACCCTGTCTGCCCTGTCGCCGTCTAGTCGGATTGAATCGACTGGCCTTTGAGGGTACCTTACGCGAATGCCTATCGAGTGCCAGTCTGTGGCGAGTTGGAAAGGCTGTGAGGTGAGGAGGTGCAGAGGGCGTGCCCGAGCCCCGTCCGGCGCACAGGGTGCGTGCGGGCTGGTTTGGCTGACGGGGATCAACGGAGTTGATCCGGGCGCTCTGTGGCGCGTCGTGCGCGTGCCGACTGCGAGCGGCCCCCTGCCGGGTGGCTGTTCATGGGCTTTTCACCTCCTCCCGCGAAGGGCTGACTATGTATGCTGCGCACGTCCCCGCACCTATGAAGTCAGGTCCGGTCGTCTACACCGACCGGGAGCTCCTGTGCGTGCTCATCCGCCTGGCGCAGGGGGAGAGCACTCTCGGACGTCGCACGTTCGAACAGCGTCGCAGGGGCGCGGGCCCGTCGGCTCCGCTCTACGAGCGCCGCTTCGGCAGCTGGAGCCGCGCGCTGGAGCTCGCGGGCCTCGACGCGGTCGCACGGCCCGAGCAGCTGCGGGATGCGACGACGAAGTGGACCCAGGATCAGCTCATCGCCGCGATCCGCTGGTGTCTGCTGGTAACGGGGTCCACGACGCTGGCGGCCTACGAGGCTTGGCGCACGGATCCGGTGAATCCGAAGTCCGATGTTCCGCCGGCCACCACCATCCGCTTCCGGATGGGCAGTTGGTCGCGAGCCACCGAGCTGGCTTGCAGCTGAAGTCCATCGGCATCTGCGATGCCGTTCACGCCGCACGGCACACAGTGGATAAGCCCGAGTCGGCAGATTTTCCTGGGAAGGGGATTCATGGCGGATGTAGTCACCGTCTGCATTCTGGAGCCGTGCTGCGAGAAGTCGGAGCCGGGTTACACACCGAGACCGAAGCCTTACTGCGTGCGCACCCCGGGCTGGTCGGATTCGTGCAACCACCTCCGTAGCGAGCGGCGGAAGGCGACGGTCACGGAGTACGAGACGCGTGAGGAGGCCGAAGCCGAGTACCAGGGCAAGGCGCGCGGCTGGGGGTCGACGGATGGATGGTTGTACGAGGGCGAGATGCCGCCGGAGGGTGAGCGGTTCCGGATCATGCCGATCAAGGGCAACCTGACCACGCACTTCTGGCACGGGGAGCCGGTCGAGATCCCGTTCCCGACCATCGACCTGGCCCGCGAGTATGCCGAGGAGTACCACGAGTATCCCGACGGCGGGCACCACAAGCAGATCCTCTACAACATCGTCGGCGACCAGGACACGGTGGTGCGCTGGTCGTCCTACACGGTCAAGGTCGGAACTGAGCTGACCGCCGGCGACTGGGCATAGCACGTACTGAGCTAGCGAGGGAGCGTAGACCCGCTGCCTCCCCAGATCCTGTAGTCCCAGCGGAAGAGCGGCCGTAGAGCGGACGGCGAGACGGATGCGGATGCACCGGTCCCTGTCCGCCGGCTTCCGCTCCTTCATTCCGTTCCACCCAGCCGGGCTGTGCACAGGGCGCTACCCGGACCAGTCAGAGAAGGAGAACAGTGGTGCGCGTCTACGCGGTTTTCGACCTCGGCTTCAAATACGACGGGGTCGAGCACCCCGCCGAATTCGCCTGGGAGACGGGCGAGCTCCCGGTTCCCCGGCGAGGAGACCGGATCGCCTTCGGTGAATTGATCACGGTCGTCGACAGAGTCCAGCACTCGTGTATGGACGCCGGATACATCGCCACACGCGACCACGAGGAATCTCCCGTGAAGATCGATCTCTGGTTGCGGCTGATCAAGGCCACGCGCCAGGGGAAGTACGAGCCGCAGGAGTTCCACTCGATCCTGTCCGAACTACCCAGTGTCACCGACCTGTGCGTGGCCGGCCTCTGGGAGTAGCCCCACCCTCTGACATCCGCGCCCGACCTTCGGAAGCGGCTAAGTGCGACACATCTGAACGGCAGTGCTGCCTCCGCGCCCGGCCTCGGCCACCCCACGCTGCCTGTCCTCCCCGACGGTGCCTCGTCCGCCTGTACTCACCATGAAAAGGAACGCCGTGTTCAAAACTCCCTTGGCTGCGCTCCCGCGCGACGCGGGCCCCGCCGATATCGCCGAAGTTCTCACCCAGCTCACCGAGGCCCAGGCCCTCCCCTTTCACCGGTGGGACCGCGCATACAGCGCGCGTATCCAGAACCTGGCCGGATGGCTGCACTGCGCCGCGATGTGGCAGGACCGAGACCTCGCCGAAGCCGCCGACATCCCCGAAGGGGACGGCCAGGCCGTGCTCCACGCTCTGATCGACGCGCATGCAGCCATGCTGGCCCGCCACGAAGCCGAGCTCGCGCCGTACAAGGACGCCGACGGAGCACTGCTCGGCAACGACTACGACGCGGTCGCCGACCGGCACGCCGAGGAGGCCGTGGAGATGCTCGGGCTCGTCATAGCGGTGCTGGCCGGTGAGTTCGGACGGCCGACGAGCACCCCGTAACCGCATCTCCCGCTCAGGCCCGGACCACAGCGGCAGCAGGCGGCCCGGCCCCGCCGTCCCCCCTCACCTCAAGGAGAAACTCACCCTGATGTCCACTCTCCCCTCTGTGTGGCAGGCCCACCGCGCCGCCCAGGTATACAGGACGGCCTGGGGCGAGCCGCACGAGCACTTCGACGGAGCCGAGACGCTGGAAGACTGCCCGCCCGGCAGCACGTTCGAGTGCGATGACAACCCCGCCGGTGACCGGCGCAGGTACGGGATTATGCGGGTCGAGGTACTCGTTGGAGGACTCGCGCGGCTGGAACTGTCGGACTTCTCTCTCGGCGACGTCGCCCTCGGGCTGGCATGCCTGACAACGGACTGACCCCGACAGGTGTGTGGTGGGGCCGACCGTCGGCCCCACCGTCACGGAGACGAAGCGTTCCTGGCCGCCCTACGTGAGCCGCTGAACTCGCTTCCGCTGTCACCCGCTGACCACCCGAGGAAGGCCAGGCCCGTGCCCGGCCAGCCGGACAAGGATCCCCGATGCCCATCGAACCCGACGTTGCCGCGCTCCTGGCCAAGCTCCCGGAGCGCATGCCGGAACTCCCCGTCGATCCGCGACGGAAGCTGCCCATCCCGGCTGTCTCCCAGCACGGCGACTCCCACGACTTCACCGCCATCAACTCCGAGCAGAGCCTGTGGCTCGCCCAGCAGCGCCGCTGCGCGATCTGCAGCGGCGACCTCGGCTACTGGGTGGCGTTCCTCGGCGGCGAGAAGCCGTTCCAGCTGCGCAGCTACTACGACCCACCCATGCACCCCGCCTGCGCCGAGGCATCCCTGACGCTGTGCCCGCACATCCGGTTGGAGCGTGCCCGGCGGGCGAGCGAGAACCACGTGCTGGCCGGGGCGACAACCGGCGCCGGGTGGGTGGAAGCCAAGCCGCAGCGGTGGGTGCTGGGTATCACGCGCTCCTACGACATCCTCATGTCACCTGCACGGGGTGGCGGTCAGATTCCGGTATTTCGCCCCGCACCGTTCAAGTCGCACCGCGTGTTCGGGTACGGCCTTGACGGGCAGATCACCGAACTCTGACCCGGGGGCGGGTAACCCTCACGACGCGGCGCAACGAGAAACAGCCTGCCCGATTCCCCGCGCGGACCGCAGTGGGGCCGCACGGAGACCGCAGGCGGGGGAGCGAGGTGTCAGCGGCGGCGGTCCGCCGGGGCAGTTGAGCGCCGATCAGCAGGTTCCGGGGCACTGCCCCGCCTCGGCGCCGTCAGCCCTGCGGTACTGCCTCGAACCGGCCACGGCTGGGACGCTGCGCCCGACCCTGGCCGGCGAGACGCCCGAGCGCCGCCGTGACGTTGGCGAGGTTGTTGCTGGTCTCGTCCAAGCCCGCGGCCTGGAGGACTTCCTTCGCCCGAAGCGGTGCGCTGGCCTTGGCCAGGACGTCCTGGATGGCGTCCGAGAGGCTGCCGGAGCGGCCGGCCGGAGCCGCCTTGCCGGAGGCCTTAGACGTTGCGGCCTTCTTCGAGGCCCGCTTGCGGGGCGCCGCAGCAGCTGCCGGTTCCTCGGCGGCCGGGGGCGCCTGAAGTTCCCCCACTGAACTGGACAGCCTGATACTGGGACGTTGAGTCCCAGAGGAAGCAGTCCTGATAGTGAGCGGTAAGAGCAACATGAGCAAGCGGTACACGGCCGAGTTCAAGCGGGACGCGATCGCGCTCGTCCGGTCCTCGCCGCATCGGAACGTCACCGAGATCGCCCGGGAGCTGGGTGTGAGTCCCGAGGGGCTGCGGGGATGGGTGAAGCAGGACAAGACAGACCGGGGCGAGGGGCCGGCCGGCGCGCTGACCACCGATGAACGCGAGGAGCTGCGACGCGTTCGCCGCGAGCTGGCCGAGGTCAAGAAGGCGAACGAGATCCTGGTAAAAGCCGCGGCCTTCTTCGCGAAGGAGATCGTGAAGTAGGCGATGTCTGCCTCTTCATCGATGCGGAGAAGGCTACCGAGGCGAACCCCGGCGGCTACAGCGTCGCGCGGCTGTGTCGCGTGATGGGCGTCAACCGCTCTACCTACTACTCGTGGCTCGCGTCGCGGCCGGCCGCTGCTGAACGGCAGTGCGCCGAGGATGAGTTGGCCGGTCGGACCCGGGAGATCCATGCCGCCTCCCGGGGCGCCTATGGTGCCCCGCGCGTGCACGCCGAGCTGCGGCGGGGCGGCCATGCGATCAACCGGAAGAGGGTCGAGCGGATCATGCGCGAGCGCGAAATCCGCGGCATCACCCGCCGCAGGCGCCGCCACCTGACGAAGCAGGACACCAAGGCCGCCCCAGCCCCGGACCTGGTCGGCCGCGACTTCACCGCGGCCCGGCCCGGCACCAAGCTGGTCGGCGACATCACCTATCTGCCGACGATCGAGGGATGGTGGTACCTGGCCACAGTCATCGACCTGGCGACACGCGAGGTGATCGGGTACGCGATGGCTGACCACCACCGCGCCGAGCTGGTCACCGACGCCCTGAAGATGGCCGCCGGCCGCGGCGACCTGAAGCCCGGCTGCATCATGCACAGCGATCGCGGAAGCGAGTACACGAGTAGCGAATTCCGCAGGACGATAAGGAAGTTGAGCCTGCGGCAAAGCATGGGGCGAACCGGCATATGTTACGATAATGCCGCAGCCGAGAGCTTCTTCGGCTTGCTGAAGGCGGAGATCGGCACCACCGTCTGGGAGAGCCACAAGGCGGCCCGCGCGGATGTCTTCCGCTTCATCGAAGTCGAGTACAACCGCACCAGGCTCCGCAAGCACCCCGAGTTCGGGTACCTCACCCCGCTCGAAACCCGAGCCAGGCTGCAGAACGACTTCACCCCCGCAGCGTAAGCATCCGCTGTCCAAGATCAGGGGGGAACTTCAAGGACGCCGCAGCAATACGCGAGGGCCGCATGGTGCTGGCCGCCATCGGGCTGGAGAGGCGGCGCGACGACGGTGTCTGGGTCCGCAAGGCCGAAAAGATCAACTTCGTGGGCGAGTACCCGCACTTCGAGGAGATCGCCGACGAGGAGACCCGGCTCTGGGCCTCCGACATGTGGGGCGCCACGCTCGAAGCGCAGGCCGGGGCGAAGGCCCTCTGGGGCCGGCTCATGACCCTCTGCACCGTGATCGAGACCGAGACCGAACCCTACGAACACGGCCTCAAGCACACCGGCTACGTCCTCATCCGCGACATGAGCGGCGAGCGCCGCCGGGTCTCCGCGGAATTGGTCTCGGTCGAGACCGACGAGGCGTGAACCACCCCTGACTGGCAGCGCCCTCGCGCAGAGCGCGGGGGCGCCATCGCGATTGGAACCGAATGCAGACCGACAACACCTACACCTACGCCGGGCGCGCCATCGTGCACCAGACCCCGATGCCGGACGGCCGGATGCTGATCCTCGCTTACGGCGGCACCCAGGACCCCTGGGCGACCGGGCTCCTCGGCGAGGACAACGGCAAGTACTTCGGCACCCGCAAGGCCGGGTGGCAGAGCTACGCAAAGCGCATGGCCGAGGGCCTGGGCCTCATGGTCGCCCCGGAGGGCTCCGTGGTCCTCAGCGCCGAGCAGATCAACCGGGTACAGGCCGGGGCGGCGGACCTGGCGACGGCGCACGACGACTTCGAGAAGGCGCTCGGGACGGACAGCTGCGAGGCCCACATCCGCCTCAAAGCCGAGGACGACATCGCCGAGTCCGCCATCCAGATGGGCCGCCTCCTGGCGGACCTGGGGCTCTACACGCCTGCCAACACGCCTGAGGAGGACAGCGAAGACGAGCCCGCGGCGGCCGAGACGCCCCAGCACACGACCGGAACGTTCGTCGAGGCCGTCACCAACGGCCAGAACTGGAACAGGTGAGTCATGCAGAACCGAGTGAAGCTCCCCTGCGGCCTGTCGACCGGGTCGGGCCCCCGATTCAACAGCCGCGGAATGCTCGTCACGTGCAGCGCCGCGTTCTGCGACAACGAGGCGACGCACGTCCTGGAGTTCGTCCCGCGCGAGGGCAACCCGGAGCGATGGGGCGCGTACTGCGAGAACTGCCCGGAGCGCCGCATCGCGCCCGCGGCGGAGGTCGACGCCGCCCGCGAGCAGGGCGTGCGCCTCCAGGGCCAGTCCTTCGACACGACCAGGCTGCCGCTCTCGGACGAGCACTGGCGGTACCGCGAGTTCACCGACGAGGAGCGGGCCGAGATCGACCTGATCAAGAACGGGGAGCTGGTGGAGACCTACGTCAGCCCCGGCGTCTTCGAGTGGCGCAAGCCCAGCAACGAGAACGAGGAGAACATCCGCTGGTGACCGAGTCCTACTTCGACTGGTTCGAGGACCTGACGCCCGAGCGGAAGCTGGAGCGCCAGGTCCTGCTGCTTGCCCTGGCCCACCCCTGGACCGGCGTCGAGCCCGACCGCCTGCGCAAGATCCTTCACCGTGAGACCACGAACCCGATCGCCGAGTTGGTTGACGTGACGTGGAGCCTCAAGCGCCGTGGCCTGCTGAACATCGTTCCTGAGCCCGACGACCCGGACGGCGGCCCGTGCACGTACACGCTGACGCCAGCCGGCACGGAACTGGCCGACGAGATTCTGGAGCAGGCCCGCGCCTGCGGCAGGCACTGGCGACAGCGGCAGCCGGACCTGCCGCGGACCGGGGAGATCGACAACACCGAGGGGAAGGGCGAGCGCACGGTCGTGTGGCACTTCCACAACATGGTGACCGACTCGGGCAGCCTGGCCTTCGCCACGTGGACGAGCGGTGAGCACTTCGTGCGGCTGTGGTCCCCGGAGGCTGCGTTCTGCGATGTGCTGGCGTGGATGCCGCGCCGACTGATGTCCTCGGATTCGGTGCAGGAAATCGTCGGGGCCTGGGGGCCGGTCGGACGTCGTATCCGCCAGTACCGCATCTTCCCCACCCCGGAGGCGTGAGCGTGCTGCCCGGACTCGCCAAGCACGTCGACCTCCTGCCCGCGCACAACGATTACACCAGCGGCTTCCTCGTCATCCGCAGGATCGCCCACGACACGGTCCACGGCTACGTGTAGAAGCACACCCTCCCGGACGGCACCACTCGGCAAGCCCCTCCCGGAGAGGGACTACCTCTGGGTTCTCCGGCCCCAGACGCAGTCCGGGGACCAGGACGTGTTCGAGTGGCTTGATCACCAGGCCGACGAATGGGTCAACATCCGGCCCACCCCCAAAAGCTAGTCGAGGCCCAGCCGAAAATTCCTACAGGAGAGTTCAACATGAGTCTGATTGGCACGCAGCGCGTCGAGGTGACGTGGGTGTTCTACCTGGCGATCAAGAATGGGCTGTCGTACGACGGGATGCTGCGTGAGGTCGACGAGGTCGTTCTCGCCGATCACGCCTCGGAGCCGATTACCTCGCTGAACAACCAGCAGGACATCGAGCGGGTCCTGTACCAGGGGGATCGCGGGGCGTCCCATCGTGGAGAAGGTCGTCCCGCTGTGCGACTGCACCATGTCCGCCGAAGTCTGCCGGTACGCCGCGGAGTTCGACGGGCTTCGGTTCCGGCTGGCCAGCGGAGAGCGGATCGGGCACTCGCGGGTGTACGAGAACATCCCGGACCCTGCCGAGGGATACCCCGGCCGCAAGCTCATCGGCGAGCTCAGGACCGAGTTCGCGGGTGAGCTCCTGGACCTGGTACGCGAGATGAAGGGGCACCGGTGAACGACGTACAGAAGCACCTGGCGAAGATGCTGCGGATCGTCGGCATCGAGAAGATAACCACACGGAACACCGAGATGGTGTGGGTCCGCATCCGGATGTGGGAGCTCGCCGTCCAGTGCTCCCGCTGGGACACTGACGCCGACGCCGAGCTACTCACAACGGTCAAGGAGGTCCGCGAGAACGTCGGCGTGACCGCAGCCGACGGCACGAAGAAGCTGACGGACGCACAGTTCGACAGGCAGCTCGCCCACAACGTTCGGGTCGAGGCCGAGAAGTCGTAGGCGTCTCTCGCCGCGCTTCTGCTGAAAGGGCCACGATGAACGAGTTGGACGACGAGACCGCCGGATCGCGGCCGTGGAGAACTTCGGACCGAAGGTGCTGCCGAAGATCGAGAGCGGGCCGAGGACGGACGTGATCGTCTACATCGACGGCGACGGCAACCCGCAGACCCAGTACTTCCTCGACGGCAAGGAGCTCGACTTCCCGTCCGTCCAGGGCATCCATGAGCTCGTCATCGACCCGGGCCGCTCCGGACACGACCACGCGTGGGCCTGCTCGATGTACGACTCCGCGTCCAACTCGGGAATTCCCGCCGAGGTCCGCGCCAAGTTCGCCGACGCCATTGAGACCAGTGGCCACGACTGCCACAAGGAGCAGTGCACCTCCTGCGAGAACTGCGTCACGGAGACCTGCCCGCTGATCACCGACACCGCGCGGGAGCGCGTGGACGCCCGCGCCGCAGAGGAGACCGAGGGCGCGAAGGAGACCGAAGAGTGAGCGTGCCCGAGATCCACCCGCGCGCCGTATCACTCGCCACGGAGCTCCTGGTGCTCGCCCCCTGGCAGCTGGCCCGAGGCGAGGTCCAGTGAGCCTCGCCGCCGACGGGCCGCACCCGCACCCGCTCACCCCGGCCGAACTCTCCACTGATGGCCACGGTGGCAGGGCTGCCCGGACTGCACCACCGACTCTTCCTCAGTCGGCGCAGCCGCCCTTGCCGCACACCGCCGCACCGTCCACAACCCCTGCCGCGACTACGGCGATCACCAGCACCCCCATCACCATCCGGCTCGACTTCTGACGAGGAGGCCCTCATGGCCGTCCAGACCACCCGGACCGACACCTTCACCGCGCTCGACAGTTGCTTCACCGCGGAGCTCGCGGTCCTCATCGGCAGCGAACCGCCGCGTGGGCTCACCCCGAACCGGTTCATCTACCTGGTCGAAGAAGTCCGCGACGTCCTCGCCGACTCCAGTCTCGGCAAACTCCGGGCCGCCAGCGACCACTTGGACTCCGCCGCCACCCACCTCACCGACGCTCTGACCGAACCCGGCGCCGATCAGGCCGCGCTCCTGGCCCAAGCGCGTATCCACCTGCGCGGCGCGATCGCGTCGGCCAGTTGAGCCCCCGCCTGAGTTGAGCGCACTCTGTGCCGCCCCGGACCTCGCACCCGCCGGGGCCGGAGCGGTCGCAGTGGCCCCTCAACCCAGAGAGGAGACGGACGTGCCGCTGCTCTACTTCGAGGTGAATGTCCCGATGCGAAGCGCCGTGCAGACCGGCGTGCGCGGTCTGCACGTCTTCACCGGCCGGGCCGACAGCCGCAGTGCCGCCCTACGGATCGCGCACGAGGTCTACGACGCGACACGCGCCGCGACGGAGGTCGGACGGAAGGTCCCCCACGGCCGGCCGGACGGCTGGGGCGCCCGTGGATTCCGGCCTGGCTGGGCGCTCGACTGGCCCGCCGCAACCGCGGGCCGCTGGGCGAACCTCTACCGCTCAACCAAGCCCAGCACCTGCGAGTTGTAGCTCTGCCCCGGGACAGCCGCTCTGCTTGACCGGCTTCGACGGCTGCCCCGGGCCACCCATCCCGTACGAGACGAGAGGGATACCTCAGTATGCACTTCGTCCTGCGCACCAGGGGCCGGTTCGGCCCGCGCACCCTCCTGATAGCCACCGCAGCCGTGCCGCTGACCGGCTGGGTGGTGCACGCCGTCGCGCTCCACATGAAGCTCGCCGCAGCGAAGAAAGACCCGCTGACCCGCCTTCTGCGCCGCGACGCCTATACCGCCCGCGCCCGCCGGCTCCTGGTCCGCCACGGCGACGACACAACCGCAGTCATGGTCGACGCGGACAGGTTCAAGCGGATCAACGACGGCCTCGGACACGCGGCGGGCGACACCGTCCTCGCAGCATTCGGCGCCCGGCTCACCGCCTGGGCGGGCCCACGTGCCGCCGTCGGCCGTCTCGGAGGTGATGAGTTCGCCGTGGTCCTGGAGCTGACCGCGGCTAACCTCGAGCAGCGCCTGGAGCAGCTGGTGCGGATGCTGCACACCCCGGTCACGCTGGACGACGGAAGCACCGTCGACGTGGCCGCGTCGGTCGGCGCCGCGACCCCGGCCTCGGTCGGTTCCCGCGACCTGACCGTGCTGCAGAGGGCCGCGGACGCCGCTCTCTACGACGGCAAGCAGTCGGGTCGCGCGGTCCTCGCGACGGCGCAGCACCGCACGGTGCCGTCCATCAACGGCCGCCGGGCCGGACGTCCGGGCACCAGCGTGTGGGGTGATCGGTGCCCCGTGATCACCGCCGCCAACACCGGGGAGGAATCCAAGTGAACGACACCCGGATCCCCGTTGCCGAGGTCCGTGCTGCGCAGAACAAGTGCCTGGAACCGCTGGGTCTCGACCCGGTGTCCGAGACCGAGTACGAGAACATGCACCACCACTCCGGCGACGACTTCATGACCGAGTACCGCTACAACCGCCGGGGCACGGCCGACAGGGTCGTGGGCACCGTCACCGAGTGGGTAAGCGTCGGCGAGTCCGTGGAGGCGACAAAGCGCGAGGTCCGCATCGGCGGCGCGCACCCGCGCACCTACATCGTCATTGAAATGCCGAAGGGCACCTACGACGGCGCGGACTACCGCATCACGCTGGACGGCGAACACATCGCCCACGCCGCAACGCTCCTGCGAGCGCTCTACCTGATCCAGCGGCACTTCGTCTACAGAACTGTCGAGCACCACGAGATCATGAACCGGCCGATGTTCACAGAACACATGGGCGACGGTCTCGACATCCTGGTGACCGAGGGACCGAGCTTCAGCATCAACCGGTACCCCGACGGCGGGTCGTTCATGTTCACGTACATCAACGACTACGACCCGTGCCGCGGCGAGTACTCCTACCTCGTCAACGACAACGAGGCCATGGCCACCGCGAACTGGGCCTTCATCGACGACAACGAGGAAGACCCGGCCGAGTGGCGGATCAAGTCCATCGACTACCACCCCGGCGAGCCGGCCGTCACCTACTGCTTCAACGACGCACGCGTGCCCGTCGACAAGGACGACACCTGAACGTCCGGTCAGCTTCCGCCCGCCCCTTCGGCGGCGTGACGGGTGGCCGCCCCGCCAGCACGTACCGATGAGAGGACATCCGTGACCAGCAAGACCCAGGCCCCCGCGCTCGACGGCGTGAACTGGCGCAGGCGCGCCTCCGAGCTGCCCAGCCGCTTCAAGTACAACGTCGGGATACTCAAGCCCGAGGAGACCACCAGCGGGCTCGGCTACATGGTCGACTGCAACCAGAGCGAGACGAAGTGGGCCGCGTACTGCTACACCGCCGACAACTCCCAGTGGTGGGCTGCGCGCGGCAACGGCAACCCGCGGGACGTCCTCGCCCGCCTGGAAGTCGCCGACGGCAAGGACTATGCCGCCGTACAGCAGATCGACGACGGCACCGCCGCCTTCGAGCAGCTCGCCGCGATCGACTGGGACAACGTTCCGGTCGCGGCCGGCGACCACCATGTCTCCTTCCTGCTCGCTAGCAGGGTCCGCGACTACAAGGACTACTACCAGCCCGAGCACACGCACCTGCGCTCGACTGTCGAGGGCTGGCTCAGTCGCTACTCCGCCGTCCACGCCCACCGATCCGAGAACTGACCGCGGCCCGACGGCTCTGGACCACGCCCACCTCGGTGCCGGTGACCTCGCCCCGATCGACGTGATCGCCACGCCCGACGGCTGGAGGCTCGTGACCGAAGTCTGGGGAAGGACGACGAGCGCGAGTTCTGCGACAACTGCCCCAAGGTCCGGGCGGTGTAAGACAAGTTCCTCCATGGTTTCCAACTGCACATCCTGCTGAACCTCCTGCACACCGACGAGACCGGACAGTAGGAGGAATGCCTCCAACCGCTCGGCTTCCTAGACCTCCTCCCCACCCAGATCCCGATCGGTACCACCAAGGACTGACCGTGGCCTGCTTCATCTACCTGTAAGCCACCCCCAAGCCCGACGACCCGCACTGCGACGGCGAGCTGCAGTACCCCGGGGAGATACGCCCCCCCACAAAGAGATCGCCGAAGCGGTCATACAGCTCCTCGGCAACCAGGTCCAGGGTCGCACGATCAGCCTGATCGAACTCGGCAAGAACAACGACAGCGCCGAAATCGAGACCAACCACGCCCTCACCGTGAAGGAGAACTGACAGTGCAGGAACCGACGTTCAACCCGCCCTATGGGGGAGCCAACCAGCACGTCACCGACCCCGCCAAGCACCACGGCTACCTCCACCTGGTCGCCTGGTCCGTCCACCTCGGCTCCTACAGCGAGTACATCGAGGGTCGGTGCGCCGAGGCGAAGGCCGCAGGCGCGCCTGCGGACGTCATCTACGAGCGCTCCGGCCCCGGCGGCGTCCGCACGGGTGAGTGGGTGAGGTTCAGCTCGATCGAAACCGACACCCGCGACCGCGCCCACTCCTTCGTCAGCATGCAGGAGTACGTGGACGAGCTGGTCCACTTCCAGCACGCCCGCAGGAAGTACCACGCGCGGCGCAAGACCCTGCCGCCGTTCAAGTTGTTCACGGTCACCCTGACGGTGCCGCTCACGACTACGGTCACCGCGCTGAACGAGGAGGACGCCCGGCGGTCGGCGCTGGCCGGCTGGGCTCAGAGCCCGGACGGCACCGCAACGGCCCGCCTGAGCGGACCGCCGGGAGCATGGGTTGCGAACTTCAACGGCATCCCGACCGTCGAGGAGGCCCGACGATGAGCCCGATCGAGCCTGATCGGCGAAGCC
Organism: Kitasatospora sp. NPDC087315; assembly: GCF_044744345.1. Lineage (NCBI taxonomy): Bacteria > Bacillati > Actinomycetota > Actinomycetes > Kitasatosporales > Streptomycetaceae > Kitasatospora > Kitasatospora sp. NPDC087315. The sequence continues at coordinate 201,732 of NZ_JBIUYD010000010.1, read as the reverse complement.
GATTCGGGACTCGGAATGACGAAGCATTCGATCAGCGCAGCTGATTCGGATGAAGCATTGAAAGAGAACTTCATCTGATCAGCGAAGCTGATCCGGATGGTGGCATGACAGATAACTGAATATCTCAGCGACCCAACCCCACCCCACTGCGCGCGGACGGCGACATCGATCCGGGCGCTCTGCTGTTTCGAGGAGAAGACTCATGGCGAACCCCCGCAACAACGGACAGCTCATCGGCCGACTCGCGAACGACCCCAAGGTCTTCGAGAACAGGGACGGTTCCAAGAAGGTCCTGTTCACGGTCTTCACCGACCGCGCCTACACCAACGCCCAGAACCAGCGCGACTCGGACGCCGTGCCCGTCGAGGCCTTCGTCCGCGCACAGACCCAGGGCGCGGGCCCCTACGCCAACATCCACAAGGGCGACCTCGTCGCCGTCAGCTACACGCTCCGCATGGACCGGTACTCCAAGGGTGGCGAGCTGGTCTTCGACCTGAAGGTGATCTCCGAGGACATCACCTTCCTGGAGCCGCGCTCCGTGACCCAGGCCCGCCTGAACGAGCGCGTGCAGAACGCCGAGGCCCGGAACCAGGCCCTGCAGGCCCAGGCTCCCGCCCCGGTCGCGGCTGTCGCTCCGGCCGTCGCGTACGCCAGCGCCGTGGACGAACAGCTGCCCTTCCCGACCGCTTGACATCGCCTCAAAGACTGTTCCAGCACCTGGGACCTCATCGGGGGCTGCCCCACGTCCGTCGGAGTCCGTTCCCCCGCCACCGCCCACCCAACTCGCCGAGATAGGAGTACGCGTTGAGCGCTTCTACCCCAACCGTCCCTGCCCGACGCTCCCATCAGCGGACCGTAGACACCGAGATCACCGCCCTGGACGTGGGCAGCGTCGAAGGTGTCCGCGAGGCTATCGGCCTTTTCGCCCGCCGGATGCTGGAGGCCGCCGCGATCGGGCACGACCGCGACCAGCGCACCCACGCCGCGACCATCCAGGCCCTCAACGCGCTGCTGCTGGACATGCTCAACACCCGCTGTCCCGCCTGCCGGGGCACGGGAACGCTCGACCACGACTCGTGCCCCAACATGGCCGCCCACCGCTCGTAATCCCGCCCCTTCGGGGGCGCCCGCTGGCGCGGCCTGCGCTTCGACGTCCTCAACCGGATCTGACCCCACTGCCGGCCAGATCTCAACTGCTCCTGAGTGATCAGCACAGCTGATGCCGGCGATCGACGACAGACCACCGCGCCTTCTGCACGGAACAGTTCGAATCCGCAGTGCGCCGACTGATCCTCGGCGTGCGCCAGTAGGCACACCGTGCAGACCGACCGCGGAACAGGTTCGATTCCTGAGCGCTGCAGCTGATCCCCGCAGCGCGTCCCTGGAGATCTCCGCGGATCCGGCTTCCCCAGCACCCCGGTGCGCGCTCTGTCTTCGGGCAGTTGCGGCGCCGGGGTGCTGTGTTCTTTTTCTTCGTGGCTCGCCTTACTCGCCCCGTGAAGGCGGCGAGCACAAGGGATCAGCGGAGCTGATCCGGATCTGGCGCTGAAGAACATCCTTGTCGCGTCAGGAGCCGAGCCATGAACTGCCCGAACTGCACCATCGACATGGAGTCGAACGCCCACGGTGTCCGCGCCAGCAAGAGGACCAAGAAGGTCACGCACACGTGCTCCGAGTGCGGCTACAGCGAGACACGCTGAGCGGCTCCTCCTTCCCTCCGGCTGCGATCTCGAAGAAGACCACGCTCTTCGGCCGGCCGTCGCTACCGCGCCTCTCCTCGCCGCGTGGCCTGCCCCCGGGTAGGCGGGCCCGTTCGATCCGTTCCGGGCCCTCAGAGCCGTCCACCAACTCACCGGAGCACACCATGGACCCCACCGCTACCGCACACGATCTCGCGACCGCTCTCTCTCAGCACGGAATCCCCGCCGAGAGGACCGACCACTCCGGTGACCGCGCCGTCGCGGTCGAGCTCACCATCCGTACCGGCCCCGCAGGATCCCGTGACTACCACGTCCTCTACCTCGAACCGATGACCAGGGCGACACCGTGCTGTGGCAGCTCACCACTGCCCACGGCGAGATCAGCGTCAACGGCACCGGCGCCTGGCACATCCCCGACGCCCCGCTGCTGACGACCGAGTACCGCCACCAGCACACCGTCACCGCCCTGTCCGGCTGGATGAAGGAGCGCGGCGCCCGTCCCGGCGCCCCCGCGCTCCCCCCGACCGAGGTCCTCCTCAGCCTCGAACTGCAAGGGGGGGAACTGGGACTTCTGCGTCTCACCGCCGCCTACGCCGAGGCACTGATCAGCGGTCAGGCGGCGGCCGACACCACGCCCGCCGACCTCGCCGCCCTCCACCCCGAACTCACCGCCCGGTACGACAACCCGTACCTGGAGGGATGACACCTCGCAGGGGACGCCATACGCGCGCTCGCGGACGGCCGCGTCACCGAGGACACGTCCGCCGCCAGCGACCACATCGACGTCACCCCCGACCTGGTCAACAGGTAAGGTCCGCGTGCCCTCGCCCGACTTCGGCAAGGCTTCGACGGCGACGTCCTCGCTGCCGCCCGCCTCTTCCTCGCCGCCAACACCCCTATCTCAGACACCCCCTGACCCCGCCGACTCTCCGGGGCCGCGCGGAGCAGCACCGCGAGGCCCCGCCGGGCCCACGGCAACCGGCAGGGCGGCGCCCGCTCCAACGCCGGCCCTCGAAGCCGACGCGGTGCTGCTCCCATCCCGGCCGGGATGGTTCCGACGGACCGTCCGTCCCGGCTGCCGGCTCCCAGCCCCGGCCTGCTGCGCCCCGGAGCCGGGGCCCGGCCACTGCTCGGGGTCTGGCCGTCTGCAACGGAGTGCAGCGGTCTCACCTGAGCGTTTGAAGGCGGGTTGCTCGCCGGGAACGACGCGGCCTCCTCGACCGTGTATCCGTCACCGATCGTGTGACCGGATGGCGGATCAACGCCGATGGCAAAGCCGAGGACGCCCGGTGATCAAGCGATGAGGCCACGCGATCCAGATTCAGTTCGAGGTCGGTTCCCGCCGTGTGACGGCGCCGCAGACCAGCGGCCTCGTTCCCGCGACCCGGAGGTACCACATGATCAAGCGCCACCAGGTCTACCGCGACTGCGACCCCCGTAGCAGCGTCACCACCCGCATCCTCCGCTACACCACCGGCGACGTGCGGGCCCAGGTCGTCGACGCCATCACCGGCAAGCGCCAGCGTCAGATTCTCGCCAGCCGCCTCCACGCCAGTGCTGTCACCGCAACCGGGCAACCCCGCCGCAGCGGCTACGTGCTCGTCCAGGACGCCGGGGAGCCGTAGCCGTGACCGTCTACGCCCGCCCTGCACCGCTCTCACCCTCGCCGAGATCGACCGGCTCGGCGCCGTCCTCGATGGAGCCCGTAGCGCCGCGCTCACCGAGGCCGCCGAGCTGATCGAAGCGTTCCCCGCCGACTACGAACTCGTCGAGGCCAACAGCCTGATCGACTAGATCATCCGCACACGGCGGAACCTTCGTCTCGGCTGAACACCACCGCCCGGCCGCGCACGACTCGTCCGGCTGTGCCACCACACCACCGCCCGACCCGCACCGCGCGCTGCGCCTCACCCCCGGCCAGGACACGGAACCGGCCACGCCGCTGCTGATGCCCCGGCCGGCCCCCCTCCAGGCCTGGTGCCGGCTGCGTCGCCGTTGCGTTTCCGGCGGTCCTGGCCGGCATCCCAGGGCCGCTAGGCGGTGTGTGCTCTCCCCTCGTGGTGCGGCCGGGTGGGGGCCGGGGTACCTTCCCGCTCCCTGTCCCTCGCCCCCTTCCCTCGGGGGCGGCCACCTCCGGCGGCGCTTCCGGCGGGCGCGCACCGTCGTGTCCGCCGTCGCTCCCGTTCAGGCAACCAGGAGGGGGAGGCCCGGTGCCGGGCGGGTGCGCCGCGTCCGGCCGCCCGTTCAGAGCCACCCCTCACCCGGCCTGAACGGGCCTGTCACCCACTGGGGTTGGGGTGTTGACCGGCTCCGTCTCGTGGCTACTTTCCCAGACAGAGCACCCGGCAGCCCGGCGCCCGGCCGTGCCGCACCCGCCCGGTCCGGGTACGGGCCAGCACCGACGGCCGGGACCCCTTTTCACCCCGAGCGGAGTCCCGACCGTTCCGCGCACACCACGTACCTGCCTCTCCGTCCCCGTGTCGGGGCCTCCGTCCCGTGCACCCCGTGCCTTGGCCCAGCCGCCCGCGCCACCGACCAGTGAAGGAACACACCAGCCGATGACCGCCCGCCGCCACCTGTCCGATCTCGCGTACGAGCCCGAGTTGGGCGCCCTCGTCTACGAGACCGTCGCCGCCTGCACCGATTTCTTGAACCAGTGGAGCGAGTACGGTTTTTGCGACCCTCGTACCCTGGCGCTTTACGCCTACCGCGCCGCGGCCGAGGAAGCGTTCGAGGACACCCTCGCCCTTCTGGCCCCCCGCCCCCCGAGCAGACGGCCGAGTCCCTGGGGCGCGGTTCCCACATCCGCCACGCCGTTCAGATCCGGGGCTGGACCCTCGCCCTCACCGCCGCCCCCGGCCACCTGTACGCCACCCTCACCCGCCCCCACCTCCCGGGCCCCGGCCGGTGGCGCGGCCCCGAGCCCGCCCTCGAACTCACCGTCAACGCGCGCCTCACCGCCCCCCACACCCCCACCCCGGACCCGATCCACGCCCACGACCCGCTGCGCCAGCGGGCACTGCGCCTGTGGCAGCGCTGGGCCCACCGCCACCCCGCGGCCCGCTACCAGCCCGGCGGCCTCACCCGGCCCGGCGTTCTCACCGCCGGGCCGTGGCTGATCGCCGTCCACCGCCTGAGCGTGATCGTGGAGCGCCTGCCGGAGTTCGACTGCCCCTGGCACGAGCCCTTCGACGACGGGCCCCACTGCTACCCCGAAGGGTGCACCTGCCCCGGATCCGGCCCCGGCCCCGGCTGGAGGCCTCCTTGACCCGGCCCGAGCGCCACCCCGAGGAAGCTCCGTTCTGACCGGCCCCACGCCCCGCAACCCCGGGGGCGGCACTGTTCCCCAGACCGGTGTCAGACCCGGTCGGGTACCACGCGGACCGGGCGAGTGGCCCGGTGCCGCAGGGTCCGGTATCCGGGCCGGCCAGACATCGCGGCGGCCTTGTGCCCCAGCGCCCCGACGACACACGCCACCTGACAAACGGGAACCAATTCTCGATCCCAACGGCCGCTTCCCGCCGACGGAACGCTGAAAGGCCATTCCCCATGACCCACTCCACACGCCTCCACCCGGAGGGCCGGTACCAGTGCACCGCATGCCGCGCGGCCTGGCCCACTGAAGCTGCCGCCCGCCACTCGACATTCGCTTGCCCTGGCGTGCCGCTCGCCCACGGAATGACCCCCGAACACCGGGTCTTCCCGAAGTCGGGAGACCGGTCCTGCCGCAGCTGGGGCTGCGAAGAACCCGATCCCAGTCACCACCACGGTCCCGACCCGTTCTGCGACGACACGAACTGCCGCTACTGCTGCCACACCTGTGACTGCGCGGTGTGCGCTGGCACCCTGCACGCCCCGCGGCTCACCGTCCTCGAAGACATCCCCGAGCACGAACTCGCCCTGACCCCCAGACGAAGGAGCGCACGCATGAAGGCCGAATTTCAGGAGATGATCGACGGCCTCTCGGCCGGAGACCACGTCACCGCCGTAGGCTCCGATACCCGTGGCCACGAGGTCACCCGCACCGGCTACCTGCTTGCCGAACCGAAGCTCGTCAACGCCCGGCGCAGCGAATCCCCGGCCAAGGGGCTCCGGTTGTGCATCGGCGCGACGGGCACCGACCCCGCCGAACGCTCCACCTGGACCACCCTCTTCCCCGACGCGGGCTCCGTGGAGCGCACCCCGGAACCGGAACCCGGGAAGTGGTCGATGACCGAGCTCCGCTACGTCCCCGGGGTGAAGGCCAACAGCCACAACACCCGCATCCTGTACGGCGGCAAGGGCGGTGCCCGCTCCACCGGGCCGACTCAGTCCGCGCCCGTCAACGTCGTGTACACGGACGAGGGCCTCTACATCCTGTGGGACCCGGCCACGGACAAGACCTACGCCATGATCAAGCTCACCACCAAGATCTGGTGGGCGCACCTGCCCCAGGACGCCGTCCCGGACGCGCCGTCGTCCTCCGGTGAGCCCGAGGACGCGGAGCCCACCAGCCCGGCAACTGGTTCTTGAACCCGCATCCGCTCGCCTGAAGCCCCCGCTGTCCTGCATAAGGCCCTCCGCTGAGCGGCAAGTGCTAGCGGGGGCTTCTCGCTCTCCCTCCCTTCTTCTGGTCTCCGTCCACCTGCGCCGGTCGCGCGGTGGAGATGCACGGGGATCAGCGGAGCTGATCCGGATCTGGCGAGGAAGAACATCCTCGTTCGTCACGTCTGGAGACCGCCATGCACAACATCACCTGCCCCAACGACGATGCACCCATGGAGTCCGACGCCTACGGTGTGCACGCCCGCAAGGGCGTCACGCACACGTGTCCCGAGTGCGGCTACAGCGAGACGCGCTGACCATATCTATGACCATCTGAATCCCCATCAGCCGGAGGAATTGTCGTGGGCGTGAAGCAGAGCGATTGGGTGGCCGCCGCTGCGGACCAGGTGATCGCCGAAGGTAAACGTCGGGGTGGCGCTCCGCTGGTGTGCGCATCCGGGATCAGCCCGTCCGGGCCAGTGCATCTGGGGAACCTGCGCGAGATCATGGTGCCGCACTTCGTAGCGGACGAGATTCGCCGCCGTGGTGTGGAGTGCCGACACCTGCTGTCATGGGACGACTACGACCGGCTCCGCAAGGTGCCAGCTGGCGTCCCGGCTGGCTTCGCCGAGCACATCGGCCGACCGCTGATGGCAGTGCCCGACCCCTGCGGCGAGCACGACAGTTGGGCGGAGCACTTCAAGGCACCCTTGCGCGCGGCACTTGCCCAGCTGGGTGTCGAGGCCGATGAGGTCAGCCAGACGCAGATGTACAGCTCCGGGACCTACCGTGAGCAGATCGTGCACGCGATGCGGCACCGGCAGCAGATCGACGGGGTCCTCTGCCGGTACCGGACGAAGAAGACCGAAGCCGACGTGGAGGTGGAGCAGGACGACGAGGACCTGGTCGCCGCCGGCGCCGGGGGGTACTACCCGTACCGGCCGTATTGCGAGGTCTGCGGCCGGGACTCCACAGTCGTCGTCAGCTTCGAGGACGTTAGTACGGACATGCGGTACCGATGCGAGTGCGGACACGAGGGCGGCTTCGCACTGTCCGAGGCGGACGGCGGGAAGCTGGTGTGGAAGGTGGACTGGCCGATGCGCTGGGTCTTCGAAGGGGTGACCTTCGAGGCCGGCGGGGTCGACCACTCCTCTCCTGGCTCGTCCTTCACCGTCGGGTCGCAGCTGGCGCGCGAGGTCTTCGACGGGCTGCCGCCGTCGTACCTTGGGTACAGCTTCGTCGGCATCAGCGGCATGGCCAAGATGAGCAGCTCGAAGGGCGGCGTTCCCACCCCGATCGACATCCTGGAGGTGCTGGAGCCCTCGGTGCTTCGCTGGCTCTACAACCGGCGCCAGCCCCGACAGTCGTTTCAGATCGATTTGGACGCAGAGATCCTGCGGGTCTACGACGAGTGGGACGCGCTTGGCCGTAAGGTGTCCTCGGGCACGGCGACGGACCTTGAGGTGGCGGTGCGGGCCCGCTCGGTGGGCCCGGCGTCCGGGCCGCTGTCGACCACGCCTCGCCCGCTGCCGTTCCGCACGCTGGCCTCGGTTGCGGACGTGGCGGCCGGCGACCCGGAGCAGACCCTTCGTATCCTGCGGGACGTCACCATTGAGGAGCCGCTGGCGGACCTGGACGAGGCCCGGCCCCGGCTGGACCGCGCACAGGCGTGGGTGAGCACCTACGTCCCGGCCGAGGAGCGGACCCAGGTACGTACCGAGCCGGACCGGGAGCGGCTGGAGCAGTTGCCTGCGGCGAAGCGGGAGGCGCTGAAGTTGCTGTTGGACGGCTTGGACAGGCATTGGTCGTTCGACGGTCTGACGTCGCTGGTGTACGGGGTGCCGAAGGTCCAGGCGGGGCTTCCGCTGGACGCTCCTGCGTCGCCGGAGCTGAAGGTGGCCCAGCGGGAGCTATTCGTGCTGCTGTACGAGCTGCTGGTCGGCCGGGACACCGGCCCCCGGTTGCCTACCCTGCTGCTGGCGCTCGGGGCGGACCGGATCCGAACGCTGCTGACCGTCGCCTAGCACGGGCGGCTGGGGGCGGTGCCCGGTGATCCGCGTCCCGGACGACGTGCGGATGCCGACCGATCCGGCCTCGCTGTGGTGGGCCCGCCGCCTGGCAACCTCCCTGGGCAGCACGGAGCATGGCCGGCCGACCGGCCGACGCCGACCAGGACGACGAGGAGAACAACCTCTCCCACCTCGACACCCGACTCGACACCGACTGCACCCCGCGGAGCTGACCCGTGATCACCCGCATCCCGCGCAACGCGAAGAAGGTGTTCTACGCCACCGAGAGCATCACCAGAACCAAGCCCGACGGGACGGTCATCCGGCGGCGTCACCGTCTGGACGGAGCGCGGTGGCAACCAGACCAACGCCTACGCCACCCGGGCCGCTGACGGCACCTGGACGGCCCTCGACCGGCTGACCGGTACGTGGGAGCCGCTCCCCGAGACCACGCAGGAACAGCCGTGAGCACCAGCCGTCCGGTGCAGCCCGCGTGCGCCGACTGCGGGACGACGGATCTCACCTTCGTCCACGCGGCCGGCGCCGGGTGGCGCCGGGTGCTGGGACGCCTCCTGCGCCGCGGCTACGCGGACGCCTTTCCGGCCTGGATGCGCCGCCAGTTCTGACCAACTCCCCATGAGAGGACCGGAAATGACGCCATCGACCACACCGGAACGGTCGGTCTGGAAGTGTGCCGAGGCGGAGGAAGCCGCCGAGAACGGCGAGCTGGCTGCCGCCGCGGAACGGCTGACCGGGGAGCTGGGATGACCAACGCGACCGACCCGGCCGAGTCGGTGGCCGACGCCGCACCCGACTGCCCGGAGTGCTCGGGCTCGACTCTCCCGTTCTCGGTCGACGGTGAGGACATCTGGCGCTGCCCCGCGTGCGGACGCCGGACGTACGGCACCGGCAACGAGGACGACGACGGCGCGCTGCCGACGTACACCGAGACTTGCTCCGACGACACCATGATCATCTACCACGGGCGCGGCGAGGTCGACCTGGAGGCGAGCGCCGAGCTGGCTTCGCAGGACGGGCCGGACGACGAGGACGAGTACGACCACGAAGACACGCACGCCGGGTGCATCGAACCGCACCGCTCGGCCGACGGCTATGTCGACTGCGACGGGATGGCGCTGTGAACGAGTCCCCGGCCATGCTGGTCCGCACCCCTGGCAGGGTGTGGCCGAGCGCGACCCAGAAGCCGCGCTCGGCCGGTGCGGGCGGCACCAGCACCTCGGAACGGCTTCACCCGGTGCCGACCGGCGCGTTCGGCAGCGGGATCCACCCGCCGACCCGGTCCGGCACATGCCCCCACCGCTCCCCGGCGAGCCGCCCGGACAACGCCCCCGCCTCGTCTCGGTGGACGAGAGCGGTAGCGTGCCAGCCTGGCGCACCGGTGGTGATGGTGGTGCGCAGCCGCCCGCCCGGAGCGAGGCGGTGCAGCCAGGCGGCGGGGATGCGCCGGACTGCGAACGAGGCGGCGATCGCATCCCACGGGCCGTCGGGCAGTCCTCGCAGCCCGTCGCGGACCACCAGATGCACGTCCGCGCCGATCGCTGCCAGGCGCGGCGCGGCATCGCGCGCCAGCTCCCGGTCGATCTCCACCCCGTTCGCCTGCCGACCCGTCAGCTCGGCGGCGACCGCGCACAGGTAGCCGGTGCACGCCCCGAGCTCCACGAACCGGTCGCCCGGCCCGAGACGGACATCTTGGAGGGCGACGGCCAGCAAGCCGGCGCCCGAGCTCTGCCCGGTCGGGACACCAACGTACTCGCCCCCGGCCAGGAGCGGGCCCGGCGGCCGGCAGCCGAGCTGCAGCTCGGGCTCGTCCGTGAAGGGAAGGCGGTGTGCAGGACGGCGAGGTTGTCCCAGACGACCAGGTCGCCCTGCTCCCAGCGGTGGGTGTAGAGGCAGTCGGGGCCGGTGGTGTGGGTGAGGAGGTTGGCCAGCAGCATCCGGCCTTCGGTCTCGGGCAGGCCCTCGATCGGGGGATGACCATGGAGCCGAGCAGGAGCGCTCGGGCGCCGGTGGCCGGGTGGACGGGGGCGAGCGGGTGGATGACCTCGGGCAGTTGTGCGAGGGTGCTGGCCTGGGTGGAGGAGCGGCCGTCGGCGGCTTCGGCCTGCTGGGCGCCGAGGTGCTGGACGGAGTGGACGGCGCTCAGGTCGTCAACCCGTGCCCGGAGGTCGGCCGGCAGGGCAGCGTAGGCGCGGGTGGCGTCGGCGAAGCGCGTCTCACCACCCTCGCCGGGGGTGATGACCGAGTACGGCAGGGTGGTCGCAGTCGCAGTCACGGGTACAGGTTCCTCGGGGAGTGAAACCGGAGCTTCGGAGACCAGGGTCACCACGGGGTGCCTAATGTCCGAAGCCCCGGTGGCTAGGGGTGAACGGGGGACAGGGGCGACGCCCCGGCACGTCGAATCACCAGCCCGCCCTGCCGCCATCGGTCGGGCCAGAGGCGCGGGGGCTCATATCGAGGGTCATTCAGTTCCGCCTTCCACCACGCGGCAGGAAGCCTCAAATCCTGGCATATTCGGGCAAATTGCTTGTAGGCGGGTCGTCTCTTCTTGGAGATGACCCCCGATATGAGCCGGTGGGCAGCTGGACTTCCCGTTCGGACAAATGTGACGGTGAGGGCGGGGCTGACGAGAGCCGTGCTCCGCCCCACTTCTCTCCAGATTCCCCGGGCCCACTGCCTCGTCGCTGTGCCGCACCACGGCGATCCGAGCCGGCGCCCTGTCCTTCGCGATGAGAGCGAGCCCCGTCGTGACCGCTTCACACTTGCCCCGGCGACGCCTGGTCGCAGGATGGGCCTCCGTGGACGACGACTGCGCGGTCGATGCCCTCCTGCGCGCCCGCGAAGAGGGAGCGACTGTCTTCGACACCTCGGACGTCTACGGTCTCGGGCACTCCCAGAGGCTGTTGGGCCGCATGCTTGCCCAGGTGCCCCGCGCAAGCGTCCGCATCACCAGCATGGTCGGGGCCTTCAAGGGCACCAGCGACAACGCCTACCGCTCCCTGGCCCTGCACGGGCAGGTGGAGCAGAGCCTCGAGAACCTCGGCGTGGAATCGCTGGATGTCCTGACGCTGCACCACACCGACTTCGGCCCTCGCGATCAGTACCTCCCGGAAGCTCGGGAGACGCTGGAGGCCCTGCGTGACCTCGGCAGGGTCAAGGCGCTCGGAATGAGGGCGCCGAAACGGCTGAGGGCAGGCGCCGGGACCTCGGGCAACCGCCACCAGGTGGCCACGGCCCGGTTCGCGTTCCTCGTCCAGCAGTTCGACCCCAAGGTCATCACCGTCCCCTTCAGCCCCCTCAGCCAGCCACCGCCCGAACACGGGGCCGGCGGCCGCGAAGATGACGAGGACATCTTCAGCTTCGCCCGTCGCCACGGCGCCGCCACCATGATCACCCGGCCTCTGGGGCTGGGCCTACTCACCGGCAAGCACCGTCCTGGCACGGCTTTCGGCCCCGGGGACGTCCGCTCGCCCCTCACCGCGCCGGTCCTGGACGCCGTCCAGCGAGGCCTGCAGCCCCTGCGGGACCGGTTCGGATCCGCCCCGCACGACCTCGCCCGGGTCGCCCTCCTGTACTGCCTCCGGCGCTGCCCGGACTCGATCGTCCTGACCGGATTCACCAGTGCGCAGCAGGTGGCCCTGAACTACCAGGGCCTCAAGACCGAGCTGAGCGAACCGGACTACGAGTTCGTCGACTCCGCGTACGCGGCTATGCGGGCCGAGCTGGAGGAGGTCGGCCAGCAACCCCGCTGTCGCGAGGCGGCGCCCGTGCCGTGCACCCCCGGAGCCGGCCAGCCTACCCACGTCCCCGAGGAGCGATGACGCCCCGTGCACGCCGCAGACCCCATGAACCCAGACAGCACCTACTGGATGACTTACGCCATCGGCCTCGCGCAAGAGACTCCACCGCCGGGCCGGCGGGTCGGCGCCGCGCTCGTCTCCGAACACGGCCGGTTGATCTGCTCCGCCTTCGAAGGCGAAGTGCCCGGCACGTCCTGGTCCCGCATTCTGCGGCACAAGGTGCAAGAACTCGGAGTGTCCAACGCGCACAGCATCTATCTGACGATCAACACCCTGTCGGAGGCCGGCGCGTTCGAACTGGCCGAGCTCCTGAACGACGTGCGGATCGACAGGGTGTACATCGGTCTGCCGGACCCCGCGCTGACGAGCTACCTCAGCGGCGATCCCGTCACCGAGCGAGGCCACGTCCTGCGCTTCCCCGACGAACTCCAGCGCCAGATCCTGGACCAGAACCGAGCCCTCTATGCTGCGAGCGGGCAGAGCATCGAATGCAACCCCCACTACTCCACCCACCGGATCAGTGAAGCCGTCACCGCCACGCTGGTGTCCATGGGGTTCGCGCTGACCAAGGACGACGTCAACGCACACCGGGGACGGACGGCGCTCGCCTCTCTCATCTCCCAACGGTACGGAGCGGAGTACACGGAGGCGGATCGCGCCGTGGGCGATGCACTGGCCGCCGCGTTCGACGCGAAGTACGGCACCTACGACTACGCGTTCGACGCCCGCACCGCCAACGCGGGGTGGGCCGACGACTTCATGTCGGTGTACGGGAGGACCTCCACAAGGCCTCTGTCCGCCGTCAGCGTCCTCAACGTCGGCGTCGGCGCCGGCCACGAGGCCACGGCCCTGTTCTCCGACTGCCCTCAAATCACCTTCGCCGACATCGCGGAAAGCGGCCTCGCAAACATAAGCGGACGCATTTCCCGCGCGAGAACCGTCGTCTCCAGCGCTGAGGATCTGTCCGCCCTGGCGGACGACAGTTTCGATCTCTATGTGTCCTTGAGGACGTACAACTCGTCATTCTTCGACACGTCCGCAGCGGCCCGGGAAGCGCACAGGGTACTGAAGCCCGGTGCGGTAATTATCGTCTCCGTGGCCAACGGTTTTCTGTATACTCAGCGGGGCTGCGTCGTGCCGGGGCTGATCATTCCCGGAACTGAATTCGTCGACCTCTACCGGGGAATGGAAACGGCGAACCTGATCGGCGCGGACCTCGAGTGCGCCGGATTCAAAGACGTTCGAATGCTCCCCACAAGTACCGAGATCTACCTGTCGGCGGTCACCGTCTGACGCTCCCACCCGCCCGGCCGGCCACGGTCTCGACGTCCCGTCGGTTCCGCGGGAAGGACGGCGAAGGGCAGGGGCGGCCGGACGGCCCGGAGGGGCAGCGTGAAGGAAGGGCTTCTGCAATGAACGAGCCAACGACGGTCGCCGACCGCATCCTGCAGTTCAACGAGGGACTCGCGGGCACGACGCTCGAACCGCCCCCCGGGTTCAGGGTCGTCAACCCTTTCAGCGGCCCCCAGAAGGAGCGCGTCCGCGAGGTGACGACCGCGTTCTACCGCAGGTACTACGACGACGACAGGCCCCGCCGGCTGGTCCTAGGCAGCTCGCCCGCCCGGCGGGGCACGGCCGTGACCGGGGTCCCGTTCGAAGACGCGAAGCTCCTGGAAAGCGACACGGGAATCGACATCGCCGACGGCTACGCGGTGAGCCGGCCCTCCGCCGGGTTCCTGCACGACGTCATCGCGCGCTACGGGGGCCGGACACGGTTCTACGCCGACTTCGTCATGAGCTTCGTGTGCCCGCTCGGCCTAGTGAGAACGAACCCCCAGGGCAGGGAGGTCAACTGCAACTACTACGAGAACAAGAAGCTGGCGGAGTCCCTGCGAGCCTTCCTTGTGGACACCCTGGAGCGCCAGCTGACATTCGGGACCGACACCTCGGTGTGCTACTGCATCGGCAGCAGCGAGAACTTCAAATTCCTCTCGGCGCTAAACGACACCCAGGGGTACTTCAAGAAGATCGTGCCCTTGGAGCACCCGCGGTTCATCGCGCAATACAACGGCGGCAGAAAAGAAGAATTCGCCGAGAAGTACCTCAGCGCTCTGCGCGGATAAGGCGACTAGCAGCGGCGCCCAACGTAGTGCCACCCTCGGCCGGCTCCCCGGCCGAGGGCTCCCAACGCGACGGATCGAGAAGAAGGAGAACAGCACCGTGGTGTCAGACGGCAGGATCCTGGTCCACTTCGGCCCGCAACACGTCAGCGTCCACCGCTCCCGGGACGGCGAGCTGCAGCTGCTCACGAGGGAACGGCTTCCGTTCGGAGCCGGCCTCGCCGGCGAGGCCCTGGCGGAGCACGTCGGCGAGTTCTGCGCCGGGCTCAAGGAGTACGCCGAGGCCATCGACAACAAGACCACGCGACTGCACGCCACCGGGGTCTTCCAGCAGCTCCCGCAGCCGGAAGCGGCCGCGCTGGTCAACAGCGTCTACGTCGACACGAGCCTGTACTTCAACATCGTCGGGCCCGAGCTGGAGCGGTTCTACCTGGACACGGCCCTGGCCGCCTGCGGGTCGACCGACATGCTGGACGGCCTGGTCCGGGGCGAGTTCCGGACGGCCGTCGTCTGCGGCAGCTTCCAGCAGTCGCTGGGGGACATCGAGGGCACCATCGCCCGGCTGCGCGAAACCGGCACCGAGGTGCTCAGCCCCCGCAGCACCAGGATCAAGCCGGAGACCGAGGGCACCGACTTCATCCTCTTCGACTACCAGGACCTGCTGAAGAACCACCGCGACACCTGGCGGCACAAGTACGTGCACATGGACGCGTTTCGGCAGGCCGACGCCATCGTCGTGTGCAACCCGGGCGGTCGCGTCGGAAGCGGCACTGTCTTCGAGCTCGGCTTCATGTCCGCGCTCGGCAAGAGGGTCATCTTCACGGAGGAGCCCCAGGGCGTGTCGGTGTCCTTCCCCTGCGAGGTGGGCCTGGGCGCCTGAGCCCGACCCGCTGAGGACCGCCGCACCCGCCCCGTTCCCGAATCCACGCCCGGATCGTGTCGCGGTGAACGGTGCAGTCCCCGGAAGCAGGTCGCCTGCTCGTCCTCTCTGCCCAGCCCGACCCCGCTTCTCGGCTACGAAGATACGGAAAGGACTCCCGCCGGTGGAACACATTGACATAGCGCGCGACAGGCTGCGAGAGATCGTGGCGTCTGTCCTTGAGGTGGACAAGGACGCCATCGAGCCTGGTGCCCAGTTCTACGAGGAACTCGGCATGAGCTCCTTGGAGAAGACCGAGGTCGTGGTCGCGGTCGAGCGCGATTTCGGAGCCCTGTCCGCGCAGGAAGCGGCAGCCTTCACCAGCCTGGACGCCGCGGTGGCCGTGCTCGGCGAGCGGGTGAGGAGCCTCCAGCGGATCGACCTGATCGACCGCCTGGTGGCGCGCCATGTCTCCGCCGGCCGGGGCGACCGAGCCAGCTACCTCGACCCCCAGGCCGGGGAGATCACCTACGCGGGCCTCCTGGAGGCGGCCCGGGGGTACGCGGGCGCCCTGCGGGCCGCAGGAGTACCTGAAGGCGCCCGCGGCCTCCTGGTCGCCGACGACTCCGCGGCGACCGTGGTCGCCGTCCTCGGCCTGTGGTGGCACGGCTGCATCCCCGTCGTGGTCAGCCCGGTGCTCAGGGACGACGAAGTCCGCTACATCGCCGCCGACTGCGCCGCCGCGATGGTGCACCTGGACGCAGCGCCCGCGCGCCAGCGCGCCCTGGAGGAACTGTTCACCCCGACCACCCGCTTCGTCGGCGCCGACGTCCGCGCCGGCCTGACGACTGCCTCGGCCAGCCCCGCGTACCACCCCGAAGCGGCCGGGCCGCCGACCGAGTGGAGTGCGGGGAGCGAGGCGCTCATGCAGTACACCTCCGGCAGCACCGGTATGCCCAAGGGGGTGCGGCACTCGGCGGGCGCGATCGCGGCCATGGCCGACGGCGTCGGCACGGTCCTGGCACTGACGCCTGACGACACCGTGCTGTCCAGCGCCCGCATGTCCTTCGGCTACGGCTTCGGCAGCTCCGTCCTGTGCCCCCTGGCGGCCGGCGCCCGCGTCGCGCTCATCAGCGGCACCGTCGACGTCCACTCCCTTGCCGCCGCGCTGCAGCACCACCGGCCTACCGTGCTGTTCTCCGTCCCGCGGCTGTACGCGGCACTGCTGAACGCCTCCGCAACGGAGCTCGCCCCCGGCAGCGTCGACTCCGTGCGGCTGTGCGTGGCGGCGGGCGAGAACCTGCCCGGTCCGCTCGGCGAGCGGATCCGCGCCGCCTTCCACGCCGAGCTGCTCAACGGCCTCGGCGCGACCGAGGTCCTCTACATCGTCGTCGGCACCCCGCCGGAGGAGGGCCGGCCGGGGACCTTCGGGGTCCCGGTGCCCGGGATCACCGCGACCGTCCGCACGGCCGACGGCACGCCCGTCGCCGACGGGGAGCAGGGTCGGCTGCACATCGCCGGTCCGACCGTCGCGCTGGGCTACATCGGCCGGCCGGAGGCAGCGGCGGTCACCTTCGCCGACGGTGGCGCCTACACCGGCGACGTGGTGCGCCGTGCGCCGGACGGCACGTTCACCCATCTGTGCCGCGCCGATGACGTGCTCAACCTGGGCGGCTACAAGGTCGTGCCGAGTGAGATCGAGAGCGTCGTCCGCGGTGTCGACGGGGTCCAGGACTGCGTGGTGGTCGGCAGCCGCGACGCCGACGGCCTGGAGCAGGCCGTGGCGTACCTGGTGGCCCGGCCAGGATCCGACGAGGCCGTGGTGCGGCGCGCGGTGACCGCCGCGATCCGTGGCAGTCTCGCCGCCTTCAAGCGGCCCGCCCGTCTGGAGTTCCTCGACGAGCTCCCGACCACGTCGACCGGCAAGGTGGCCGCCTTCGAGCTGAGGAAGGCGGCAGCCCGACCGTGACCTGGGACATCACGGGCATGGCCGCCGTCGCCAACATCGGAGCCAGCCCCCAGGAGATCTTCACCGCGCTGTGCGCGGGCCAGGAGAGCCGCAGGCCCCTGATGGCGTTCGACCTGGACAAGTACCGGGCGGCCTACGCCTACGAGATCGACGACCGGCCCGAGGGTGGCGGCGACCTGCCGCGGCGCGCCACCCGCTGGCTGACCACCGTCGTGCGCCAGGCGGCCGCCGACGCCGGCCTGGGCGAGGACCTGGCCCAGGTGCCCGTGCTGGTCGGCACGACCATGCGCGAGCAGCGCAGCCTCGAACTGTGGTGGCGCGACGGCGCGGATATCGCTCTCGCCGACCTGCACTTCGGCACCGCGCTGAAGGCGGCCTTCGGGGCGTGCACTACATACACCTTCGCCAACGCCTGCTCCGCGTCGCTGTACGCGCTCGGCATGGCCACCGACATGATCGAGGCCGGCCTGGCCGACACGGTCGTCGTCGCGGGCACCGACGCCGCCACCGAGAGCGGCTTCGGCACGCTCGACCGGGTGCAGAACGACCTCCCCGACGCGCTGCGCCCTTTCGACGCGACCCACAAGGGCATGCTGATGGGGGAGGGCGCGGCGGCCGTCGTCGTCCAGCGCGCCGGCACCGGGAGCGGGCCCGTGCACGCCCGGGTGCGCGGGGTGTCCATGGGCTGCGACGCCCACCACGCCACCGCGCCCGACCCCGACGGCATCACCCGCGCGGTACTCGACGCCCACAGCAGAGCCGGGGTGCGGGCGAGCGACATCGACCTGGTGATGCTGCACGGCAGCGGCACCCCCCGCAACGACACGACGGAGGCGAGCGTCCTTCGCCGGATCTTTACCGGCGCGGGTGCGGGTCCGCGGATGACCGCTATCAAGGCGATGACCGGCCACACCCTGGGCGGTTCGGGACTGCTCAGCCTCGTGATGGCGGTGCTCGCTATGAAGGCAGGGACGGTACCCCCGGTCCTGGGACTCCTCGCCCCGATCCCCGAGGCCGCGGGACTGGGCCTGGTGCAGGGCGTTCCCGCATCCGTCGACCTGGCCATCGCTCAGATCGACGCGTTCGGCTTCGGGGGGATCAACGCCGTCGCGATCGTGGAGGCAGCCGGATGAGCGGGACGAGTACCGCACGGATGAGTAACCCGAGCGCCCGGGAGGTCGTCGTCACGGGCATCGGACTGGCGCTGCCCGGTGTCGCGACGTACGGCGACCTCCTCGGACCGCTGCCCGGCGAGGGCGGCTTCGACCCGGCAGCCGGGCTCAGCGGACGCGAGATGCGCCACAAGGACCGCGCGTCCCGGCTCGCCCTGAGGGCTGCCGAGTCCGCCCTCCACGACGCGGGCCTGACCGACGCCCACGCCACGTTCACGGGCGTGGTCGACTCGACCGCCGTCGTGGTCAGCACCAACCTGGGCAACGCGGACAGCGTCTGCGAAGCCACCGACACCATCGCCAGGGAAGGCGTCAGGGGCCTCAGCCCCTTGGGCCTGCCTCAGACATCCAGCAACGTCATCGCCGGCTGGGTGGCCATCCGCTACGGGCTGCGCGGCCCCAACCTCACCGTCTGCAACGGCGTCACCAGCGGTCTGGACGCCCTCGCCTGGGCCCGCAACCTCATCGTGGCCGGGCGCGCCGAAGCAGCCGTCGTCCTCGGCGTCGAACCGGCCAACGACGTGGCGACGAAGCTGCTCGGCGAGCAGTCCACCGACGCGGCGGTCGCGATCGTCCTCGAACCAGCGACTGCGGCCGCGTCCCGTGGCGCACGGCCGCGCGCCGTGATTGCCGGGTACGCACGGGCCCGGGATCTCGCCGCGGCGCTGACCTCCGCCGGTGTGACGGAGGAGGAGTCCGTCGGACTGTGGCTCGTGGACGAGGCGGGTGCCGGGGCGGGCCAGTTTCTCGCGGCCACGCGCCGGATCGACCTGGAAGCCCAGCTGGGCCCACTGTCCGGGGCATTGGGCGTCCTGCAGTGCGCGGCGGCGGCTGCCCATCTGGAGAGCGACGCCACCGGGAACGTGCTCGCCACGGCTGGGGGCCCTCGCCACGACGCGGCATCCGCTCTGCTGCTGACCCCTTGACCGACCACTCGTCCATCCACGCAGGAACGAGGGAACCCCCATGACCACTGCGTCCGTGAACATCGAGGATCTCCGCGCGCTGATAGCTGGCGTACTGGAGATCGAACCCGAGGAGGTCACCGACGAGGCGCACCTCACCGACGAACTCGACATCGACTCGCTGCTGACGCTCGAGATCTCGACCCGCGTGGAGACTGCGTTCGGCGTCCCGGAGAACACCGTGGTCATCAGCGGTGCCAAGACCCTCGCCGAGCTGCACGCCTTCGTCATCTCGAAGCTCGTCGGCGAGACGCCTGTTGGCCCGGTCATCCGCGCCAGGCCGCTGAGCGACCCAGCGGCACGCCTGTTCCTGTTCCACCACGCCGGCGGCTCACACCTGCTCTACCGGGGCTGGGCGGAGCACTTCCCGAAGGACTGGGAGCTCTGCCTCCTGGAGGCCCCCGGCCGAGGCCAGTTGCAGACCTTGCCGCTGATCGACGACTGCGACCGGCTGGTCGACTTCTTCCACACCGCTCTCGTTCCCTTGCTCGACCGA
This sequence comes from Kitasatospora sp. NPDC087315, assembly GCF_044744345.1. Classification (NCBI taxonomy): domain Bacteria; kingdom Bacillati; phylum Actinomycetota; class Actinomycetes; order Kitasatosporales; family Streptomycetaceae; genus Kitasatospora; species Kitasatospora sp. NPDC087315. The sequence continues at coordinate 182,100 of NZ_JBIUYD010000010.1, read as the reverse complement.
CCCTTCGGGTTCTTCGGCCACAGCATGGGCGCCCCCATCGCCTACCAGCTGACCCGCCGACTTCACCACGAGGGGGCCCAGCTCCCGGCCTGGCTGGGTGTGTCCGCCTACGGCGCCCCGCGAGGCGAGGCCGGCGCCGACGGCCGCCCTCACCTGATGTCCGACGACGAACTGCGCGGCTGGCTGCGGAACGTGGGCGGCAGCCCCCCGCAGCTCCTCGACAACGACGCCGTCTGGCGCACGTTCGCCCCGGTGTTCCGTAACGACTTCAAACTCATGGACACCTGGGCTCCTCCTCGCGACCCCGAACCGCTGCCCGTTCCGCTCTCGGTATTCGGGGGCCGCCGCGACAAGCTGATCGGCGAGGACCGCCTACTCGCCTGGCAAGCGGTCACCACGCACTTCCGCGGACTCGAAAGGTACGAGGGCGACCACTTCTACGTGATGAACCACCGGCGGCCACTCGCGGCCGCCATCACGGCCGCGATGCGTTCCGCCGCTGCTTGAGCTCGCTCCCACCACCACGCCACCCGCTAGATGATCTATTCCAAGAGCGCCTGCGGATGGTGTGGGGGTGGGCCCTCAGGCGTCGGGGTCGACCTCGGGATGCGTGAACCGCACGGGCCTGCCCAACGACCGGGCGTAGACGATCTCGGCTCGGGTGCTGTCTCCGATGTAGTCGCCGACCACGAGCACCTCATCAGCGAGAAGGATCTTCGACCGGTGCAGCTCGTCGAGTCGAATCTTCAGCGCCTCGGCCTCGACAGGATTGGACCAGAGCTCGTGCGGCGACTTCAGGTCGCAGCCCGGCTTGACGACAATCCTCCCGGCCTTGGTCTCCCGCAGATCGGCCTCGGCCATCTCGGCCATGAAGCGGGTGGAGCCGCAGATCGCGACGATACGCGGGAAGTTCAGCTGCTTCTTCGCCTCGGCGAGCCGGTCCGCGGGGGTGATCACTTGCGGGGATGACACTGTTCCTCCTGGTGGTGCTGCCCGAGGGATGCCTGCGGAGATGCGAACGAAGGCGTCCAAGATCACCTTACGGCGAACCACGTGCACGCCCACGCGCCCGCACTCTATGCGATCCCTGGCTGGTGCCGCGTCGCCCGCCGGCCGGCCCTACGCCCCGCCAGTGCGATGCCGCACTGGTCACCCTCGCCACGAAGAGCCGGCGTCGCTCACCGCGTTCACCGCCTTGATCAGCCGATTCACGCGGCAATGCGCCGCGGTGTCGGCTTGGCCCGCCGGTCCCCTGCCGGCAGCTGGTGGCGGTGCCGGGTCGGGCTCGGGCACTGGCACCACCCGAACGAGGGAAACGCAATCAGATGACCGCATTGACGGAGGGTTGTCCGCTGGCGATCACCTCTGCTGCATGCCTGCAACTGCGGGCCGGGCCAGTTCCCTGGCCCGGCCCGGCCGCCGTGTCGAGGATGTGCCTGAACTCGTGGTAGATGCGGGCAGCAGTCGCGGGCGCAGTCAGGGAGTAGGCCCCCAGAAGTCCAACGTCGTAGCCGAACGGGAGCCGGCCCAGTTCTCCCAACGCTCACCCCGTACATCGCCCGCCGGGCCGAACGCCTCACCGGCACCCCGTGCCCGCGCCCTGATCGACCCGACCACCTGCCGCCCGCTCACTGACCACGAGCGCTGTGCGCTTCGACGAGGAGACCATGTCCACCGCATCTCACCAGCCCGGCCTCGGCAGCCCCACCGAGACTGTCGCCGCGCCTTCCACACCCGGCGCGCAGGAGCAGATCATGGCGGTCGCCGACACGCTGGTGCTCGCTTACGGACTGCACCCGGCAGAAATCACGCGGATCCCGGAGGGCACCGCGACGGACAACTACGCCATCGTCGACCAGACGGGCCGTCGGCACTTCGTCAAGGTCTATCGCACTCGAAGTAGCTTGGATCTGGATCTGGCGTCAGTCGAGCTGTCCGAGTACGCCGCCGACGGGGGCGTCGCCACCGCGCGGGCGACCCGCACGCGCCAGCACGAACTGATCGCGACCCACGGCCGCCTGCCGATGTCCCTGTGGTCGTACGTGCCGCACACCGAGACTGCCGAGGGCACCCTGACTGGTGCACGCTGGGCAGCGGTCGGCGCAGCGATGGGTCGTCTCCACAGCCGACTCGCCACTCACCCCGCCGCCGCACCCACCCTGGAACCTGGTGCCGCGGTGTGCGACGTTACCGCCGCACGTGACCGCCTCGACAGGCTGATTCTCGCGTACCAGCACAGGCCCAGGCAGGGGGAGTTCGAGACTTGGGCTCTGCGGGCGGCGTGTGAGCGACACGCCGTCCTGGGGGACGTCGAGCGCATCCTCGCTTCACTTCCACCGCTGACGGTCCAGGTCATGCACGGCGACCTGGCCGGCCCCAACGTCCTGCTGAAGACCGACGACGTCGCCGCGATCGTGGACTTCGGACCACCCACACCCGGGTACCTCGCCTGGGAAATCATGCGCCTTGGCTGTGACCCCAAGAGCTTCCAGTCCAACGGCGTCGAGAGGTGGCTCCAGGGATACGCCGACCTCGCCCTTGCCTATCGAGACGCCAACCCCACGGCGCCCGCAGACGACCTCCTGTCCTCGCTTCGCGTCGGCTGTGCAGCCATGCTCTGCTCGACCTTTCCGCTGTCGGCACCCGTGGAACGACCCCACCTCGTCGATGCCGCACTCGAGTCCTACGCGCGGGCACGGCACGAGGCCGCTCTGACGCTGCTGGAGCAGCTGCCTGTCCTGGAGGCGGCCCTGCGCGATGCTCTTCGCTGAGTCCATGACCCTCATGGCCGGCGTACTCGCGCAACCCGCGGGCCCGGACAGCGCACTCGACTGCCCGGGCCTGCTGTAGCAGCAGGGCACTCAGGGCCGGCCGACGGCGCGGCCGCCGCGCCCGGAGAGTGAGTGGAGGTGGAGTGGAGGCGACCGCAGTGGGTCAGGAGGGCGGGGCGGTGATCATCAGATGAGCCGCTCCACCTGAAGCAGCTCGTCGGGACCGACGTGGATCGCGGCGATGTCGGCGAGCCACTGTACCCACACCGGCTCGATGCCGGGCGCAGCCTCGAACTCGGCGTCCGTCACGCGTCCCTTGGCGTAGGCGACCGTCCGGTCTGCCAGCTCCTGTAGGGCGTCGGGCGTGATCCAGCGGACGTTCTTCGTCTCGCGGGCGCTCGGGGTGAGGTCGCCGGTGACGGTGGCCTGGTAGATGGTCCAGTCGTGGCCGGTGCCGCGTGCGCCGGGGAGGCGGCGGCATCGGTTGCCCCGCCAACAGCCTCCGACGTGGGTGAGGCCGGTGACGGTGAGGCCGAGTTCTTCCTCGACCTCGGCGCGGCCCGCGTCCTCAGCGGTCCCGTGGTCGTCGATGTGGCCGACGGTTGGTGCCGTGCCGGGCGGGAAGGTGGCGCGGTCGAACATCAGGAAACGGCCCTGGTGATCGGTGATGACGATGCCGACCGAGGTGTTGTCGCAGGTCTTCATGGTCTCGCTCCTCGTGGGGCCTGAACGTCACCGGCATACGGTGGCACGCCCTGCTTCACGGAAATCCTGCCAGGGCCAGAGCACCTCGTACGTGGACCACTCCTCACCTGGCGAGGCCATGCTGGCCCGACCGCCCCGGCCCGGCTCGCCGGGGAGGCGCGGGAACCGGCGCCGAGGCCGTCACGCCGAGCTCGGTGCGGAGCGGGGGTCACAGGGTGTCGGCCTCGGGGAGCAGGGCGAAGGACAGGGTCGGGACGGCGTGTGGTCCGCACAGCGGTCGCAGCATCTGGGGGGAGACGACCTCCTGAAGGAACACCTCCTGGATGAACTGCACCTCGGCCCGCAGCAGATGAGACGTGCTCCCCGCGGCGGCGAGGTTCTTGCGTCCGACCGCGACATGGATGTGCGGGGCGAGGGCGTCGTTCTCCGGGCTCCAGGCGAGGGTGGCGGAGCCGACGGCCTCCACCGTGTGCAGGACCGTCTCCTCCCACACAGGAGCCTCCGGGTCCTCCAGCGGGCCGTTCATCCCCACCAGACTCACCTGCCGGAACCCGCCGAGGAACATCGGGATGATCGCCTGCCGGATCCCCATCTCCGCGCAGAAGCCGGTCAGCCCCGCGACGAAGTCGTCGCCGTCATCGAAAGCCAGCACGAAGCTGCGCCCCATCGTCAGTTCTGCGTGCCGCATCAGCCACGTCCCTCCGCGGTCGTCCCGGCGGGAGCGAAGGTGGCGAGGATCGCGTCGCGGTGGGCGCCGCTGCGCAGCAGGACCGTCAGCAGAAGACGGGCCTTGTACGGGTCGAGGTGCCCGGCCCCGATCAGGCCCCGGTCCAGCAGGTCCTTCTCCGAGCCGGGGAATCCGTACGCGCGTGTGAGGGTGGTGCCGCCCTCGGCGCGGGAGGCGAGGACGACCGGGATCCGCTGACCGGCCTCCTGGAGGACGGGCACCCAGGCGGCGGGCACGTGACCGACTCCGAAGCCGGCGATGACCATGCCGTCGACCTGTTCGAGGAGCGGCGCCAGCAGCGTGCCGTCGTCACCGAGGGACGCGGTGTACAAGCCGACGCGCGCCGGGCGGGTCATCGCCGCGGCCAGCGGGAGGGGCTTGTGCGCGGGGATCGCCAGGAGCCGCAGGCGGCCTTCGGCCACGGTGCCCAGGGGGCCGGTGTCGGGTGCGGTGAACGCGTTCGTGCTGGTGCTGTGGGTTTTGCGGACCCGCGTGGCGTCGAAGACCTGGTCGTTGAAGACGACCAGGACGCCCAGGCCGCGGGCCTGGGGGCTGGCCGCGACGGTGACGGAGGCGAGCAGGTTGGCCGGTCCGTCGGCCCCGGCCAGGTAGGGGGCGCGCATCGCGCCCGTGATGACCAGAGGCGTCTCGCCCGCGTACAGCAGGCTCAGCAGGTAGGACGTCTCCTCCAGGGTGTCGGTCCTCTGGGCCACTACGAAGCCGTCGAAGGTGCTCTCACTGTCCAGGGCCTGCAGCTGGCCGGCGAGGTCCTCGATCTCGTCGAAGGCCAGGGAGGCGCCCGGCTTGGTCGTGAAGGACTGCGTCTTGACGACGATGCCGATGCCGGCCAGCTGCGGCACGGCCGCGAGCAGGTCCTCCGCACTCAGCGTGGGGTGCGCCGCGCCCTCCGGGGTGGTGGGGGTCATTGTGATGGTGCCGCCGAGGCTGATCGCGAGCACCTTGGGAGAAGGGGGGCTTGGCTTCGTCAACGCACATTCCTCGGATCGCGGTTGGAGCAGGGCGAGTTGAGCTTATCCGCCGTCATTTTGGCTGCCCAGGCTGCCGATGAAGCGAAGCGTCTGGTCGAGTGCCTTGAGCGTGAGAAGGCGGCTGCGGGGGCGCAGCATGCTGGTGAGCCCCTCCTCGGCGAGGCCGTGGCTCCGGCCGGTCAGCCAGTTCCAGTCCAGCTCGAGGTAGTCGGCCAGGGCCTGCAGCCGGGCCGTCGGCGTCGGCCCGTCGACCAGACTGTGGGCCCGCACGTGGCCGATCACCTCCTGGTAGGGAGCCACCTCCCGTCGCGCGCTGGTGGTGGCGACCCGCCAGACGGATTCCTCGCGCACCCAGTTCGCCAGGATGGCCTGGTTGAGTGCCAGGACGAACCCCTCGACCTCTTGGTACTCCTGCTCGGTGGTCAGCCACACTTTGACCCCGTACATCTCCATCATGGCGATCGTGAGAAACAGGAGAATCCGCTCATAACTCTCACTTGAGCGCACGGCGGACTCTGGGACGCAAAACGCGCGACCGAGCGCGCTTCCTGGTCCCGAGAAGCGATCGGCGACGTTCTGCAAGTAGTCGTGTTTGTGCCTGAAGAGCAACCATGGTGCGCATTCCTCCCCGGTGGCTTCGCGGGTCCAGAACGCCGGCGCCTCGGGAAGGTCACGGAGATGGCGGACGATGTACTGGGCGCAGAGACTGGAGCCCAGCCATGCGGCGCCGATGGGGGAGAGGTCGGGCATCTCGGATCGCGGGGGCGCCGAGTTGCTGATCCTGACGTAGTGCCGAAGTTGCTCGGCACGGTCGGAGAGCGGACTGTCGTCCGCCAGCAGGCCGTCGTCCATGACGTACAGCGCCCAGATGATGGCGTAGACCAGGTCGTCCAGCTGGTAGGCGAGCGGTACGCGCGGGCCCTGGCCCGCACAGAGGTTCTGGCGGGCGAGCGCGGCGTCCATCACGTACAGGCCGGACCCGCCGGCGGCACCGGGGGAGGCCAGAATCACGCCCCTGCGCGAGGAGCGGACGAAGGTCTCCAGGTGGGGGAGGTCTGCGGAGCTGATCTCCATGAGGTCGCCGCGGGGCTCAGCTTCATAGATCTGCACACCGATCGAGGTGCCGTCGAAGTGCCGTCCGCCGGCGAGCTCCCAGCTGCCGAAGACGCCAGCGTCCGGTTCGCCGGGGACGTGCCGGGACGTGGGCCAGGTGTAGTCCAGGGTTCGTACCGCGGTGCGCGTCCTTCGGTCCAGGGGGCGGGGGCGGACGACGTCGCGTGCGGGGACGAGCTGGAAGAGGGCCTCGACCTTCTTGCCGAAATAGGCCTCGAGGATGGTGCGCAGGTCTCCGCGGGGGATGTGGGTGCCGGCCAGCCACCGTTTGTAGGTAGCCGGGGAGGGCCGGACCCTAGCGAGTCGCGGCTCTTGTAACGCTTTCGCGGCGTCTTCGGCCATGATCGGCCAGAGGACCCGGAACTTGTTAGGTGAAGCGCAGTTGAGCTCTGGAGCGTCCAGCAGGTGGTACAGGAGCGGCACGACGGTCCGGGCCCGTGACTCCCGTGGCTCCTCCGGGTGAGTCATGTCGTCCATACCTAATCCGTTGTGAAGGTGGTTCCGGAAGCTTCCAATGAGGCTCCCGGACTGTCTGTGCGTGACGGACGCCTGTTCGGCGCGGGCAGGCCGGTTGTCGCGTCCGCCGCGGGGATCGCGTCCTTGCGCGCGTGGCCCTGGGGCGCGTCGGGGGCTACCACGGCGTGCCATCGGCTGCGCGCCGGATCATGTCGAGGCTCGTCTTGGGCTCAAGTGCGTGGCTTCGCAGATCGGCCAGCCTCGGGTCCACGAGGTCCTCGTAGAAGGCTTCCATCCCGTTGACGTGGGCGGTGAGGGGCCCTTCGGGAAGGTCGAGCTGGATTCGTTCCGTGTCGATCGGGAGGCAGGCGGACATCGGGACGACGCGGATCTCCAGTGCCGTCTCCTCGGCAAGGTGAACGAGGTGTTCCATCTGCCCGGCGTGGAGCTGGGTGCCGCCGAACCGGCGGTGGAGCAGCGTCTCGTCCAGGAGGACGACGGTGCTCGGTGCGCCCGGAGCCCGGAGCCGTGCGGCGAAGGCGGCCGTGCGGACCCGGTGAGCCTCGCGCTGCCAGGCTTCGACGGCGGACCAGTCCGCCAGCAGGTTGCCGCAGTACGGCTGGCACAGCCGGCATCCGGTGCCCGGTAGGGCGCCCAGTGACGCGTGCTCACGGTGGTGACGTGCCGTGGTGCCGGGCCTGCTCTGCCACACGGCTTCCTCCAAGTCGGCGGTGCGCAGCGGCACCGGCGGAATCTGGTGGCTGCTGGCGATCAGGATGCTGTCGGCGCGCTCCTCGATCAGCTGGTACCGGTGCGGCCATCCGAAGCCGGAGTCGATGTAGCAGTGGCGCGTGAAGCCGGCCATGAGGTGTCGTTGGTGGCCCAGGACGCAGTCTTGCCAGTCGTCGGCGGCGTGCTGGCCGGCGCCGTAGGCGCGGGCCAGCGTCAGGCCTTCGCCCGCCAGCACCGCGCTGCGCAGCAGGGGGTGGCGTCCGGCTTCCACCGCGGTGAGGGTCTCGGGTGCGGGCCGGAGGTGGGCGGGGAGGCGCTCGGCGACGGCGGTGACGGTGTCGTCCTGGCATTCAAGCAGGTGCCGTAGGTGTTCGCCGAGGATGCGGTCCGCCAGGGGCGTCTCGCCGGAGGGAAGGAAATTGATCATGGTGTGCCCGGTGTGTGCTCAGGGCCGCCTCGGCGGCGCTTGGGGCTGAGGAGGTGGGTGGTGGGCGTGTGGTGGGCCGGTCTGCGGCCGGTGCGCCTCACGGCCGGCGGCTCTCGTGCGCGGCGGTGCCGGTGCGGGGGACACGGACCACACCGCCGTACTCGATCACGGCCGGGGCCCGGTCTGCAGAGGGGAGCTGCCGACCGGCGGGCGGGGTGTGCCCGTCGGCCGTCCAGGCGGCGACGTCACCAGGGTGGGAGCCGGCGCGTTCCAGGCTGAGCAGCGGCGCGGCGACGTCGCCGGGGGCTCGGACCTTCCCCCACTTGCCGCGGGTCGTCCGGCTCATCAGGCGGGTCAGGCGGTGGCGCGTGCGGCGGGCGGGTGCGTATGCCCGGCCGGAGCCGATCGCGCGGGCCAGGCGGGGCAGTGGGGTGTGTCCGTACCGGAGTGCGGAGCCGCTGGTCCGCTGGTGGGTGGCGAAGAGGGCGGCGGTGAGCATGGCCGGCTCGTGCAGGTGGGCGGGAAGGTCCGCGGTGATGCGGGGCCGGGCCGGGCCGATCTCGATGGTGAACGGTTCCAGCTCGGCCAGTTCGTTCTGGACCGTGACAGCAGCCGTCTTGAGCATCGAGCCGGCCACCCGGCTGCCGTCGGCGACCGTGGGCTCGATCTTTTGGATCGTCATGTGCAGGTCATCGGAGGCGATCGGGGCGATCACGCCCGGGTATCGGGAGGTGATCTCGCCCAGCCGAGCGAAGTAAGCCAGGACCTGCGGCTGGTCCTGCGGCAGCCACAGGACGTGCGGGCGCACCCAGTCCTCGTCCGGCTCGCCCGCGCGGCCCCAGCGGCGAGCGGCGGTCATGAACTCCCTCACGTTGCCTCCTTGGGGTTCTTGCTGGGGTCGATGTCGACGTAGACCGGCCGGTGGCCGGACGCTGGCTCGCCGGCCGTGCTGACGTGGACGCCGTAGCGGACAAGGGCGGGGGCGACAGGCCAGGTTACGAAGACGAGGCCGATGCGGTGCTCGGCCCAGGGGCGGGGGCGCCCTGCCCATGTCGCCTCGCTGGGGGCGCGAGCCGGTTCAGTCTCCTTGCGAGCCATAACCCGTGTCGGAAGGCCCCGCCCCATCCGGGGCGGGGCGCGACGGTCCGTGTGTGTCGGCGGGTGCCGCACGCGGCCCGGCCGAGCTATGGGCGGTGATGGTGAGGCTGGAGAAGTCTCTGCCCTGGACGACGGGGCCGTACTGCGCGCCCCCGCAGATCTGGTTCGTCACCGTACCTTCACTCGTGCGTACCGACTGCGCCTGCTGCCACCAGCTCTCCAGGGCGAGGCGGAAATCAGTGTCGAGCGCAGCGCGCACAGCAAGAGCCGTGCTCAACCGCTGGGCTCGCTCCAACGTGTCGGGTTCCTGTGCCAGCGCCGCGAGTTCAGCCTCACCGGGACTCACCACGAGCGTATCGGGCTCACCGTTGGCCTCGCCGCGCCGGACCGGGCGGTGGATCAGCGCGCTCAGCGCGGTCCACGCCTGTCGGCCGGCTTCGCCGCCGATGCCCCCTGCCAGAGCAGCCAGCGCGGCCGCCGAGATCGGATCCATCACCACTCCCCAGTCCTCGACGAAGTCGGCCCGCATGGTCGGCGTGCGGGGTGGGTTGCGGTGCCGGTGGGGGAGATCACCTGGCGGCTCCGGTGGTTTCGCTGGTGTGGCAGGGGTGGCTGCTGGGGAGCAGTTTGAGTCCGTGCAGGATGAGGGCGGCGTGGGCGGCGCCGTCGGCTCCGAGCCGTTTGTAGAGGCGGTGGAGACGGGATTTGACGGTGTGGGGGCTGAGGCTGAGTTCCTGTGCGATCCTCTTTTTGGAGCGTCCGACTGCCTTGAGTCGGAAGGCCTCCAGTTCCAGCTCGGGCACCTTGGGTTCCTCGTCCGACGAGCGAAGGGTCGCCGGCGGGTTGAGGAGCCCCACCCGGCAGGCGGTGTCGACGGCCTGGACCCGTCCGGTGGCGTGGAGGGCGTCGAGGATGTTGTCGACCCAGGTGCGTGCCGCGTGCAGGGACGCTTTATGGGCGTCGGCGATCTGATCGTTCGTCTTGCCGAGAGCGATCAGATCGAGCACGTCTGACTCGCGGGCGGTCAGGACGAGGCGGGTGCCGCATGTGGTGCACGGTCGGCCCTCGACAAAGGGGGGCCGCGCGGGGGAACGGTACAAGGCTTCCTCCCAGGAAGACGTGATGGGCAGATCGGCCGTGGACCGTACACGCGGAGCCGACGGCCGGACGCCGTGGTCGCGCGGCAGGGCCGCTGCCGCGCGACCACGGCGCTGGTCAGACCAGCCAGTTAGCGGCTAGCCGCCGGTCAGACCGGGATTTCCGTGGACGTCGGAGCGGTCCAGATCGGCAGCTCGCCGGTCGACGGAGCGGTCCAGATCGGGATTTCCGTGGACGACGGTGCAGCCCAGATCGGCAGCTCGCCGGTCGCGGCGGAGGCGGAGGAGGAGGCGAGCACGGCTACGGATGCGATGGCAGCGGTTACGGCTGCGGCCGCGATGGTACGACGAAGCATTGGGTTTCTTTCTCTGACGGATTTGCGGTTGGTCATAGGAGCGCCGTCGGCTTGACCGGGTCGGCGTTTCCACGGTGGGGCGCGTGCCCGCTGGGTGCTGCGGTTCACGGTTGTACCCGTCGGAGGTGGTGTTCGAGGCGGTTGGTGTCGCGGCTGCTGCGCAGGGCCTGGTACTGGGTGAGGCTGGCGGTGTACCAGGCGGTCGCGGCGTCCGGCAGGCCGGAGCGTTCGGCGTCCTGGCCGAGGAATTCGGTGGTGCGGGCCTGCCAGTGGCGGTGGCCGATGGCGGCGAACGCGTGGCGGGCCTGCGTGAGCGTGGTGACGGCGAGGTCGTGCCGGCCGTCGAGGGAGTGTGCTTCGCCGAGGTAGGCCAGCGAGCGGGCCGAGTTGAGCGGGTCGGGCGGCTGGAGGGCGGTGAGGTCGGTGCGGGCCTGATGGAGCAGGGCCACGCCGAGGGTGGTGTTGCCCTGGCGGGCGGTGGCGGAGCCCAGCAGGATCCCGGCGAGGCCGGCGCCGCGGTGGTCGCCGAGTTCGCGGTAGAGGGTGATGGCGTAGGCGAGGAAGGAGTCGGCCTCGGCGTACCGTTCGGCGTCGTGGAGGGCGGCGCCGGTCCCGGAGCTGTACTGGGCGATCCCGCCGGGGTCGTTGTCCGCGCTGGCGATGTCGGCCGCGCGGCGGTAGTGGGCGACGGCTTCCTCGTGGCGTTCGGCCGCCACCAGGCCCAGGGCGAGGCTGGAGGACATCTCGCGGATCGCCATCCGGTCGCCCCAGACGGTGGCGGAGCGCAGACCGGTCTCGTAGACGGAGATCCACAGGTCGCTGTCGCGGTGGTAGTGCAGGAGCGGCCACAGGTCGCTGGCCAGGACACACACCATCTGGTGGAGGCCGAGGGCGGCCCCGGCGGCCAGGGCGGGCGGCACTGCCGGGGCGATGGCCTCCAGCCAGTCGAGTGCCTCGCGCCGGGTGGTGAAGCGGACGGGTTCGGAGGGCCGGCCGTAGGTGCGGGGCAGGACGCGGTGGTGGGGGGTGAGCAGCTGGGCGGTGGCGCGGGCGGTCGCCACGAGGTGGTCCAGGTAGCCGGTGACGGCGTGGGCGGCGTCCTGGGCGGCGGTGGTGGTGCTGGTTCCGGTCACGTGGGTGCGGACGGGGTGGCGCATGGTGTAGAGGTCGCCGCGTACCGGGGCGCGGCCGGCGGTGTCGAGCAGGCTGCGGGCGGCGAGCTCCCGCAGGTGGTACTGGGCCTGCTGGCGGGTGGTGCCGGTGGCGGCGGCGCCGGCCGCGACGTCGAGGTCCGGGGCGGGCACGAATCCGAGGAGCCGCAGGAAGCGGGCGCTGTCTTCCGGGAGGCGGGCGTAGGCGGCAGCGGCGGCGAGGTGCACGGGGTCGTCCGATCGGCTCGGGGCGGGGGGAAGGGGACGGGAGCGGGGCAGGGAGCGGTCCGGCTGGAGGACGAGGTCGGCGGCGGCGAGACTGATGGCCAGCGGCAGGCCGCCGCACGCCTCGACGAGCGCCGCCGCGGCGCCGGGATCGCGCCGGGTGCGGTCCTGGCCGATGATCCGGGCGAGCAGCTGGACACCGTGGACGGCCGGCAGCGGGCCGAGCCGCTGGTGGGCGGCGCCGTGGGCGAACAGCGGGGTCAGAGGCTCCCGGCTGGTCACCACCAGCAGGCAGCCGGCGGCGGCCGGCACCAGGGGCAGGACCTGCCCGGCGTCGGCGGCGTCCTCCAGCACCACCAGGAGCCGCCGCGTCGCCGCCACCGACCGCCACAGGCCCAGCAGTTCCTCCTCCGCCCACGGCAGAGCGGCACTGTCGTCGCCGAGTCCGAGCGACCGCAGCAGCGACCGTGCGGCTTCCGCGACCGGCGCCGCCCCGCCGGGCGCACCGGCCCGCAGCCGCACGACGAGCTGCCCGTCGGGGTAGCGGCCGACGTTGCGGTGTGCCCATTTGGCGGCGACGGTGCGCTTGCCGACGCCGTCCGTTCCGCTGATCATCACGACGGGCGCCGTCTCACCCGGTGGCCCGTCGAGCAGGGCGTCCAGCGCCTGGAGCGCCGCCTCGCGGTCGGTGAACGTCGCGGGCACCGGGCGGAGCTGACGCGGCACCGGCCGCGCGGGCGGCGCCGGGGCGTGGACGTGGACATCGCCGTGGACCTGGCCGGCCTGGACGACGGTCCCGGACTCGCCGCCGCTCACACTGTTGTGGACCCCGTCGCCCACTACGCCCCCAGCGCTCCGGCGCGTGCGCCCAGGCCGGTGTGCGTGCCGTCGGCGGCGGTGCGCTGGCGGGGCAGCGGCGTGGACACGGTGCCGTGGGCGGCCAGGTCCACGGCGGTGTCGGCCAGGGCCCACATGCTGAACGCCTGAGGGAAGTTGCCGACCTGGCGCTTCTCGCGCGGGTCCCACTCCTCGGCGAGCAGCCCGACGTCGTTGCGCAGCGCGAGGAGCTTGTCGAACAGTTCGCGGGCCTCCGGGGCCCGGCCGATCATGGCGAGGGCGTCGGCCAGCCAGAACGAGCAGGCGAGGAAGGCGCCTTCGTGGCCGGTGAGGCCGTCGACGTTGGCGCCGTTCTCGTCGTGCGTCGGGTAGCGGAGCACGAAGCCGTCGACGGTGGACAGTTCGCGCTGGACGGCCTCGATGGTGCCGATGACACGCTTGTCGTCCGCGGGCAGGAAGCCCACCCGGGGGATGAGCAGGAGGGCCGCGTCCAGCTCCCGGCCGCCGTAGTACTGGGTGAAGGTTCCCCGCTCCGGGTCGTAGCCCTTCTCGCAGACGTCCTGGTGGATGGTCTCGCGCAGCTCGCGCAGCCGGCTGAGCGTCTTCCTGGTGGTGGACGGGCGGCGGTCCAGCATCGTGATGAGCCGGTCGAAGAAGACCCAGACCATCACCCTGGAGTGGGTGAAGTGGCGGCGCGGGCCGCGTACTTCCCAGATTCCCTCGTCCGGCTCGCGCCACTGCTGTTCCAGCTGGCCGGCCATGGCCAGCAGCCGTTCGTCGCAGTCCCGGTCGGGGGTGAGGCCGGCGTCCTCGGCGGCGAGGAGCGCGTGGGCGACCTCGCCGTAGACGTCGAGCTGGAGCTGGCCGGCCGCCCCGTTGCCGACGCGTACGGGGCGTGAGCCCTCGTAGCCGGGCAGATGCTCCAGAACCCGCTCGGCGAGGTCGAGTTCACCGCCGAGCCCGTACATGATCCGCAGGTCGGCGGGGTCGATGGTGGAGGTGAGCCAGTCGCGCCAGGCGCGGGCCTCGTCGGGGAAGCCGAGTTTCACCAGGGTGGCGACGGTCAGCGCGGCGTCGCGCAGCCAGGTGTAGCGGTAGTCCCAGTTCCGTTCGCCGCCGATGTCCTCGGGCAGGGAGGTGGTGGGGGCGGCGACAATGCCGCCGTCCATGTGGCACAGGCCCTTGAGGGTGATCGCCGCGCGCAGGACCGCGCTGCGGTCCGGGCCCTGGTAGGTGGAGCGGCTGGACCAGGTGTCCCAGTACGCCTGGGTGTCGGCCAGGGCGGCGAGGCCGTCGGGGAGTTGGGGGGCGGGCATGCGTGAGGGGTGCCAGGTCAGGGAGAGCACCACGTTCTGGCCGGCGGTGACGGCGAAGTCCGCGCGGCTGGTGCCCTGGCGGCCGGGGCTGTGCCGCAGTCCGCCGAGGCAGTACGCGTCGGGGCCGGCGGTGGCGCTGAGCCGGGCCCGGTCGTGCTGTCCGGTGCGCCGGATCCGGGGGGTGGTGCTGCCGTAGCCGGGCCGGGGCCGGAAGTCGGAGGCGACGCGGACCTGCCCGGTGAGGCCTTCGACGACGCGGATGATCTGGGCCGGGGCCCGGTCGGTGGCGTCCGGGGCGGGCATGAAGTCGGTGACCCGCACACTGCCGGTGGGGGTGTCCCATTCCTGTTCCAGGATCAGGGAGTTGCCGCGGTAGCGGCGGCGGGTGGCCGGGGGCGGCGTTGTGCCGTCGTAGACGGCGGGCGCCACCTGCCAGAAGCCGTGGCCGGCGGTGCCGAGCAGGCCGGCGAACACGGCCGGGGCGTCGAAGCGGGGCAGGCACGCCCAGGTGATGGTGCCGTCGGTGCGGATCAGGGCGGCGCTGGCGGTGTTGCCGATGAGGGCGTGGTCCTCGATCCGGGCGGGCGGGGCGGTGCGGGGCATGGGGAGTCCTGACATGGGTGCGGTGGGCGGGTGGGTGCTCAGGGCCGGGTGGTGGCCAGGGCGCCCAGGTGGGTGAGGGCGGCGCGCACGGTCTCACCGAGCGTCGGCTCCACGGGGAGCCAGGGCATCCGCGCGTGGATGGCGGCACGGGCGGTGGCCTGCACGGGATCACGCGGGTCGCAGCCGACGACGACCGTGGTCTTCGACCGGCCGAAGAGGTGCAGCTCGTACAGGTCCTGCACGCGGTCCAGACCGAGCGGGCGCCAGAACATCGCGATGTCGCAGCGGCCGATGGTCTGGTCCTGCCAGCCGTTCGGGCGCCACGCCCAGAACGGGTCGAAGCGCGGGTTGCGCGAGGGCCGGGGGCTCAGGACCGTGCCGGTGAAGCCGGCGGTGGCGAACAAGTTGACGGCCTCGGCCTGCCAGTCCGGGCAGCCCATGCTCTGCCCCGCGAGGTAGACCGAGGGGCGGCCGTCGGGATGGAAGTTCTGCGGGGCCTCGATGTATTTCACGAGGCCTGCTGGTCGCAGTGGGTGGGGAGTTGGTCGGCGGAGCCTGCGGCGGTATCTGCCGCGAGGGTGATCGCTACTGCCTGGAGCCGACTGACCGCTCCGCTGGCGTAGCCGCGGAGCGTGGTCGTTGCCACCCCCATGATCTGGGCTGCCCTGCTCGTGGGGTGCTTCGCGAGGAACTCCAGCGTCCTCCCGTGCAGGTAGGGGTCCAGCTCCCCGTTGGTGACACCGTTGTCGGCGATGACTGGCGACGGCTGCTCCTGTCGGGTGTCGGCGGTCTCGGCTGGTGGTTGCGGGTGTGGTGGGACGTTCATCGGCTCTCTGTGCTCGAAGGAGTGCGGCCCTGGCCCGGACGGCCGCCATGGGGGTGGTGCCGGTGGTGCGGGAGGTTCAGTCGGCGGGTGGGCGCCGGTCGGCGTGGTCGCCGGTGGGAGTGACGTGGTGGTTGACCAGGCGGTCGACGGTGACGAAGGTGCTGAGAGCGACGACCGCGAAGATGCCCAGGTACAGCGGCCGGCCGGCTTCGGCGCGGTACTGCACGAGGTAGAGGGCGGCGGCGCCGACCTGGACACCGATGACGAAGCAGACCGCCGAACAGGCCGCGCGGCCGGACCGGCGCCGCGTGCTCACGCCGCCGGCCCGTTCGGGCGGGTGGCGCGGTCCAGGGGAACGGACGGCCACGCGGGGTCGATGTCGCTCAGGAGCGTCAGGCCGGCGAGGACGCCGACGACACTCGCCTGGGCCTGGCTGCCGACACCCAGGTCGGACAGGAGCGTCCTGGTGTAGGCGCGCATCGTGGCGGGCGTGACGCCGAAGTCGGCGGCCAGCTCGGGCGTGCTCCGCCCCCCGGCCCAGCCGCGCAGGATCTGCCGCGGGCGCGGGGCGAGGCACGGGGTGACGGCCAGGGCCGCGCAGGGCTCGGCGGAGTCGGTGATGATCCGCCGGGCGGTGGCCCAGGCGGCGAGCTGCAGCACGGTGCGGGTGCCCGTCCTGGCCAGCAGCGCCCTGATCGCGTCGCCAACTTGGTGGCGCTCCAGCGCGAGCGTGGGGTCGGCGGCGATCGTGCCGTGGCCGGCCCCGGCCGCGACCAGGACGAGGAGCGCGATGTCCTGGCCGGTCAGGCTGGGCACGGGCGTGGTGGGGGCGGCGAGGCGGGCCAGCAGCCGGGGACCGAGCCGGGCGGCGTCGGTCGTCCCGATGACGAGGACCAGGTCGTCCGGCTCGGTGAGGGAGGCGATCAGCTCCGCGGTGCCCGGTTCGTGGGGGCCCGAGCGGATGCGGTGGACCGCGTCGGCGCCGAGGGCTTCGCGGGCGGCCTCGGCGACGGTGTCGAGCGGATCGTCGGCGTGCACGCTCGTGAGCGGGGTGCTGACCGGCAGCAGCACCGCCCGGTCCGCCTCGGCGAGGGCCGCGCCGAGTTCGGCGGCGTGGGCGGTGGCGCGGGCGAAGCCGTCCGGCTGCAGCACGGCGATCACTGAGCCCTCGGTGAGCATCCGGGCGGCCGCGACGTCCTCGGCGACCTCGCGCGGGTGGCGGGCCCGGGAGTCCACGACCGTGATCCCGGCCTGCGTGCCGAGGCCGGCCAGCGAGCGGTCGACGCCGCCGAAGGCGACCAGGCGCTCCGCGATAGCGGATGCGTCCTCGCCGGCGACGAGCGCGGTGGCGATGGCCGCGCACGCGGCCATCGCGTGGTGACGGCCGGCAAGCGGCAGGACGAACGCGTACTGGGCACCGTCGTGCTGGAGGGTGAGGTGGTAGGCGACGCCCGTCCACCGGGGTGCCAGGACCCGCACCTCGTCCGTGTCGGCGAGACCGACGGTGACAATGCGAGGGCCGGGCCGGAAGGTCAGACGCTCGCGCAGGATCCGCACGCCGCTGTCCCAGCTCGGCAGGACGACCGTGCCGGCCGACCGGGCGAGGCGCTCGGCCGCGTCCAGCCCCTCGATGTTGTCCGTGTAGTGCGGGGCGGTGGCGGCGGTGGCCGTGATCAGTGCCACGGCCGGCTTCGGCGTGCTCACCAGGTAGTGGCGGGAGGGGCGGTGCTGCCAGGCGCCGGGCGGCGCGGCCTCGTGGGTCGCGGTGTCGGGGCAGAAGTCCACGACCAGCCGCCCCGCTGCCCCGTGACCTGCCGCCAGGCCGCGGGCCGGGGCGGTGAGGATCCAGCCCGTCCGGCCGTCGTCGAGCGCGGCGGCCAGTACCGCCGCCGCCGTCGCGGTGCTGTGGCTGCCGCCGACCGCGACCGCCTCCGGTCCGGCCTGCGCGCACGCCGCGGCCAGCGCGTGCGTGCGGGCCAGCACCGGCAGCCCCAGTTGCTGGGCCCGGTCGAGCTCGGGGTGCGGGCCGACCACGACGCCGGACCACACCACCGCCGTGCGGTCCTCGGTGACGTGCCCGGCCTTGGACCCCATCATGATCCGCACGCCGGCCGCCGTGAGCTGCTCGACGGTCCGGTCGTGCTCTTCCCCGGGGGCGACGGAGCCGGTGACGTCGGCGCCCCGCCCGGCCAGCCACTGGGCCAGCCCCGCCATGCCCGGGACGGCGACATCGACCAGGTGCGCCCTGGTCAGCACGTCGGGCAGACCGGTGGCGGGGGTCGCGCCTTCGTGTTCGTGCGTGTGGCGTTGGACGACGGTGTCCATGAAGGTCCTCCAGCAGGTGAGGGCAGGGTAGGAGGTGGAACCGGGTCGGCCGCGGGCTCCAGGGGTGTGGCGCCGCGGCCGACCCGGGGCTCATGCCTGGGTGAGACCGCGCTCCAGCTCGGCGTCGGTGACGCGGGCGGAGTGATGGTCCAGGTCCAGGCGGGCGACGCGGGCCAGGTGCGCGGTGACCAGCTCGTCGAGCAGGTCACCGGCCAGCTCGCTGGTTTCGAAGGCGGCCAGGGCCTCGGCCAGGGACTGCGGAGCGGGTGGGGCGTTGAGGTTCTGGTAGGCGTCGCCGCTGGTGGCGGGCGGGGGCTTGAGTCCGGCCTCGACGCCGTGCCGGATCCCGGCCAGGACGGCCGCCAGCGCCAGGTAGGGGTTGGCGTCCGCACCGGGCAGCCGCACCTCCAGCCGCAGGCTGCGGCCGTGGCCGACCACCCGCACCGCGCACGATCTGTTGTCCCGCCCCCAGGTGAAGCGGGAGGGGGCGAAGGAGTGGTCGGCGAAGCGCTTGTAGCTGTTCACGTACGGCGCCCACAACGGGCCGAGGACCGGCAGCACGGCCAGGAGCCCGGCCACCGCCTGCTCTCCCAGCTCCGACAGGGCGGTCCCGTCCTCGGGGTCGGAGGTCAGCACCGGCAGGCCGTCGACGTCGTGCAGCGAGACGTGCAGGTGCATTCCGCTGCCGACCCCGGTGGCAGGCGCCGCCATGAACGACGCCGTCAGGCCCTGCTCGTCGGCCACCGTCCTCGCGGCGTGCTTGAACAGCAGGTGCTGCTCGCACGCCGCCGTCACCGACCCGTAGGGGAAGGTGACTTCCAACTGGCCGTGGGCGCCTTCGGCCTTCACCGCCTCGACGGGCAGGCCCGCCTCGGCGAGTACCTGCCGCAGACGCCTGCCGAAGTCGGCGACCGGCCCCGGCAGGTCGAGCGCGTAGTCGCGGTTGTCCCAGGTGACGGGACGAAGCCCGCGCCACCCGGCCGCCGCCGCATCCCGGGCCGCGCCCTCGTAGAGGACGAACTCCGTCTCGACGCCCACCTTCGCGCTCAGGCCCAGGCCGGCGAGGCGGGTGAGCTGCTCGGTCAGCAGAGTGGCCGGCGCCAGCGGGTGCGGCCAGCTGTCCTCGACCGGAGCGGCGAAAACCACGACGGCGCCCGGCACCCACGGCAGGACCCGGGCCGAGGAGAGGCCGGGCAGCAGCGCGACGTCGCCGAAGCCGTTCTCCCAGGAGAACTCGCCGGTCTTGGGGGCGGTCATGCCCAGGTCGGTGCCGATCACGTACCCGCACATCTCCGGAGAGATCCCGCCCGACCGAAGCCGCTCCAGCAGCACCCGGGCGTCGAACGCCTTGCCCTTGAGCCGGCCCTGCACATCGACCGCCGCCAGGAGCACCGTGTCGATCCCGTGAGCGTCCACCAGCTCCCACAGCCGGCCCACCGGGGAAGGCACGGAAACCGTGCTCCGGGCCGCCCGGGACCGGGCGGCACGCATCACCGCCCTCATACGACCTGCTCCTCAAGCGCCGCCATCTGCGGGTCGTCGACGACCGGCACGCTGTACTTCCGGCCCGCCATCCGCCACCACAGCGCCGACATCACCAGAACCACCACGAGCGTGACCGGCGCGTAGTTGAACGTCTCGGCGGTGACCGGGCTGGTCTGCGGCAGGCACACCAGCACCGTCACCACGGCCACCCACCCCACCGCGAGGACCCCGACGGGGCGGCTCCACCGGCCCAGGTGCCACGGCCCCGGCCGGAACCGCCCGCCCTTGCGCAGCCTCAGGAAGACCGGGATCGCGTACGCCGGCGTCATGCCGATCACGTTCACCGCCGTCACCGCGCCGTAGGCGGCCGTCGACCACAGCGAGGGCAGCGCCAGCACGAACGCCGCACCCACGGCCAGCCAGACCGCCCGGGCCGGCGTTCCGTTGCCGGACACCCGCCGCCACAGCGCCGAGCCGGGCAACGCGTTGTCCCGCGAGAACGCGAAGATCATCCTGCTGGCGGCGGCGGTCTGGGCGGAGCCGCAGAACAGCTGGGCGCCGATCACGACCAGCAGGAGCAGCTTCGCCCCGGTGTCGCCGAGCGCGTCGAGGAAGATCTGGGCCGGCGGCACGGCCGCCCCCACCGTGCGGTCGTAGTCCTGCACCGCGAACAGCAGCCCGGCCAGCAGGACGCCTCCGACCAGCAGCGACACCCAGATCGAGCGGACGATTCCGCGCGGGGCAGCCAGCTGCGCATCGGTCGTCTCCTCCGACAGGTGCGCCGAGGCGTCGTACCCGGAGAACGTGTACTGGGAAAGGAGCACCCCGATCGCCGACACGTAAAGCGGATTCGTCCACCCGGTGCCGTTCGCGAAGTGCCCGAACACGAAGGACGCGGACTGGTGGTGGGAGGGAACCACCCACAGCACACCGACGATCACCAGGACACCGAGCAGGTGCCACCACACCGAGACGCTGTTCAGCACGCTGACCACGTGCACCCCGCGCAGGTTCACCAGGGCATGCAGGACCAGAACGGCCGCGAAGATGCCCAGCACCACCCCGGGGGTCGGCTCCACACCCCACTGCAGGCCCGCGAGTGCCGCGACGAAGCTCGCGGCACCGTAGTCGATCCCGGCAATCCCGGCAATCCCGCCCAGCAGGTTCAGCCACCCGGTCACCCACCCCCACCGCGGGCCGCCCAGCCGGTGCGCCATGAAGTACAGGGCTCCGCTGGTCGGGTAGGCGCTGGTGACCTCGGCCAGGGCCATCCCGACCAGCAGCACAGCCCCGCCGACCCCGACCCAGCCCCACATCATCACGGCCGGGCCGCCGGTCAGCAGCCCGAACCCGAACAGCGTCATGCACCCGCTCAGCACCGAGATGACGGAGAAGGAGACCGCGAAATTTCCGAACGGCCCCATCCGGCGGGTGAGTTCGGGCTCGTACCCGAGCGATCTCAGATGGTCGTCCTCTCCCCGGGCCGGGGCCGTGCGATGGGAAACGGGCATGGGTGAACCTCCGGAAGCGGAAAGGCGGGGGAAAAGACAGAGGGCGAGGCCGGAGCCGCGGGCGATGGATCAGCGCCGGGCAGCGATCTGGGTCATGACCTGCTGGAGGAGACCGTGGGCCTGCTCCCTCCGGTCGGCCAGGCTCAGCCACGGCTGGGAAGAGGCGAACGGGGCGAGCGAGGCGAACACGCCGCCGGCCTGTTCGAGGTGGTGGCTCGCCCACAGCGCATGCGCGAGGTAACTCTCGTCCACGACAGGCCACTTACCCCGCCCGCCAGGCGCCGCCAGCCAGTGCTCGTAGGCCAGCAGGACATCCTGGAGCACCTCGCCATCCGACCACTGCCGACGCACCGCGTCCCTGCGCGACGCCGTGCGGTACCGCTCCACGTGCAGGTGCAAGGGAAGGGCATACAGGGGCGAACCCGCCGGCGCGGACCCCAGGTACGTCCGCAGGAAAGTCGTCGCGGTGCCGGGCCTGGCCAGCGCGAGCCAGAACCGGAACATCCGGTGATACGCCTCCCGGTTCCACAGGTCCGCCCGGCGCGCCTGCTCCAGCAGGCCCCACGGCCCGGGAGGCAGCATCGGGTCGGGAGCCGGCGCCCGGTGCTCGGGGCGGACCTGGCCCTGGTCGAGCCCGGCCAGGGCCAGCAGGCAGACCCACGGCACCGGATCGTCGGCGACAGTCGCGGCGGCACGCCAGCACGCCTCCCGCGCCGACTGCTCCAGCCACGCCAACTGCCGCGGATCAGCCTGCCGGGGGTCGACCAGGGCCACCACCTCGACGGCAGCCCTGGCCTGAAGCGTGGCCAGGCCCAGCCCCTCCGGCTCCTCCTGCTCCCAACGCCGAAGAACATCAGACCGGGCCGCCGCCGCACCGAGCACCTGGGTGCGTGAGGTCCACAGCGTCCAATCGCCCCAACTCGCCGCGAGCAACCCCCGTGCCGCCATCCACCGCCCCGCCCGCAGCTCCTCAACCGCGTTCCGGAGATCCCCGTCACGGCCGGCCGGATGGTACACAAGCCGCGCGTGGCTCTGTGTGGCTGCATTCATGAACCGTTCCTTCCGTGGGATCCGTGGGTTCCCGGCGTTGGCCAGCGGCTCGCAGGACGTCACCGTGATGACCTGCTCGATGGTGACCAGGTGCGCCCACGGGGTTTGCTTGGCCTCAACGGCGACGGCGATCAGCTGTCGGCAGGTCCGCTGGAAGTCCAGGTCGGCCGTACAGTGCACGGCCAGGTAGAGAGCCGCGTCTCCGCCCTCCCGGCCCACCATCACGTACGTCGGCCAGCCGTGGTCGCGGACGATCTCCCTCAGCCGGTCCAGGGGGAGGTGGCACTCCTCCAGGTACTGCTCCAGGCCGCTGTAGCCGCCGCCCGTCGCCAGGTGGGCCGTCAGGTAGCGCAGGCGCCCGGCCCGATGAAGGAGCTGGCGCGAGAGGAGCGCGCCGAGGCCCGCCACCGAACTGCCAGCACCGGAGACGGTATCCGCCTCGTCCAGGCAGTGCCCGACGTGGGCATCCCGGCCCGAACAGTCGGCCCTGGCCGGGATCGCGACGGTACGCAGGAGGGAGGTCATCAGATCACCATGAGGTTGGAGGAAGAAACGGGCCGTCCGTGACGCCGTCCAGCTGTGTACGGGGGCTACGGGCACCGACGGGCTGCGCTCACCACCACCCTGATGCGTCCGCGACGGCAAAACATGGCCAAACCTTGGCCAAATCACGGACTTGAGTGGCCTGCTTGTACGGCCAGGGCGGCGATTCAGGACGGTTTGACCGATTGGTTCTGCCCTTCAAAGGCTGGACGGTCATGCATTTGGCCAACTTTTGGCCATGGATCGCCGCCGGCGAGAGACCACAGTTGGACTGCGGGTAGGTCCGCCCGCGCCAGGGTCCCAGCCGCAGGGAGGAAGGCATGACTTTCCGTCCCCAATCACCGCAGGAGATCAGCATGTTGGGAACAGTCGTTGGAGAGCGCCACGTCGCGCTCGGCTCGACCCGGACATCCAGCCCCTGCGCAGCAGCCCGTGCGGCGGTCCGGGACACGGTGTCCGGATGGGTCAGCCCGCCGGTGCTCGACGATGCTGTCCTGGCAGTCTCCGAACTGGTCGGCAATGCCGAAGTGCACGGCGGCGGTGCTGTCGCGATGGTGATCGTCTGGGCCGATCAGGGCGTGGCCGTGACCGTGGTCGACGCGGGCTGCGGAGCATCGGCAATCGAGAAGTCGGCAGCGGCGTTGGGCGGTGTCGAGGACCGAGTTGATGACGAGGGCGGACGCGGGCTGCTCATCGTTGACGGGCTCTCCACCGCATGGTGGATTCGCCAGACGGAAAGCGGGACCGCTGTAAGCGCGGCCTTTCAGAGCGATGGGGTAAAGACCGCGTGACCGACGTACAGATGCCCCGGCACCGCCTGGCCCCAGGGCTGAGCGTGCACCCGTTCGGAATCAGCTGCGGTACGGCCGGCGCTGACGATCACACGGTCCTGGCGGCCATGAGGGCCGCTCTGGAAGACGGCGTGAATCTGTTCACCGCATTCGGCACCGAGCGCTCCGGCTGCCTCGGGCAGTCGGAGCGTCTGCTCGGAAGGCTCCTCGCCGACCACCCCGGGGCGGACATCCAGGTCGCCACGCACTTCGGTCCAGCGGGCAGTGCGCCGCACCGGTACGCCTTCCCGCACCTGCGCCACCAGTTGGAACAGGCGCTCGACAACCTGGGGGCGGAGCGGATCCCGGTGTTCGTGCTCCCCAGCCTCGACTTCGGCCCCGATGACCGCTACCTGGAACCTGCGGCGGAGACCCTGGGCACCTTCAGACACCTGGGAAGCGTTGGCGCGGTCGGCCTCTGTGCGCCCGATCCGATCGTCAGCCCGGGGCGCGGCGCATGGGCGAGGTTCACCGACGTCTTCGACGTGGTCCGGCCCGATATCGTGGTCGCCCGCTACAGCCCTGTCCTTCCGGCGGCTCCGGAAGAGGACATCTTCGCCTTCGCGACCCGTCGGCGGGTGGGCCTGATCCTCCGCACCCCGTTCGAGGCCGCCGTGGCAGGTGGCCTGACCGCGGGCCTGCCCGACGGCTGGAAAACCGCTGCGGCAGAGGAGTTGGAGCCGCTCCGGCGACGGCTCGCCGGCCTGCCGGGGGCCGAAGCGGCCCTTGCCGTCCGATACTGCACAAGCCGGGGTCCGGCCACAGCGGTTCTCGCGGCATCCGGCTCCAGTGAACACGTGACCCAGCTCGCGGCGGCGCTCCGTCGGATCGGTGCAGACGACCTGACCGAAGCCGGTGCCGCCTACGAGCGGATCCGAGCCAGGCTGGCGAGCGGCTCGTCTGAGCTTGGCCAGCTCTGACGAGCGGCCGGATCCCGGGCGCCTCGAGTGACGGCTGCCACGCAGGGTGTCAGCGCAGGACGACCTGCCGGAGCACGTCCCAGCGGTAGACGTGGTCCTCCCGCCGTAGTTCGACGAGATCAACTCTGGCGATCCGCAGCGGCACCGCCGGCCGGTCGCGCAGTCCGCGCACACGCTCCACCACGGGTGCCGCTGGCTGGGCCGCGGAGCTGTAGGCGATGCTCAGGTGAGGTCTGAACGCCGAGGTGCCGCGGCCTCCGGGCACGCCCGCCCGGCGGCCGCACACGGTGAGCATCTGGTGGAGTTCCACGAGACCACGCCAAGGGCCCAGCGAGAAACGTACGGCGCCCATGCTGCCGGAAAGGGGCTGGGCCGTTACCTCGAAGCTCCTCGGCCCGGCGTCCTCGACCGCCGCGGTGAGGCTGTCGAGCATGCGGGTCGACACGTCGGCTGCCTCACCGACACGGGCAAGGGTGACGTGGAGGCCGTCGGAAGGCACAGGGTCCAGTGCGAGCCCGGCCAGCGCCTCCTGGCAGAAACGGGCGCTGCCGATCAGGTCCGCCTCATCGGGGAAGGTCAGGAGCCAGTACAGGGCTCGCCGTTCGTCGTCCCACCCGGGCCGTTCCCAGTGGTTCTTGAGGACCTCTACCACGTCGAAAGCCGCGTGGTCATGCGCAGTGATGATCTCGGGATTATCGAGGCTGGCCGGCGGCCGCGGCGGGAAAGCACGCGTGTCGGTCAGCAGCATGCGACGCTCCTTACGTGGTGGTTCTCGCGGCAAGCCGAGCGACCCGCGGGTCCGATTCCCAGACATGCAGCTGGGCCGCATAGTCTCGCACTTCGGGCTTCCGGCGCCACTTCGATGCCTGGTCCAGCAGTTCCTGGCCCCGCTGGTGCACCGACCGGATCGGTGTCATTCCGTCGGCGGTCAGTGCCCGGGCGCCCAGGCGCATCGCCTGTTCCAGGTCAGGGCTCCTGCCCTGGAGATGGGCGGAGGCGAGGTCGAGACCGACCAGGGCACGGGTCCACCGTGACTCCGACGAGGCGACCATCGGTGCGATCTCATCGGCCAGCTCGAACACGCGCCGGGTGTTCCCGAGCGACAGCTGAGCCGTGATCGCGTTCGCCAGCGTCCGCGGCACCGAGTACGGCCCCAGAGAGATACAGGAGCTCACGCCGTCCGGCAGACCGTCGCTTCGGTCGCTCAGAGCCAGGGCCGCGGCGATCGCGTGATCTGCCTCCCTGGCGCGCCCCATGCGGGCCAGGGCCCGGGCCCGGCCGTTGACGAGCGGTCTGATGGCGAGGGGGCTGGTGGGCGCAAGGTCGACCGCCATACGCGCGGCGTGCTCCGACTCCTCGTAGCGCTTGAGGTAGTACAGCCGGAACGCCTGCGTACCGAGGGTCCAGATCCGCAGATCAGTGTCCCCGAGGTCCGTCGCGATGGTCCACGCCTCGCGCAGGTGCGCGTCCGCCGCGGCGAACCTCCCGGCCGCCGTAGCCATGTACCCCAGGAGCGCCGAGGCCCGGCCGGCAAGGTGCAGAAGGTGTTCCTGCTCGCGAAGGGACCGATGGCCACCGCTCAAGGCTCCGAGCATCGTGTGGACGAACAGGGTCTCGCGCGACAGCTGGTGCGGACCGAGCTCCTCGTAGTCCTCGATGACCTCGTCCAGCTTGCGGACCATCACGGCCAGCGCCTCCGGGCTGACACCCGGCGTCGGCCTGACGGACCGCGCCGCGGCGGGGCTGAACGAGTCGAGAGGGCCGGTCTGCTCGCCGACGTCTTCGAAAAGCTCCCTCGCCGGTACGTCGAACATGAAGGACAGGACACGTCCCGTCTCCCACCTCGGCTTGTGCATCTCGCCTGTGCGCGTCCAGCGGTCATACGTCCGGCGCGCTACCGTCACCTGGAGCAGATCCGGGTTTCCATCCTCCGTGGCGGCCCTGGTCCGGGCCTCGGCCAGGGCGATGTCGAAGTCCGGGTACCTGTCCCAGCCGCGTTCCTTGCACAGCAGGGCAATGCGCAGCACAACGAGCACCTCTTCCCCTGGATGGATGCCGGCCTCGCGCGCGACGGTTCAACGAGCGGCGACGGCCTCGGCACACTTCGTGAGACTCTAGAATGCTCGTCAGACGCCCTGCCAGCAATGGACTTCACGAAGTTGGTGGCGCAAATTGCGCGGGGCCCTCTTGCCCGTGAGCGGGCTTGCCCGGGAAACTG
Source organism: Kitasatospora sp. NPDC087315 (assembly GCF_044744345.1). Classification (NCBI taxonomy): domain Bacteria; kingdom Bacillati; phylum Actinomycetota; class Actinomycetes; order Kitasatosporales; family Streptomycetaceae; genus Kitasatospora; species Kitasatospora sp. NPDC087315. Next base: position 155,789 of record NZ_JBIUYD010000010.1, on the reverse strand, counting down.
CCGCCATGCCTAGGAGACAGCCGACAGCCTCAGCAACACGTACGGAGCTGGGCAGCCTGCTGCGACGTCTCCGCACCCGGGCCGGCCTGACTGGTCCTCAGGTCGCGGCCAGCACGGGTATCGACCCAGGGACGCTCAGCCGGTACGAGCACGGGCTACGCAAAATCGAACCCCCGACCGCCGAAGCACTGCTAGACCTGTACCAGGCACCCGGACCCGCGAGGGAGACCGTTGTCTCGCTCGTCGAGGCAGACGCCAGCACCAGGTCCCAGCCGTCATGGTGGAGACGTTTCCCGCTGCCCGACGACTTCGGCGCCTACCTCGCGGAGGAGCGGGAGGCAGTCCGGATCAGGTCGGTCGAACCCCATCTGGTACCCGGTCGGCTACAGACGGAAGAAGTCGCCGCAGCCGTGATCTCGGGCATGCGACCCGACCTTCCCGCGCACGAGGTCGCCGACCTCGTCGACCTGCGCATGCGCCGACAGAACGAGGTTCTGCCGGCGGAACAGCACATTCTGCTCGGTGCCGCCGCGCTCTCGCTCCTGGACGTAACACATGCCGCCCGTCTCCAGCTCCAGCGCCTTCTGGACGCGGCAAACCAGCCCGGGCTGACCATCCGGGTGCTGCCGCCCGATGTCTGCTATCACCCGGGACTCACCGTGCCGTTCGTCCTGATGGACCCGCCCGTCGGCGGCCAGCCGTCCGTATGGGTGGAGCTGATGGACCGGAGCGTTCGTCTGTCGGACAGAGCGGCAGCCGCCGGACGGTACGAGACGGCATTCGCCAGGGTGGAGAGTCTCGCGCTGACAGCCGCCGAAACGCAGGACCACCTTGCCCGCCTGATCGAGGAGTCACCGTGACGACCAAGCCGTACGAACTGATCGCAGCCACCAGGACGCCCGACATGACAGACGCAGTGTGGACCAAGTCCAGCCACAGCGGTGGCGGCGGCAACTGTGTTGAGTTGGCCACGTCTGAGGGATGGGTTCTGGTGAGGAACTCGCGATGGCCGGAGGCAGGCGTTCTCGTTCTCGATCCAGTGGCCGCGGACTGTTGGCTGCGAGGCGCGAGGGACGGTGAGTTCGACTTCGGTCTGCTGCCGTGACCGCTCGCTATGGCTCTGCTCCGGTTGCCGCGGATGGTGCCTTGAGGTCAGGGCCCGACTGAACCTCAGCTCCTTGGCCGCGCCTGCCAACCGGCGGTGACGAGCCCCATGTCCGGCCGCGTTGGGCACCGTTCTTCCCGCACTCGGGGAGAACGGTTCGTCAACCTGGCGCGGTTGTACTCAACCTCGATGAAGCGGAAGACGTCGGCTCGGGCCGCTTCGCGGCTCTCCCAGACGGTGGTGCCGATCTCCGCCTTCAGCAAGCCGAAGAAGCTCTCGGCTGCGGCGTTATCGCAACAGTTCGTCCTATGCTTTGCCTCAGGTTCAACTTCCTTATCTCCCAGCGGAATTCGCCGCTCGTGTACTCGCTGCCCCGGTCGGTGCGCATGATGCAGCCGGGCTCAGGGCGCCGTGGCCGGCTGCCATCTTCAGGGCGTCGGTGACCAGTTCGGCGTGGTGGTGGTCGGCCATGATGTCCTGCTTCGTCAGGCGGTCGCGCGTGCGGCGGGTGACGCCCGGGATGTCGCGCTCGCGCATGATCCGCTCGACCTTCTTCCGGTTGATCGCATGGCCCTTGCGCCGCAGCGCGGCATGCACGCGCGGGGCACCGGAGGTGCCCCGGGAGGTGCCGTGGATCTCGCGGATCTCCGCGGCCGGCTCGTCCTCGACGCGCTGCCGTTCGGCCGTCGCCGGCCGGGAGCCCAGCCAGGCGTAGTAGGTGGAGCGGTTGATGCCCATGACACGGCGCATCAAGGCGACGCTGAAGCCGCCGGGGTTGGCCTCGGTCGCCTTCTCCGCATCGATGAAGCGGCACACGATGCCTACTTCATCGTCCTTCGCGAAGAAGGCGAGGCCTTTTTCAAGATCTCGATGGTCTGCTGCTGTTCCCGATTTCTCTTGCGCAGCCGCGCGAGCTCCTCCCGCTCGGCCGTCGTGAGCGCGCCCGCAGGGCCCTCACCCCGGTCAACCCGGGACTGCTTCACCCAGCCACGCAGCCCCTCCGGACCCCCAGTTTCCGGGCGATCTCGGTGACGGTCCGATGCGGCAAGGATCGGACGAGCGCGATCGCGTCCCGTTTGAACTCCGCCGTGTACCGCTTACTCATGTTGCTCTTGCCACTCAACCTGGACTTTTCCGCCGGGACCCAACCGTCCCAGTATCAGGCTGTCCAGTTCAGCGGAGGAACTTCAGCCCCAGGCTCCTCTTCCGGAAGGACACCGCATGACCGTGCGCACCCGCCAGTTCCCGCTTCGCGGATGGACGTTCGCCCTCACCACCGGCCCCGGCCGTCTGAATGCTGCCCTCACCCGCCCCCGCCCCCTGGACCCGGACCGGTGGGACGGCCCCCAGCCCGCCTTCGCCCTCACCGTCCGCGCGGCCCTCACCGACACCTACGTCACCGACCCCGCCCCTGAGCGGTGCGCCCTGCGCCACTACCCCCACCGCGTGTGGCAGCGCTGGGCCCACCGCCACCCCGACGCGGCCCTCCAGCCGGCAGGTCCCGTCGCCACCGGGCCCCGGGACCGCTCCGGCCGCACGCTCACAGCCGGGCCGTGGAGCGCCACCCTCGACCAGTCCGGCATACGGGTGCGACGCCTGCCCGAGTTCGACTGCGACTGGCACGCGCCCGTCACCGACGAGGACTGCCTCCCCGCCGGCCGCTACGCCTTCGAACCCGAGCCCCGCCCCCGCGCCGTGTGCACCTGTCCCCGAATCCGACCCTGGTTGCGCGTGCACCTCACCCGGCCCGAGCGCATCCCCGCCCAAGCGCCGTTCTGACAGGCCCCCGCACCCCGTCCCCGGGCGGGTCCGGCACACCGGCGGCCGGGACCCCGCACACCACCACCCGACACCCCGCCACACGGTGGCCCCGGCCCGGCCCTGCTCCGTTGAGGGTTGACCGGCCCGTCACCGGTTCGACTGTGCGTCTTGTGCCCGCCCGTCGGCCGTGACCACCCCGGCCGTACGGGCTTCCCCCGGTGCCTCCCCACCCCGGCCCCCGGCGGCGGGTCGGCGCCGCCCGTGCCGCCCCGTCACCCACGGCTCGACCCTCGAAACCGTGGTCACCTACGTGTCCCCGGTACCGCTGTTCTTCTCGGGATCCGAGGCGGCCGCCCACGGCCAGGCCGACATCGACCGCCCCGAGGCCGACCGCCTGGTCGACAAGATCATCCGCACGCGGCGGGACATCCGCCTCGGCTGAGCCTGCTGAGTCGCCGGATTGAGCTCGCCCAGCTGATCGTCACCCACGTCACCCTCCGCCGGGACGGCATCGACGTGCGCCTGGTCGACCATGGTTGATGGGTCACCTCATCAGGCCCCGCCATCAGACCAACGAGCATCATCTTCGATGGTCACGCTTCCGGCGACGCAGCCAAGCCCGAGCCCGTCGCTCTCACTACAAACGTCGAGGCCAGATCCCCCAGATGCGGTTGCAGTACTAACCCCGTCGTACGGAGCACCGCGCTCCTGCGGCGGGGTTCTTCTTTTTCACAAGCAGATCGGCGAAGCCGATCTCGGGTGCCTCCCAGAAGAGCACTGCCTGCTGGTCAGTGCCGGGCCCTACAGAGCCTTCACAGGCCCTGTTCCACGCTCCGCGGGAGGCAACCATGTCCGAGAACAGCGAGCGCGTGCTGCTGCACGTCAAGTTCCTCAACGACCACCTCGAGCCGACCGTCGAAGGCGTCCGCACCGGCGCGAGCCTCCGCGTCGTCGCGCGCACCGCACCCGATGGCCGCGTGACCGTGTCGGGCTCCGTGTCGCACCGCGTGCACCGGATGCGCGCCTCCGGAAGGGTCCTTCACCACTGGCAGACCCAGCAGGCGTTCTCGCTGCTGCGCACCAAGGCAGACCTCGTGGTGCTGCGCATGCTGGAGAAGGCCAGCCGGAAGAACCGCACCCAGCACCTCTTCGCTGGCGGCGAGCGCCAGCTCGCGGGGCTGCTGTACCGGCTCGGGGAGCAGACCCTGCTGGCTCCGATGTGCCACTACATGTGGGACGCACACCGTCAGAACACCCGCGTCGTCGAGGGCCCCGAGTTCCAGGACCTCGAAGGCGGGATCCAGGCCCAGATGAGCTCGATCCTCCAGGCCCTCCAAAGCGAAATCCTGCACCTGATCGGCGACCTCCCAGCCGCCGGGGAGCGGTTCCCGCTGCTGAAGCAGGTCTCTCCTATCGGGCTCGCACACTCGGGCCAGATGCACTACCTGGACGCCGAGGACTACAAGACGGTCGCAGAGAAGGTGCTCGGCAAGACCCGGTACCGCAAGCCGCTGGCGCGCGAGATCCAACGCCTGACCGAACACATGCTGACCAAGCAGGACTGGCATCGTCAGCCCCACGACATGAGCGTGCTGAACTGGTTTCGCCTGTTCCGCGGGCTCGTGCCGATCGACTGGATCATCGAGTCGATGCGCCGCACCGAGACGAACCACTACATCGGCCTCAAGCCGGCCGAGCTCGTGCAGGCCCGTGCGCTGTTCCGCCGCGTGCCCCAGCCGATCCTGGGGCGGATCCTCGCCGAGCCGGCCACGCAGAGCGTCCGGATCATCGGGGACACCGTACGGGACCTCGGCAACGTCCATATGCAGCTGCGCGACCTGGACCTCCTGCCCGAACTGATCAAGGCCCGGGGGCAGCGCCGCATCCGCGGCGCTCAGGACCTGGAGACCTTGGTGCGCTCGATGCCCGAGACCCGGGTGGAGAGCCGCTCGTTCGCGCGCTCGAACCAGGCGATCAGCGCCATGATTGACGAGGCGAACGCTCTGCACGAGATGCACAGCTACAACGAGCAGATCGCCCGGCTCGAAGGCCGTGACCTGCCGGTCGCGACCTGGGAGCTGTGGAAGGACCGAGCATTCCGCGAGGCCGCCGACGATTTCCTGATCGAGCACCGGCGGGCGCTGATGACAGCCCAGCAGCGCGAATGCGAGGCGTGGGCCGGACGCTACCACCAGAAGCAGCTGGCCCGCGAGAAGGAGCGGGCCGCCTGGGCCGCGGACGTCGCCGAGAAGCTCGACGGCATGCACGTCGGCGGGTTCCGGCTCGTCGTCGCACGCGACACGGACACTCTGGCCCGATGGGGATCGCAGCTCAACAACTGCATCGCCGGCTACACACACAGGCTGGGCCTGGACGTCTTCGTCGCCGTGATCGACGACCAGGGCGACTCCGCCGGCCGCGTACGGCTCAACATCGAGATCAACCGCGAGGGCGGCATCATGCAGTTCCTCGGCACCAACAACCGCGACGCGGTCAAGGTGAAGGAGCTGGGGAAGGGGCCTGCTCAGCTGGTGCTCGATGCCATCACCGGCGCCGGGATCCCGGTCCACGAGCACGCGCTCGGACTGCGGCAGCTCGCGATGCCGGGCCGGAACGCGGTGACTGCATGACCGAGACCCCCCGGCCGCAGCCCCGTGCAGCGCCGGGAGGGCTTCTTACCTGTACAGGTGAAGATCCGCAGCCGCGGATCCGGGTCGACTTCGCAGTCCTGGCCCTGACCTCGAGGAGACGACCGTGACCCAGACCAATAATCTGAAGCCGATGTTCCGAGACGAGCTCGGCTTCCTCTCCAACTTCGACGACACGCCCTTCGCGATGCCCCTGCTCGCCGGAAGCGGCACGGTCGCCTCCGGCGAGCATGCCTTCAACGCACTGAAGACGATCGACCCCGTCGAGCGGGCCCGTGTGCTCGGCGAGGCCACACCCGGCGGCGCGAAGCGCGAGGGCCGACGCGTCTCGCTGCGCCCGGGATGGGACACCGGCGGGCGTGTGCGCGCGATGCAGCAGGTGCTCGTCACGAAGTTCGCGCTGCCCGACCTGGCCGCGCGGCTGGAGGCCACCGGCGACCTTGAGCTCGTGGAGACCAACCACTGGCACGACCAGTTCTGGGGCTCGTGCTTCTGCCCGGCCCACGCCGGGACGCCGGGCCGGAACATGCTCGGAGAGCTGCTCATGGCGATCCGGGACCATCGACGGTAGAGCGGCGGACCAGCGGAACCCGACCCGGCGCATCCGCATCGGGCCGGGTTCCCCCCTTCTTCCCCTGCTACTCGTCCAGCTCTTCGGCGCTGCGATGACGAATGCGATCGCAGTAGCGCCCACGACGCCGAATCCACGAGGACAGCGAGGAGTGAGCCAGTAGGGCGCGGGCGTCGGCCCGGAAATTCCCGAGAAGGCGAGCGGCACAGGCCTCTCCCTGGACCTCCCACCACCATCACCCTGAAACGCCGAAGTCAGTGCCTCTGTGCGTCGGCAGTAATTCCGCAAAGCCCCCGCCTACTGAGCATGTTGGCCGCCGGGCGGGGCTCTCTCTTTTTCTGCGTGATCAGCGGAGCTGATCCGGACTGGTCTTCGAAAGATCACGTCCACGCCAGGAGCGCAGTCCTGAGCCAGACTCTCGAACCCACTGAACCCTGACAGACGGAGCACATGCACCGCGACTGCGTTCCGGACCTGGGGCCGAGCGGCGGCCGTCGCCTTGCTGACCGGCGACACCTTCACCACCCCCGGGCCGGGCGCCTTCATCAACGGCTCCGGATCACGTGGCCACGTCGAACCCGGACCGGTCCAGACGGCTGAACAGGGACGCACGGAGACCATCGATGGCGCCGCAGCGCCGCGACCAAAGCACGGACCTCAGGAGAACGCACGATCATGAGCTTCCTCAGCAGCATCGGCTTCATCGAGACCGAAGAGCAGGAGCGCACCCGGCTGGCCCAGGCCCCCGAAGGCTCACTGAACCGCTACCTGTCCACCCTGCCCGTGACTATCGACGAGTGGGCCAAGGACCTGCTCGTCGAGCTGCCCTGGCAGCAGCCGCACACTGACCGGGCCTACCGCATCGTCGTCGTTCCGATCGAGTTCCGCGAGGATGCTCTGCCCGAGGGGGTCGAGGAGGAGCCGCTGCCGCGCAAGCTCCACTCCGGCTCCTGGATGTGTGCCGTGGTGTTCTCCGACCACCCGGGCTATTCGGCCGGCGGTTTCCGCATCGACGTCCCGGCCGCCGAGATCGCCCGAGGTCGGAAGGTCGACCTCGCTGGGGCTCTGACCGCGTTGCCAAGTGTGTCCGGCGAGACTCCACACGCGCCGGAACCGCTGTGCGGCTCGTGTGAGGACTCTGGCCTGATCACGCACTATCACCCGTCCACGGACGGGATCACCGGCTACAGCCGGTGCGACGACGCGCAGTGTGTGGCCCGAGCCGCGAAGCGCGCGGCCGAGCACGAGCGCAAGCGCGCCGCCGAAGAGGCCGCAGCCGCCGCTCACGTGTGCGCCGGTCATCTCTGCTGCCCTCCGTTCTAACACCGCGGCGCCCCGTGTCCGGGGCCTTCGGCCGGTCCCTCCCCGTTCGAGGTGGGGCTGAGTACTGACCGCACGCCGGCCGACGTGCGGTCACCACGGCAGCACTTGGGAAGGAACCCCAGACCATGACCACCACCACGGCCCGCAGCATCGTGCGGGAGATCGTCACCCGCTCCTACCGCCGCTACACGCCGACCAACGGCCGTGCGCCGCAGGGCGCCGAGTACGGCGCGGACGGCTGGCTGTTCGACCTGCCCGGCGAGACCCTCAGCGGCCGCGGGTTCCCACAAGCCACGTATGCCGCCTACCAGGTCTCGGAACACGGGATGCTGTTCTGGCAGGTGCGCGAAGTCAGCGGAGAGCGGCGGCAGTGCGGCAGCCGGAGCACGACCCGTAAGGGTGCGCTCGCGCTCGCGGTCGGGCACGTGGCCACCCAGCGCGAGAAGGCCGCGCCGGCAGCTCGAGACCAGTGCACCCGTGCGCACAGCACCGCGTGGCGTCCGGCCGCCGAAAGTGCAGAGCCCCTCCAGGTACCGGCCACCGTCGACGAGCGACTGGCGCGCATACGCGCGGGTCAGCTCGCCGCACTGCCGACCGTCGCGGAAATCCAGATGGCGTACCCGCTCGCCGGCGGCGGCGCCACCCTGCGGCTGATGTCCGCCGAGGGCAGCACGACCGAACGCCACATGATCCCGCTCACGGAGAGTGGTGCGGCCGGCCGGGAGAACGACCCGGCCGGGATCTACCTGGACACCATCACCGACGGCGCGAACACGGAGGGACTGAAGATCGCCGCCGGGTGGCACCTGACGCGGCTTGGATTCAACTGCGCGCACGGCGTGGTCTGGGTGCCCCACACGGGCAACCCGACGAGCGAGGCGCAGTGGAGGGAGTGGGCGCCGTTCCTGCCCGAGGGTCACCGGTGGCCGCACACGGTACGCGTCACCATCGTGCCGACCGCCGAGCACCTCGCCTACATCGACCGCGCGTACGGTCCCGCGCCGGAACTTCCGGACCTTCCTGCCGGCGTGAGCGCACACCCGTCCGGTCCGCACTCCTGGCAGATCTGCTATGCCAACCGCCGGTTCTGGCAGCTCTCCTACCGGCCCCGGATGGGCGGCGACGTGTGGACCCTGTACGCCGACCAGGCCCGCACCAAGCCCCTTGCCAGGGCTGCGAGTGCCGATGAGCTCATCGCCACCATCCCCGCCCGCGACGCCGAAGCGCAGGCCCGCGCAGCGGCCCGCGGTAGTTACTGAGTTGCGGCACCGTGACGGACCACCGCGGCTCGCGGCCGGTTGGTCCGTCACGGATCCGTTCCGGAGCTGGGGCCGCGTCCTGCCACCCGTGCTCCAAGGCGACGGAGCGAGACGAGCCCCCCGCGACCCGCCCCGCCCGAGCGCGCTGTCGGAGCAGCCAGGGTCGCCTTCGAATTTGCTGGAGGCTACGGCCGCATTGGACCTACCGTCCTGCGCAGAGAGAAGTCCGCTGACTCACGGTCAAGAAAGATCCGCAGCTCACCGACTGGGGGAAATAGAGGAATGAGCGCTGGCGTCAAGAGCGGTCAGATGAAGAATGGCGGGGAGCTGAAGGAGCTGTCCGCGTTCATGCTGGGCCCGGACAAGGCCACCCTCGGCCGCATGATCGGATATTTCAGCGTTTCGGGTAAGTACCTCCACCCGAGGGAGCTGAAGGAGTTCTGGGAGACCCTGAAGCCCATGGAGAGGGCCTGGTTCCGCCGCGAGATGAGGACGCGGGCGGAGACGCTCTGATCCTGAAATGGGCGAGGTAAGGAGTGTGAGGGTAGGACAGTGCCAAGTGTATCAGCAGCATCAGCACAAAGGATATTACGTCGTAGGTGATCCCGAATGGATCGACAGGGAGATCGAATTGCGGTAGGCGGAATCGGATAAGGCGCGGGCAGCGCGCTGCAAGGCAGCGCCGGGAGTCTCACTGCCGAATCCATCAAATAGTTCCCGGGGAGTCCGCCATGCCCGAACGCACCGAGCGCACCCTGCTGTACATCAAGTATGTCGACGACGCCTTGGCCGAGCAGGGTGTCGCTGCAGTCGAAGGTGCGATCTCCGGGATGAGTCTGAGGATCCTGGCGCGGGCTCTGCCTGATGGCCGGACGTCCGTCGCTGTCTCGCTCTACAGGCGCGTTCACCGCATGCGCGCCTCGGGCAAGGCGTTTCACTACTGGACCTCCGAGAAGCTCACGTCAATGACCCGCACGAAGAAGGACCTCGTCGTCCTGCGAGAGATCGACCGCCGCAAAGGTAAATCCACCACCCACCATGTCTTCTCAGAGACTGAGGTTGAGCCCTGGATCCGCAGGCTGTCCGGGACGCTGCAGAGCTGGATCCGCAGCAACCCACAGGCTCGCCAGCTCGAAGGGCCGGAGCCTGCGGGAGTCGGCAACGCTATGGACCAGGCGATCGCCGCGATCCGCGAACACATCGGCGAGCTGCCGGACTGGAACGACCGCTTCCCGCTGCTCGAGGACTACCGGATGTATCCTCCGGCCTCCGACTACATGCCCTATCTCGATGCCCACGACCATGCGCAGGTCGCGAAGAACCTCTTCGGCGTGCGCACCTACCGTCGGCCGCTGGCCCGCGAGGTGCAGCGTTTGGACATCAGCACCCTGAGCTGGTTCGCCCTGTTTCGCGGGCTGGTGCCCGTGGACTGGCTCATCGATGCCATGCGCACCATGATCTGCGGTTCGTCGTCGCCCGGGATGCCGAGACACTCTCCCGCTGGGGCGCGATGCTCAACAACTGCATCGGCGGGTACGCCGGCGAACTGGAGCTGGATGTGTTCGCCGCGGTCTGCGAAGCGGACGGACGCGTACGACTGAACCTTCAGATCACGCAGTCGCACGGCGTGGAGCAGATCCTCGGCAAGTACAACCGCGACGCCGTGCGCGAGCTCGGTGAAGCGGCCCAGCACGTCGTCGACGGGCTGGCTGCCATGGAAATCAGCTTCCACTCGGATGCTCTGGGTATGGACGGACTGCGACTACCCCAGGGGACTCACTGACGCCGGATCTCTACGAGGACCCCGACCTGGTGCTCCGGCATCAGGCCGGGGTCCTTCGCTTGGCCCCTGAATCACCCCTGAACCACCCACAGGAGGCTCCACCATGCCCGATGTATCCGAATACACGCCCCACAGCATTTACGTGCTGGAGCCACATGTTGAATACGTTAGCGCCGAAAACGGATACATCCCGATCGAATCCATCGCCGGGCGCATCTACGGTAAGCCGTACAGCTCGCTGCGCGGATGCCAACGGGACGACGAACACATTGGCAATGACAGTGTGAAGCTCTACGAGCTCGCCTCCGACGAGGAATACCTGCAGGCGGTCGATGACTTCGACGCCGTCACGATCTACCTGGGCTGGGACTCCCGCACGGGCACGAGCGTCTACAAGTCCGGCATGACAGCGCTGGAGTACTGGCTGAGTATCCGCGTTGCCGATGAGAGCGCACCGGCCACCGTCGAGGCCAACCCGCCGCCGACGCAAGACCTCGAAAACGCAGTGTTCGAGGACCGGTTCTTCGCCGATCGCGCCTTCTCGCCGTCGCTGAGACTGATTCTCGGCGACCTCATCCGCCGCGGCGAGCTGCCGCGCGGCAACTATCTGTACCGGCACTGGTGGTGACTGATTCCTGCGAAGGTCACGGCGGTCGACGATCCGGAAATTGACGACAATGCCTGTGCCTTCCGTGGACTCCCAGGAGCCACGGGGGAACGCTTCGGCCGGTATTCGGTACCCCGAGAGCGCAGATGGAAGGCGAAGAAAGAAGTTACTGCGGCTGGCGGATCGCGGAGTCATCCGGCCTGGTCGTGGACGTGGTGGGTGCGACGGCGGCCGTGCTGGCGGCGTTCCGTTCGGACGTCCCAGCCCAGCTGGTCGGCTTCGTGCACCAGGCCGGCCGCGTTCTTGGGCATGCCTTCCAGCGCTACGGCGGCCGCGTCGGCACCGATGGCTGCTGCGCATCCGCCGCAGCGTCCCGCGCGTGCTTCCTCGCGCTGGCACGCCAGGCACGACTCGGCTGTCGACTCCTTCCCGCGCCATGCCGAAGTGTCGTCGCTGCCGGCGTCAGAAGGATCGGTTTGTCCTTGCGTGATCGTCATCGCTTCATCTCCAAGGCGTCTGCGGGTGTTCCGGTGGTCTCCTGATGCGGCGCGATGATCAGTCGACGTGATCCGTTGATTGCCCGGACCGCCCTGCGCTTCGGGCTTCAATGGCCCAGGACATGAGCGAGGGTGGGCCATGTCTCGAAGGTCTCCAGCGTCAGGACATTGCAACGGCGCACGACCGCGGGAATGTTCAGCAGCGTGAGGTGGATGTAGACCATGTGCATGGCCTGCGGCGATATGTCCTCCGCCGTCACGTGCAACTGCGTCTGCGGGTTGAGGCCGTGCTCGAGCATGACCTCAGACAGGGCGATCATGAATGAGCCCGCTCCGCAGGCGGGCTCGTAGACATCGGCGAATCCCCGGTGCCTGACTTGCTCGGTCACCGTGCGGATCTCCATCCGAGCCATCAAACGGGCGACGTCATAGGGCGTGTAGACCTGGCCCAGCGCCTCGTTGCCGAGCTCCAGCTCCATGTAGAGGTGGCCAAGTACGTCACGGGGACCACGCTGCAACTCCATGGTCAGCAGCGCCAGGGCGCGCGCGAAGCGGTTCAGCTCTTCTCCACCGTAGCGACCGGCGATCTGGAGGTACTGTCTTTCGCGCGCTTCCCAGGACGTGCTTCCACGGACGTCCACGGCGTTGCGCAGAGCAAGCGCCGCCATCTCGACGAAGTGGTCGAAGACATCGCTCATCCGCTTCGCGCCGGTGTTCGCGGCCAGCAACGTCACGATCTCGCGGTTGGCACTCATGGTCTGGGCCTGGGAGGCGTTCACCGCACGGCGTGCTCGTCGTGCAGGGTGGCAGCCTTCTTCCACCAGTCCTCGCGTATGCCGGCGTCATCGCGGGCTCGCGCGCACTGGCCGCGCTGGTCGCCCATGCCGCCGGCCAACGGCGCGTGCAAGTGGGGGACGGATGCCAGAAGCAGTGCGGCGTAGTCCTGGCCGCCGAGGAAGATGACATCCGCGTCGTCCAGGCCGAGGCCCGCCGCTTGCCAGCGGATCGTCTCCGGCGCGACGGCCTCCTCGTCCTTGAGTGTGACGTCGTAGGGGTGCAGGGGCCGGTCGAGCGGGACGAGGCCGTGGAGCGCGGAGGCGATGAAGATCAGCGCGGAGTCGGTCAGGGCGTCCGCGGCGGCGCGCAGGGACCGGTGGTAGTCGCCGATGTAGAGCTCGCCAGCCGGGTGGCCAGGAAGCGGGTTGCCGTACTCGTTGACGCCTGGAGCTGGCAGCTTCTTCTCCCCGCAGGCGATGACCACGACGCGCCGCCGGTGGACAGCGATGTTCCCGCGCTGTCGGGCGTAGAGCCGCCCGGCCTTCGTGAGGTAGAGAGGGCGGCCCGTCGCCTCCCATGTGGCCTCGCTCTTGTCGTGTGGCTCGGGCCGGATGGCGGCGTAGCCGCTCGCGACGACCTTCCGCAGGGTGGAGCCCCGGAACCATGCCTCGCCGGCACGGTAGGCCGGATCATCCTGGCCGGGGACGTTCTGGTCGGGGCGCCGCGCGGCAGCGAGCACTGCCTCGTGCTGCCGGCCAGGCAGCTTCGGCAGGGCGCGTGGGGCGTCCGCCAGCGCAGCACGGCCCGGATTCTCCTTCCGCCAGGCGCCGAGGGCCATCCAGCCGGCCTCGATCATCCGGTGGGTACCGCGGTCGGCGGTGTGCGGGACGAGCAAGCCGTCGGACATCAGCTTGGCGAGCGCTGCGGGGTGCCCGGCAACGAGGCCGTCGTCGTTGGCGTCGAGGATCTTCGCGCCGGTAGGGCTGAGGCCGTGACTCATCTGGTGGTTTCCTCGTATCTCTGGGGTAGACGGTGAGGGTGAACGGGGCCCATGTCGCGGAGCTGGAAGAGCGGGCCCAGCCAGCAGAACCCGCGTGCGCCGCAGGCCGATGGTCCGCGCGTACTTGTGGCAGCCGCCGTGGTACGCCGTCGTTGCCCCGACATCTTCGAGTGCCCGAGCGAGCCATCGCGCGCCGTCTTCCTCAGCTCGGCGGGCGGTGGCTCCGAGTGCGGTGAGCCGCCGTTCGACTGCCGCATGGCCAGTCTCGTCTCGGCGGACCTTGGCTGCTGCGCGGTCGCTCAGTACGGTGGCGTCAGGAAGTACAACCAGGCGCCGGGCGCGGGTGCGGCCGAGATAGGCGAAACCCAGGCCGTGGCCGTAGACATGGCCGATGTGCCCCGGCATCACGTACGACGGGCCGTCGGCCGAGATCCTCACCCGCGGGACGGGATCGGCGTGCGCGACGATCCCTCGGATTCCCCTGGCGGCGGCGTCCTGGAATGCTCTCGCGCAGGCCCAGGATTCGCCGTTCGAAGCCACTGAGTCAAGAAGACACATACGCGAGAGCTCAAGCGATTCCTTGAGCGGGACCAGGTCCGGGAACACGTTGAGGACAGCGGTGTTCATCGGAACCCCGAGGGCGAGCACCCCGACCAGCCGACCGCCTTCGGGCTCACCGGGCCCAGGAAGCTGGTCGACGCGCTGGAGACCGTACGCGAGCCGTACGACCGGCCAGCTCGCACTGTAGTGATGGGCGACAGTGAAGCGCTTCGCCGGAGCCTCCGGGATCCGGACGACACGGTGCGCCTCCGGGTCGAAGCCACCGTCCCGGGTCCGTCTCCACGTCGGCAACCGCTGGTTCCAGCGCTGGCACCAGGCATCGGCCCCTGGCTGCTGCAGTTCGATTCGCTTGGCGAGGACTAAGTCACCCCACTCCCCGTACGGGCCTCCCGGCCGCGTCCTTCGAGGAGTCTCCGGTGCACCGCTCATCACACCACCTCCCTGCCGCGCTTGTTCGTGGGCTTCGCGGCGAGGGCCTGCTGCTCAACGTGGCGAGCCGCGATGTACAGGCCCTCGCGGTTCAGGTGCCGCGAGTAGCTCGAGTCGAGGTAGAGCACGGGCACGTCGCCCGCGGCCTTCAGCAGCGCCGGGTGCAGCCGGTGCTTGATCGGACCCGAGCCGCCGCCGTAGACGTAGACGACCTCGGTCGTCGCGCCAGCCTGCGAGAGAACGTCGCCGAAGGAGGAGACGATCTCGTCGACCAGGTAGCTGGCCTCGTCCTCGACGAAGCCGGCGGCACGCTGGTGACGGTTCCTCACCAGCACGGACGGCTCCGCGTGGAGGAAGTCCGCCAGCTGCTTGCGCGAGGAGAACTTCAGCGTGGCGTCCGACTCACTCATGCGCTCCATGGCGTTCATCAGCGCGGTGCCGTAGCCCTCGTCGAGCGTGGCGGCCGCCTCGGCGTTGAACCGCCCGTCGGTGAAGACCGGGAAGTTCACGGTGCCTTCGCCGACGTCGACGCCGATGGTGTGCTGGACCGCCACCAGGTCGGAAGCAGAGACACCCTCGACAATGGACGCGTCACGGGTGCGCAGATCATCGAGAAGAGCCTGGGCCAGCGGCTCGCCCTTGTCGGTGATGGCGAACTGCGCGGAGGCACCCTCGGCCATCACCTGGACGTCGACGAACTGCAGGCGCACCGAGACCGGGGTGCTGAAGTTCTTGATCGTCACCAGGTGCACCGCGGGGTCGGAGCTGCCCAGCAGGCCGATGAACTCGGCGGCGTAGGCGTGGCGGCGCGCGACGAACTCGGAGATCGGCAGCGCCAGGCCGGCACGCACGTGCACGCGCAGCTCGTGATCGGGCAGCGCGCCGTTCTCGCTGACGTAGTCGCGCAGGGCCTTCGCGGCGAAGACACCCAGGACCAGGACCTTGCTCAGCTCCTGATCGGCCTTGGAGTGCTTGCCCAGCACCTCGAACTCGGTGAACTTCGAGCCGCGTACGCTCAACGCCGCCCGGCCGAAGATCCGGCGGTCCGACGCCGCCACCAGGGGAGTGGTGAGCGAGCAGTCGATCTGGTTGTAGAAGTCGCCGGCCATCACGGTGGCTGCATCCGCGTCGGGGAGCGGCACCTTCGGCGAGGTGCGGGAAGTCGAGACAACCGCGCTGGGCAGATCGATCTCGTCGAAAGTGCTCTGCTTCGTGTTCTGGATGACGCCCTTGACGTAGCCGTTGCCGACGTCGACGCCGCCGGTGAGGGTGATGATGTCGGTGGTGTTCGTGCTCATGAATTCGGCCCCTCGGTGTCTGCGTTGTCTGTCTGGAAGGTGAGAGCCACCGCGTCACTCAGCGCCGAGTGCTCGCCATGATTTCGTCGATGGACGCCTGCTTCGGCGGCTCCGGCGGCGGGATGGGGGCGGAGGCCTCGGCCGTCTCGACCGGTGCGGGAGCCGGCTCGGGCCGGGACACCGGCGCTGGGGCTGTCTGCTCGACGACGACGTCGGCCCGGTCGGTGACTACGGGCTGCTGCTGCGGCTGAACCGGCCGGACGGCCGGACGGGGCTCGGCTGTTGCTTCGTCTGCTTCGTCGTCCTCGCGTTGTTCGGCAGTCTCCAGCGGTGGGCGGCCACGACGCGGCAGCTGGTCGACGGGCTTGTAGAAGACGTCGATGTACCCGTCGCGCTGAATGGACTCCCGAATGAGCTGTCGCAGCGACTGCGAGATGTTCTCCTGCTGATCGAGCCACTCGATCACCGAGGTATCGGCAGCGGGCACGGTCCAGCGAACCTTGCGAGGTTCACCCGACTGATTCGCCATCGCACTCACCTCGCCCGGCCACTTGCTCATGCACTTCATCCAGTCGCTCACCGGATGTCTCGCGCTCTGCCATATGGACTCACCGCCTTCCGCGTTTCTGCTCGAATGCGAATCGATGCAACGTCACTCTAGTGGCCCTATAGAGTCCCCTGCAAGTCTCATTCGATACGCGAGTTAGGCGTCATTGGTGTCCCTGTTGAGTACTGGTGGGTACACCGGCGAGACGTCGCGGTGCTCCACCTGAGACGACCGCATGCAAGCCGCCGACGCCATGCGCCTATGAGCTCTACGTGCGACGCAACAAGGGCTCCAAGGGGGCACCCTCGAGACACCTGGGGTCACGGCGCCGTCCCAGGGGGAACCGCATTCGAGTACACAGGGCATCCCGTCGGCGTCCTGACTGTGTCTCCTGAAGGGCCTCACCGGTCGCCGCTACCCAGACGTGCCCTGCGAGGGTTCCGTATGCGACACCAGGGCGGCATCGTTGGAGCGGGCGCGAGACGCCGTAAGGACGCTCTCGGGACTCTGATAGCCGCAATGCCGGCCAGTCGGCGTCTTGTGCGTGCCCTAGTTGCGTCCCCCGTGTATCCCGATGGGTCACCTCGGAGACGCGAGGGGGACGCTTTTCACTGCCGTTTCGTAGGGACGAAACGCCTGTCTGCGCTTCACGCCGAATCGCGGCGGTCGGTAAGGGGGTGGGTGCCATCGGCTCGCTTGATGGACGGACGGGGCGGGGGCTGGTCGCCAGCTTGGGAGCCGGCGATTTCTCACCCAAGTGCCGCCAGCTCCTCGCGAGTGAAGCCGATCGACTGGTCACAGGTGCCGGGGTGGTCTTCGACGAGCAGGAACGCCTCAGAGACGACGACCTTCTCGCACCCCGGCGCGATCCGTAGCTCCCGTCGGCCCTCGTCGTCCCAGAACAACCACCACAGTGCGAGTCCTCCAGGCTCGTGCTGCATGTCTAGGACGGTCTTCTTTGGCCCCACCCGCCTGTATGGACGTCGACCGTCACGGTTCGGATCGAGCCCCAGCCTCAGCGGTCCGGCCAGGCGAGGACAATCACGGTGACGTCGTCCCGGGTGCCGCCCCTGGTGGCAGCGCAGGCCAGCGCCGACCCGACCAGACTGTCCGCGATCCGGCTCGGCGGGTGCTCCGTTGAGCCGGGGGCCCCATGGTTCCGGATCAGGCGGACAAGACGGTCCTCGCCGATCGCTCCGTGCAGGCCATCGCTGGCCAGCACCACCAGCCGCACCCCCTCGGAGGCCTCCGACTCCCGTACCGACGCGACGGACGATCGCGCGAGGGAGACCCGTACCCAGTCGTCGTGGTGCTCGGCCCGCGTCGCGGGCCCGCCCGGGTGCACCGTCCGCAGGAAGGAGCCCATCGTGTGATCGGAGGTCAGCCGCACCACCTCATCGGTGACCGGGTCGTACGACCAGGCCGCGCAGTCACCCGTCCACCCGACGGTGACCTCCCGGCCGGGCCTGGCGACGACGGCGACCGCGACCGCGTCCTCCTCCGGGCAGGAGTCCGGGCCCGGGTCGGCGATCATCTCGGCGGCGGTCAGGATGCCGTGCAGTGGCCCCCGGGTGGCGGCGATCCGCGCGCCGACCTCCGCCAGGAAAGCGGAGCGCGCGGTGATGCGCTCCGAGTGCCCGATGCCGTCGACCACGCAGGCCGCCGTGGTGCCGTCCTGGAGGACGTGAACGTAGGCACCGTCGCCGGTGGGACCACCCGTTCCGACAGCGGTGGCGACGGCTGTTAGAACGCCCGCGGGGACGTCCGTGAGCTGAGTGTGCATCATGCCCATCAGCCTATGGGGGGCTCCTGTCGGCCTCTTTCACGGTTGGTTAACGCAGCCGCGGCGAGGGCTGTGCCGCCTGCGGCAGCAGGTCGATGAGCCAGGGCTGCGCCCCGTCGGGAGCAGACCCGTACCCCCGCCTCGCTCGTGCTTCACGAGGACGGATGAGCATGGGGGTACGGTCGTATCACGGACGGCAAAACAGCAGTACAGCCAAGGGTGCAATGACCAGGGGAAACAGCCCGTCCCGTACCCCCGCTGCGCGGAAAGGGGGGAGGGGTACGGGTCAAGAGGGTACGGCCTGTTTCCCCTGGTGTTCCAGGCTTCCGCTGACGCTCCAGCCGTGGAACAGCGACGACGACGACAAGGAAGCAAAAAGGGCATAAGGGAACCTGATAACACGTGTCCTGCGGACCCTCGCTTCGCTCGGCCTCTCCGCTGCGCTCCGAGGACGTGTTAGTCGGCATAGCCGACGGGTTCCACCGTTCGCTTCGCTCACCGGTCCGTCGGTCGCCGGCGCTCCCTCCGGCTATGCCCAGCGCTGCGCTTGAGACAGGAGGCCCCACCACTGCCCCGCTCCTGTTGGCCATAGATGTGGACAACAGCAAAGGGTGCAGCAGTGGTGGATCGCCTGGTGCTGCACGTCCGGCTCAGGCGAGAAGTGACGACCCGTGCGGCGGCTCGCTATGCGATCCATCCGGGACCAGATCACGCCAGCAAGATCTTCCGGATCGTCAGCCAGCGGAGCTTGGCCCGGGAGCTGGGTCGACCACGAGATCACACGGACACACGGACCCCACCGGGGTCCGCACTCGATGGTCGCCATCCGTACCCGAGCCCACGAAGAGGCCCACCATGACGCAGTCCCAGCCGGCGAAGCCGAGGACATCGGCAACGTCGACTTCACCAACGACGAGGGCACCACGATCGTCACCGTGCACGTCTCCCGCAGCGATGACGGGATGTACACCGTCCACCTCATGCCGATGTGGAACGACGATCAAATCCGCGTCGAGCTCCACCGGGAGGAGGACCTGGCCGTCATCGAGCCCTGTACCAGCCGGCCGGTATGGACCAGCGACATGCAGGCCGCCACGCCTGCCCGGACATCATGGCCGCAGCTCTCGACTCCAGCTGCGGAGACCGCCGAGTCACAGGGAGAGGAGACTCGAATGATTGCTGAAATGATTCAAGAATCGTTCTCGCACGTCGTCCTCGTCACCGGTTCCCGCAGCTGGGACGACGAGAGGAGCATGCGTGAGACGTTCAACGACGCCTGGCGCGACTGGGCCCCAAGAACGTCACCAGGCCGGTGCTCCTCTCGGGGCGCTGCCCCAAGGGTGCCGACGCCATAGCCGAGCTGCTGTGGCAGGACGCAGGCTTCGAAATCATCCCCTTCCCCGCCGACTGGTCGACCCGCGGGAGAACGGCTGGCTTCCAGCGCAACCAGGAGATGGTCGACGCCGCCCGAGCCTTTCGCGAGGCCGGGGCTCAGGTACTGTGCACGGCCTTTCTCGACCTCTGCCGGAAGCTCGGATGCCCGCAGCGAGGCCAGGAGCAGCTCATGCCGGATACGCCGGGGCACTTCTCGCACGGCACCATCCACTGCAGGTCTCGGGCGCAAGCCGCGGGGATCAAGACGACCAGCGTGATCCATCCGTCGCCGCCGTTCTGAGACACACGAAGGGCCCTGCAGTGTGCTGCAGGGCCCTTCAGGGGCGGATGGGGGATGGGAGGGGAGTCGGCCGGGAGGCGACACTAGGCTCGGCGCTACTTGCTCCGATCGATGTCGTGCGCCTCGTCATAGGCCTTCATGACCTTCTTTGGGATGCGTCCGCGCTCTGCGAATTCGTGACCCGCCTGCTTGGCCCACTCGCGGATCTTCTCGCGCTCCTCGGCAGTCGTCTCGGGTACGACTCGCTTCTTGGGTGCCGGCTTCCCGGCTTTCCGGCTGACCTTCAGGTACGACGCCAGCGCCTTCTCAAGGCCCTTCTGCTCCTCAGGGGTGAGGTCGACTTCGTACCAGGTGTCGCCCAGGCCGAAGGTCACGGTAGCCGCATCCGGCTTACCACTGAGATCTGACTCGACAACGCTTCGAATGGCCATATCAGCGACAGTAGCCGATACGCAAGGACCTTGGAAAGCCTGTCATGGCCATTCGAGATAAGTGTGTCATTCGAAGCCCGAATGAGACCCGAAAATGCTGCTAAATGAGCAGAAGTGATGGGTGGTGCTGTTAAAATCGCAGCATGGCCAGGGTTGTCGCATGCCCCGTTCGCCACCGACCAGCAAACCCGGATCGAGAGGTCCCCACCATGCCGATGCTCCACACCGTCGACGACCATTCGCTCACCGATGAGGACACCGATCTCTTCGAGCTGCTGTGCCGGCGCAGGGGGTGGTCGGATCAGTACCTGAAGGAGATCGAGTCCACCGAGCATGACGAGCTCCTGGACCTGGCCGAGATGGTCGAGGCCCTTCATGACGCCCGGATCGGGGGCAAGAAGGTCACCATCGCCCCCGACTTCGACATGGACGGCATCTCCTCCGGGGTCCTCGGCTATGCCGGCCTGTCCGAGCTCGGGTTCGATGTCGAGCTGCACCTGCCCGACTATCGCCGCGGCCACGAGCTCGCGCCCGAGGACATCGCCGAAATCCAGGCGAAGTGGCCCGCCACCCGGGTCCTGCTCACCTGTGACGGGGGAGTGAACTCCCACGGCGGCATCGCCGCCGCGCGTGCCCTGGGCTGGACGACGCTGGTGACCGATCACCATGAGGAACTCGCGCCGGGCTCGACCGCGGACATCACCGTCGATCCGTGCCGGATCGATGAGACCTACGCCCACACCGGGATCTGCGGTGCCCACGTGCTCTACCAGGTGATCGAGGCCTACACCCGCGTGCACCGGCCCGAGAAGCTCTGGGAGATCCACCTGCTGCGCCTGTTCGCCGGCCTGGGCACCGTCTCCGACGTCATGCCCGTGCTGTACGAGAACCGCCAGTTGGTGCGGGATGCGATCTCGATCGCCCGTCTGCTGCGCGTCGCCGCGCCGAAGACGATCCCCAATTCCTGGGGTGGGTTCGACGCTGACCCCGGTGTCATCGACGTCGAGCAGTCGATCCTGATGCAACTGCTGCGCACCGAGCCGCACCACCCCGTCTTCCTCCAGGCATTCGAGGGCTTCGCGATCGTACTCAAGGCCTTCGCGCAGGTCGGCAAGATCCGAGACATAGACGACCTCGACGAAGGCTTCTTCGGCTTCTACCTCGCCCCGGCGATGAACAGCCCCCGGCGCGCTGGGGCCTCGCTTGAGCCCTGCTTCGCGGTGTTCACGGCTGGTGGTGCTGCCGTCAAGCTCAAGGCCGCCCACCAGGTGATCGAGAGCAACGAACTGCGCAAGCGGCTGGTCATCGAACACATGGAAGAACTCACCTCCGGAGACCAGCCCTTGGCTCCGTGGGTGTACTTCTCGGACGCCTACCCAGGCATGTACGGGCTACTGGCCAACCGCATGATGGAGACCAACGGCCACCCGGTCGTCGTCGTCAACCGACCCGTCGGTCCCGACGATTTCGTCAGCGGCTCCGGTCGCGCGCCGGGGTGGTTCGACATCATCACCAGCCTGGAATCGTACGACGGTCTCAGCGCCATCGGGCACCGGCAGGCCTGCGGCGTCCGCGTCGCGAAGGCCGAGAAGCTCGGCGACCTCGTCGCCGTGCTGCAGGAAGCCACCCAGGTCGCCCTCCTCGCCGTCAGCACCGACGGACCGAACGCTGATCTCGTGCTCGGCCCGGACGCCGACTGCGACGTCGGCCTCGAGGACCTGCAGCCGCTGTTCGAGCTGGCGCGCCGGACCGAAGGGCTCAAGCCCTTCGGGCACGGCTTCACCACGCCGGTCGTCGAGATCGCGATCGAGCCCCTGGGTCTGCGCGTGGACCGGATCGGATCCGAATCGCAGCACCTGCGCCTGGTCACCCGGTCCGGCCTGTCCTGCCTGTGGTGGAACGTCGCCGAGGAGAAGTTCGACATGCTCCGGGGCTTCGTGCAGCGCGCCAGCCGCACCGACCTCGGCACGCTGCGCTTCACTGCGACGCTGCAGCTGAACACCTTCCGAGGCGACACCCGCGTCCAGGCCGTCATCAACGAACAGATCAACACGGCTGCTTGAACCCCGTAGAGGAGGAGACCATGACGTCGCCACCGATCACTTCGCGTCTGCTCGACATCGGGTGGTGCGCCCTCGTGCCGTTCGCCGTCGTCGCGGTCTACCTCGGCCTCGGCACCTTCGCAGTCCTCCTCATCGGAGAGCCGATCGTCGCGACCTCCGTCCTGGGCATGCTCGTCGTCGTCCTGGTCGGCTTGGTGAGGATCCATCGGCCACGGTGGCTCGCGCATACGCCGGCCCCGCGGCCGGAGTCGGAGATCCCACGCTTCGGGTGGACCGTCCTCGGCTGCGCGGTCCTGGCCTTCCTCGCCGGTCAGTCGCTGGCCTTGTGGATCCACGTCACGGCCGGGTCCGCCGGCTTCGACGCGTCGAACCAGACCAGGCACGCGGCGGGTGCCCTGGCGACCCTGCTGCTCACCCTGGTTGCGGCTCCCGCGGGTGAGGAGGCCCTGTTCCGGGGACTGATCTACCCGTTGCTGCGCAAGCGGGTGTGCATCCTCGCCTCCACGCTGGTCTCCGCCGTGGTGTTCGGCCTGCTGCACGGCAACGCCGTGCAGTTCGCCGCGACCCTGCCACTGGCGGTGCTCCTGGCCCTGGTGTACGAGCGCACGCGCGCGCTGTGGCCCTGCGTGGTCCTGCATCTGGGCTTCAACCTCGCTGCCGCCCTTGTCCCGGCGCAGATGCTCGGCGTTCTGGCGAACCCCGTCTCCGCGGTGCTGCTGTGCCTTGCCTTCGCTGGTTGTGCCGTGGGGCTCTACCGGCGGGTCGCCGGCGGAACTGAGCGAGGCACAGTCGAGGGCGCGGAAGGCGAGTCCGCGATGCAGTGAGCGAGGTACCCAGCCTCTTCTGAGAAACGATGGCGCCCTCCGCGCGGGACCCGGCGGCCTTTCCGTCGCCGGTCCCTCGTACGGAGGGCGTGCTCGTGGTGACCGCGGTGATCCGGTCACCGGAGGTGTGACTGAAAGTAGCTATTCAGGCATACTCGTCGGGAGAGGAGAGGATCTCATCATGGCTATCGTCAGCACCTGCGCGTACGACTCACGAGGGCAGCTCGTCCGTCCCGACCCGCTCGACATCAGCCGTGCGAAGATCCGCCTGGACCTCGACACCGGTGAAAAGCCCACCTTCGATCCCGGTCACACGCACGTCTTCGTCGTCTCCGACATGGGCATCACCGCCGAACAGGCCCGTGAGCGCGTGAACACGAGACTGCGCCGGTTCTTCGATCGCGCCGAGGCCGTTCGCGGCTTCCGCAGGATCACGGTGAAGGAGAGCCGGAGCACGAACCGGCTCAACCTCAACACTACGATCTCCTACGAGATCCTCTACGTCGTCGAAGCGGGCGAGCGAGCCCGTAGCCGCAGTCACGCGGTCACCCCTGGGTGATTCGCGCCGTCCACGCCTCACCCTCATCAGCACATGCAAAGAGGCCGGAGAGCTCCCTTCCCACGGGGATGCTCTCCGGCCTCTCTGTTTTCACGTTCCAGTGCAACATCGATCACCTGCCGTCAACGATAGCAGTGTCGCGGATTACTCACAATGGGCGGCGAGTACCAGCCCAATGCCATCCCGCATCGAGTAGAGCCTCATGAGCGAACGACTCGGACAGGGTTCCAACTCATGCCCGGAGGGTGTGCCAGGAGTGTTCTGCGAGCTTCGGGACGCCGAGGATGTTCCGCGCGGTCAAGTCCCACTGGCCGCCTGAGGGCCACACGGCAGCTTGACGTGGAAGCCCGTCTCGAGCTTGGTCGCGGGAGGGCGCATCGAGCTGCCAGCTGTACCACGAGACGTGGTACAGCCCCGAGAACCGCGTCTGACCTGGGCAAGCACCTGTACCGCGAGGCTCTTTCCCGCATCGGGTGTACCACGTGGGAGCGCCAGTGCGGTACGACGTTTTGCCTGGTCAGACAGCCTTTCCGGTCCGCGTACCACAAGTACCACGTCTTTCTGGGCGTTTCCATGAGGGGCGCGTTCGGGAACGGCCCAGGCAACTCCAGCTCGCCAGCCTGCTCTCCTGTCTCCCCGCGCGTGTATCTAGTCCCCATTTCCTGGTACAGGTGGTACAGGGGGTATATATACGCCGTCTGACCAGGTGAAACGCCTGTACCACGTAGAGAATGCCACGTGGTACACCCTGCTCTTGAACACCTCCGGCTACTGCTCTGACCTGGAAAGACGGGTGTACCACGTCAGGTGGTACAAGCTCGGATACCTGGAGGGGGTATGAGGCTCCCGTGATTCCCTGGTGGACGCCCGGTTGATGCCCCGGGGGCAGCCGACTCGGCCGGTCGGAAGAACTCCTCCGAACCCCGACCGCAGGCCGGGCGGCTCACGCCGCCCGCGGGTGCGTGGTCGAGCGCGAGAGCCAGCGCCTTCGCGTGCGTGCTCCGCGTAGCTGCCGACCTCTCGCATCCCGCCCGGGCTCGCGGCTCGTGCGGCTGTAGCGGTTGCGCACACCCTCTGCGGCTCCTGCCTGTTGTCCTTTCAGTCGCCAGTAGAGAGTCATTCGATGCACCACTCGACTTG
The DNA here is from genome assembly GCF_044744345.1 of Kitasatospora sp. NPDC087315. Taxonomy (NCBI): domain Bacteria; kingdom Bacillati; phylum Actinomycetota; class Actinomycetes; order Kitasatosporales; family Streptomycetaceae; genus Kitasatospora; species Kitasatospora sp. NPDC087315. Next base: position 131,148 of record NZ_JBIUYD010000010.1, on the reverse strand, counting down.
CCTGCTGATTGATGTGTCAATCGTTGCGAAAGGCAGTCGGGATGGCGTAGTGTCGAGATCGCGTTCCATTCGATTGCGAGTCAAGTCGGCTTCCCACGCATCGCCGGCAGGAGCTCGGTCACGATCGAGAAAGCAGCAACATGACACCTCCTGATGCCTCCACAGCTGTATCTGCCGCCGGTTCCAGGCCCGGACCCCGTACCAACCCCGTCGCTGACGTCCTGACCAGCGTCATGGGGTACTTCTCACAGCGCGACGACATGGCTCCGCCGAACGAGATCGTCACGTACGTCACCGCTGCCTACCTCGACCAGATCGCCCCGACCGATCCTCCGACGCCCCGCGTGCTGGAGAAGGAGCTGCTGGCGATCCTGGGCGGCGTCATCAAGTCCGAGAACGCCAAGGCGGCCACGGCCGCCGAGAGGCACCCCCTTCCGAAATATCTGACGCATTGGCAGGTCGCCCAGATCCTCGTGCGTCTGCACCATGTCATCCGCATCGCACCCAACGCCAAGAACACTGACCGTGAGTACGACCTGCTGGCGATGTATCAGCCCACGGGGGGCGCGCGTGGGACGTACACCACCAGTGAGGACGACATCCGCACCACGGCGCGCATGTACAACACCCAGCTGCGCCTGAAGGAGTTCGGCGAGGTTCTGGCCGTCCTGCGCGAGGACAGCCCGCGCAGGCACCAGAGCACGAACCGCGACTTCATCGCCGCGCGCAACGGCATCGTCTTCTACGGCGCCGAGCCGGTGGACGTCACGATCTTTGGCAAGAACTTCCACTTCGAACCCAAGCAGGTCCACCCCTTCGACCCCGCCATCGTGCTGTTGACGAAGAACGACGTCGACTACGTGGACAACGCCCCGCAGCAGGTCATCGCGCACCCCGATGACGGAGACTGGGACGTCGTCACCTGGATCGAGGAACTCTTCGACCAGCCCGGTGACGAAGGCCTCGCTGACCTGATCTGGGAGATCATCGGCGCGATCATCCGGCCGCATGTGCGCTGGCGCAAGACCGCCTGGTTCTACTCGGCGGAGGGCAACAACGGTAAAGGCACGCTCTGCGCGCTCATGCGCAACCTTCTCGGAGGCGGCGCGCATGCCTCGATCCCACTCTCGGACTTCGGCAAGGACTTCGCGCTCGAACCGCTGGTGCGCGCCAACGCGATCATCGTCGACGAGAACGACGTCGGCACCTTCATCGACAAGGCAGCCAACCTCAAGGCGATCGTGACCGCCGACGTCATCATGATCAACCGCAAGCACCGGATACCGGTCGCCTTTCAGTTCTTCGGATTCATGATCCAGTGCCTGAACGAGTTCCCGGTCGCGAAGGACAAATCCGGTTCTTTCTACCGCCGCCAGCTCTTCGTACCCTTCACGAAGAGCTTCACCGGGGCAGAGAAGACGTACATCAGGGACGACTATCTACAGCGCCGCGAGGTTCTGGAGTACGTCTTCTGGTACGTGATCAACCGTGCCGGCGCGTCCTCCCCGGGGCACTACTACGAGTTCTCCGAACCGGTGGCGACCAAGGTGGTCCTGGCCGAGTACAAGGAGGCCAACGACCCCGTGCGCGACTTCTGGAGTGAGTTCCGCGATCGGCTGGCCTGGGACCTGGCACCGTTCACGTTCCTTTACGACCTGTACAAGGCCTGGTTCGCCGACGTCTCGCCGTCGGGTTCACCCGTGAGCAACAAGCGGTTCATCACCGACCTCGTGGCGATCGTCAAGCTGGATGTCCTGTGGCACTGCCCGGACAAGAACCGCAAGATCCGGCCCGGCCAGATGATGCACACCCCCGAGGTGCTCATCGCCGAGTACGAGCTCAAGAAGTGGATGCACCCGGGCTACACCGGCAGCGACCTGAAGAAGAAGTCGCAGCCGGCGCTGCAGGCCAACTACCGCGGACTGCTCCGGCAGACGGGTGTATCTTCCCCGACCGACGACGCCACTGAGGAACAGGAGCCACCTGATCACGGCAACTGCTGACAACGGGAGTGAACTGCGGATCACCAACCTCACCGTCCACTCGCAGATCACGGCAGACCCCAGGAGAAGACCCCGGCTCACAGGTGAGGCGTCCTGACGCAGGATGCCCCGCGCCGAGGCATTTCCCGCGACTCCATCCGAGACAGCGCCTGCCTCCTCCCCAGACACCGGCCGTGATGGCCGGACCGACGAAAGGAGATCCCCACCATGGCCACACAGCGAACACCCGTGACGGCCTCGAAGGCACGCTTCACCTTCTACGACATCGAGTCGCTGTCGAACGTCTTCACTCTGTGCGCCTACACCCCGCAGCCCGACAGAGCCGTCGACGACCTGGAGATCTTCTTCCTCTCGGACCTCCAACACCTCTCCGACGCCGTGGACCCGCAGGCACTCTATGAGGCCGTGGTGCGCTCCAACCCGGGCCTGCCCGCGGTGAGCGTCCAGCTGTGGAACCTGCGCGGCGAACGGGGCAACCTCCGGCTCGCCAAGCTGATGGGCCTCTCGAACGCCGACCAGGTCAACGACCGCAGCGAGACCTCGTCCTATCCAGCCATCCTGCGCCCCGTCTGCGACACGGATCTCGAGTACGACCCGCTGAAGCACCCGTTCCTGGCCGGGTACAACTCGCTGAACTACGACATGACCATGCTCGCACTGTACCTGATGGAAGTTTTTCCGGCTCCGCACTCCGCTCGTCTGGTCCAGCCGACCACCGCGCGCGAAATGCGCGAGCACAACGACAAGCTGTTCAACGAGCACATCGAGTACATGCCCGGCTACCTCGGCTGGAACGGCCCGGCCGCCAAGATCCGCCGCGCCATGATGCACTCGGGCCGGCACCTGGACGTCGCCCGCCTTAACGAGCTGCAGACCAATGTGAGCCTTAAGCGCCTGCTCGGGATGCTCGGCCGCCAGATCAAGGAGTCCGAGAAGCTTCACCACGACACCTCGATCACCACGATCGAGGACCTCTACGAGCTGCTGGCCTACAACGTCTCCGACTGCCTGGGCCTGGCCCAGCTCTTCCAGCACCCCGCCTACGCCAGCAACTTCGACCTCAAGGCCGGCCTGCTGGCGCAGTACTCCGAGACCGTCTACGCCAAGAACGGCGCGGTGCGCCGTGACCGCCTGACCATCGACTCCTCCTCGGCGAAGTTCGTCGGCCGCATCCTCGCGCCGTACACCTCGCTGAACGACATCGAGGCAGTGTCGTTCCTCTATCCGGCCAAGGAGGTGGCCGAGGAGCAAGGCATCCCCCAGGTCAACGTGCTCGACGAGTGCGTGCGCTTCTTCGAGGAGAACGTGGCACCTGATCCTGCCAAGAACCCAGCCGCGACGCCGGTGCAGGCCATGGCACACCGTCAGTTCATCCAGGTCGTCAACTACTACCGCTCAATCGAGGGACAGAACCTCAACGACTCCGAGGAATACCGAGACCTGTTCGACCTCCCGGCCAAGTCCTTGCGCGAGCTGCCGAAGACGCCGAACAACGTGCCCTACTTCCACCGCGACGCCTCCCCGTCGTCGTGCTTCGCGACGTTCAGCACCGGCGGCATCCACGGCGCTGAAGCGGACATGAAGGTCTTCGACGCCGACTCCTTCGAGCACCGGGAGCAGACAGCCATGATCGGCCTCGCCAAGCTCCTCTATCCGGACGCCAAGGACTTCGTCGCCGAGGCCAAGCGCCAGCACAACCTGCTGACGCTGCCCGACGGCACGCCCGTCGACAAGCGGCTCGTGCTGCTGGGCTCGGACCCGAAGAAGGTGAAGTACCGCAAGCCGAAGAAGGACAACCCGGACCAGGCTGAACAGCTCGCGCGTGTGCAGGCCCACGTGCCGGACCCAGCGCAGCTGCTGGACACTCAGCGTCCGGACACCGAGGCGATGCACGTGCGCCTGGCCGACGGAACCGTGCTCGACGGCAAGGTTGTCCTGGCCGTCACCTCGGCGGTCAAGGCCATCTACCGCGATGAGCCGGCGAAGAGGGCGCCCGAGCTGTTCACCACGAAGACCGACGGGTCCACCAAGCTGCACCCGAAGTTCGCACGGACCTCGGCAGGTCTCGTCATCCACGAGGACTTCACGAGCTACTACCCGAACCTGCTGCGCAACATGAGGGCGTTCTACAACCCCGAGCTGGGCGAGGACCGCTACACGACGATCTTCTTCGAGAAGGAACGTCTGGGCTTCGAGATGAAGAAGCCAGGCATCTCCGCCGAGGAGAAGGCCCGGCTCACGACCTTGCGCAACGGCACGAAGCTGATTCTCAACTCGGCCTCTGGAGCCGCTGACGCCGCACACCGGACCCCCATCAGGATGAACAACCGCACCGTCTCGATGCGGATCATCGGCCAGCTGTTCAGCTGGCGGATCGGGCAGGCCCAGACGCTGGCCGGCGCGCGGATCATCTCGACGAACACCGACGGCCTCTACTCCGTCGTCGGCGGCGACAACGGCTTCGACGAGACCGCCAACAACCAGGTGCTCGCCGAGCAGCAGGCCGCCATCGGCATCGACATCGAACCGGAGCTGATGTTCCTCATCAGCAAGGACTCGAACAACCGGCTCGAGCTGGAGTCGCCCAGTGAGGACCGCAGCGTCGCCGACAGCCCGATCATCACCGCCTCCGGCGGGACACTGGCCTGCCACGCGGGTCCTACCCCGACGAAGTCGCTGGCCCACCCGGCCGTGATCGACTTCGCCCTGGCCCGCTACCTGCAGGCTGTCGCCAGCGGGGGAGAGGAGGCTCTTGGCGAGCCCTTCGATCCCCTGCTGGGCCGCAAGGTGATCGAGGAGGCGATCGACCCGGCCGATCCCGTGCGGACACTGCTGCTGTTCCAGAACGTCCTCGCCGCCTCGCGTGGATCGATCACCTACCCGTTCGCCGCCGACCCGGTCCGCGCCGGGTCCGACCGTGACGACAACGAGGACGTCGATGGGCAGCTGGTGAACCCGCGGGCCCTGCAGATGGTCAACCGGGTCTTCATCGTCCGTGACGGCACCGATGGTGCCGTGAGCCTGCACAACGCCGGCGCATGGAAGGTGAACCCGGCCAGCCGGAGCAAGCGGCGCGAGTCCGGTAGCGCCGGGGTGCGACGTGATCCGGTCGCGCTGGAGATCCTGCGCCACCACGGGTGGGCGAAGAACCGCAGTGAGGCCAGCACCTCCGACGGTCTCAGGCTGCTGCCCGATGACCAGGACGCCGTGATCCGCCGGATCAACGGCATTGATCCGTACTGGTCGGTGGTCGTCGTCAACGACGATCTCCGCGCGCTGCCGCCCGCCCGGGTCAAGCAGCTCATCGAGGCGCTCGATCTCGGCATCTACACCCGGATGCTCGACGAGACGTTCACCAAGAACTGGAAGAACGTCACCTGATCAGCAGCGCGCCGCCACCGGACCGCGGGTGCCGGACCGTGTTGTCGACGCGACGCTGCCTGGTGCCCGAGTTGAATTTGAGATAAAGGCGAGTCTGCCTTGCCCTGACGAGAGAATCGAGAGACGTCATGGTCCAGACCACACTTCCCGTCGGCACCGTCGAGGGGGGCGACGAGTTGTGAGTGCCCCGGCCGAATCAGTCCAGCCCGGTCAGCGCTGGCGACGCAAAAGCGACGGGATCCTGACCGAAGTCATCTACGTAGATTCACCCTACCGATTCCGGCGCTCGGTCCATCACCAAGCACGGCGCCGGACGATCACCGAAATCGGCCCCTTTCTGAAGAAGTACGAGCTGGTGCCCGACGTCCCGCCGGCCGACGCCTCCGCCCAGGACGACGATGCCCAGGCCCAGCGGGAGAAGAACACGACCTGCGAGGGCATCCTGGTCCGTCGGGGCCAGATCTGGGAGAACCTCGACAATGGGCAGAGCAACCGCCACGTCGTCATCGAGTCCGTTGCTGACGGGGAGGCCCAGGTCCGGGATCACTACGGCACGAAGTGCTCCACCCTCAGCGTCTTCCGGATGCACACCCACCCCACAGGCCTCCGGCTCGTCTCACCAGGCGAGCTGAAGTACGGTGCGCCGAAGGCCCCTTCGGGCGAGACGTGTGAGAGCCGATGACGACCCCGCGTGAGCGGGACATCGAGGGCTACCTCCTCACCCAGTGCCGGGCACACGGCTTTCTATGCCTGAAGTTCGTCTCGCCGGCCCGCGGGGGAGTGCCCGACCGGATCGTCGTCGCCCCCCGCGGCACCGTCTTCGTCGAGGTCAAACGCCCCGGCGGCCGGTTGCGGAAGCTGCAACAGCTCACGCACGCCAAGTTGCGCCGACACGGGGCCGAGGTCCACGTCATCGACGACAAACCGGGCGTCGATGCGTTCATCGCCCACCTCCTCGAGTCCCCATCCGATCAGCAGGTGACAGCACCGTGATCCAGAGGTGGCCGGCCGGGCCAACCGTCGCAATGCGAGACCAGATTGATAGTCCGCTTGCGCCAGTCTGCGCATCCTCGAGTTCGACGCGACGCACGCCACCTTCGAGCTGGTCATCGGCTGGCATTACGCCCTGGCCCAGCCTGGTCGCCGCACCCGCACCCGCCTCGACCGGTTCCGCCCGACCAGCACCAGCTACCTGTACATCGCCACAGAGGAGATCTGACCGTGATCCGTGAAGAGCGCATCCCGCTTGCTGACCTGACGGAAGACCAGCTCGAAGCCCTCTACGTCCACATCGACTCCCTCGCGAACGCCCCGGTGCTGCGCACGTGCCTGGTGCCCGGGTGTCTGCGCCAATTCGACGCCACGGCGACGATGGCTGGCTCGCGCATGCGCGCCGAGTGGTCGGGGGAAGGCTGGTGCACGCTCGGCACGGGCAGCATCTTCCCCACGGGCGGCCACATCTGCCCCGACCACAAGGACCTCGTCACCAGCCACTGGCCGCGCCGTCTCGAACTGCCTTCCGGCCGTTGGTCCGTGGCTTGCCCGTGCGGCTGGTGGCCCGTCCCGCAGCGCTGGCACCGTCTTCTCGCCGCCCTGTGGGAGCAGCACCTCCTCACCGAAACCGGTGCGCTGCCGCCCGCCCCGCCCGTCACCGACCCCGAACACCGACTCCCTCTGGCTGAGTGCACCGAGGAGTCCCTTGCAGAGCTGTACGACCGGCTCTGGGACGCCGAAGCCGAAGTGCCTGAGCTCCGCAGCCTGGCCCGGGCGTACGCCGTGGGTTACAGCCTCACGGTGCCCGCCCTCCTCGGAGTGAAGATCGCCCTCGAAAACCTCCGCACGCGTATCGCCCTTGACCCCCGCGACTGGGCCGCCGACAAGCTGGACGCCTTCCTCTGGGCAGTCCTCGTCGGCTGGAACTGCGAGAACACCGACCCCGACCACATTCACAACGACATCGACTGTGCCGGCGACCAGACCCTGTGGACCATCGCCGACCAGCACAACATCCCCACCGACCAGACCATGCGGGCCAGCCAGCACCGGTGGTGGATCGCCAACGCCATCAAGGCTGCCCAGCAGATCGAGGGTGAACACATCGTCACAAAGGATCAGTGAACGCCGCCGCGCGCTCGTTAGATCGTCTCTCTCGTATCTTGCCGGGCGTCGCGGGTCAGCAAGATCTGCAAGCGACGGCCCAACTGCCCTCGCTCACACCTTCGAGTGCAGGGCATTATCGAGTCAGCCCAGATCGGGCCAGCGGGTCAGGCAACCCCAAGCCGCGGAAGTTCAGACGTGGTGTCTTGGCTGTAAGCCATAAGTTACTACCTTGAGTGCATGCCCACCTATCGCATGGTCCTGAACGTCTATACCGAGGCAACCAGCCCGAGCGAGGCCGCAGCCGAGTTCCTTGACGGAACCGAGGACGCTGCCGTCTCATTCGACATCGTCGAAACCGTCGAGGCTGAAGACACCCCGTGAACAAGCCCCGCCTCCTTCCGACTGGCTTCTGCTGGTGCGGGTGTGAAAAGGAGATCGGTCTCGGGAAGTTCTTCGCCCAAGGCCACGACAAGATCGCCGAAGCGGCGTACATGGCCGTCCACCATGAAGGGTCCGTCGCCCGCCTTCTCGCTGACACGGACTTCGCCCCCGGCGGCCGCGAGACCATCCGGGAAGCTGCCCTCAACCGGGGCGGCTGGGAACTGTGCCCCCAAGGGTGCGGATACGCCGGAGCCCAGACCAGCATCAACAATCATCTGAAGCGGTACCACAGGAGCTGAGCATGGCCAGGCTCGAGTACGGCATCGCGTCCACGTCCCATCCCGACGGCGTCGAGCCACTGGGCAGGCTGAGTCGCGCGGCCGCTGAAGCGGTTCTCGCAGACAGCCGTGCCGTATGGCTGGACGTCTATCTCGTGCAGCGCACCGGCAGAAACTGGGCGCCCACCGCCACGATCGAAAGAGAGAGGACTATGAGCGGCACCGGTGCTACTGAGCTTGAATGCGCGATGTCGGGTCTGGTGGGGGCAGCCGTCCATGATCAACCCGGCCTGGGCGAGTGCTCCGTCGATCAGGTGCGGGCGGTACTGGATCTTTTTGAGCCGTCGTTTGACGGCCTTGGCCAGGTGGTCGATGTTGGCCAGTGGGCGAGGATCGAGTCGTTGCTGCCGGACCGGACGCCTCTGCGGAGTGGGCGGCGAGGTCACAGGTAGGTGACCAGAGCGATCGCGTTCACGTAAGGAAGAAGTCGATGCCCCAGCTCAGAACAGCCCCACACGGCGCGATACCGCTCGTGGGCCCGACCATGCCGACACTCGTCCCCTACCTCCCGCCCATGATCCGGGAAATGGAACGCTGCTTGTGCGGCCAATCCGGTCTCACCTGCGAGGAGTCGATGTGCAGGTCCTGCCGCGAAGACGCTGTCGCCGTTCACGGCCAGCGTCTCGAACGGCTCCTCAGCACGATCCGCTACGAGCACCGTGGCGTCACCCTGACCTGGACCGAGGTCAGCAGCCACGCCTCCGCCTTCACTCCCCGGGTCAGTTTCCTGGTGCCGGATGTGGACGACCCTCAGGGCCCGCCGCACCTGTTCCGCGGCTTTGCCTACTGGGAGGACGACCAGCTCATCGCCGCCTGCGCCAGAGGAGCCAGTGACGATGAGATCTTGTCCCTCGCCCTGGCCATGGCTCACTATGCCCTCGCCACGCTAGGAGCGTGGGTCAGTAACGGGCAACTGGCTGGGTGATCGTGATCGGCGGGATCGGGGGCGGTGACCCGGTCGCCCGTCTGCGGGCGGTTTTGGGGTGTCCCGTCGGGGCCGCGGCGGGGTGGGTCGGTCGTGTGTCTCGCCGGTCAGGCGATTGCGGACGCCAGTGCGGTGGTTCCGGTGTGTCGGAAGATCTTGCGGAGGTTGTGGCAGGCGGCGAGCAGTCGCCACTCGGCGCGGGCGCCGTCCTCGCCGCGCAGGAGGAGTTGGCGGCCGTTCTGGCAGGTCATGATCTGGCCGAAGACGGGTTCGACGATGGCTTTTCGGCGGCTGTAGGCGGCCTTGCCGGGCTTGGTCCGCAGCTTGCGGGCCATCCGTTCCTTGAGGGTGGCGCTCGCCGGGATGCGTCCGCGTGGCGCCGGCGGGACCTGCTCGTCGTGGGCGAGTCGGCCGGTGGCCATGAACGTGTCGGTGCCGCAGGTCAGTTGGCGTTCCTTTGCGGCTTCGAGGTTCGTCTCGGAGCAGTAGCCGGCGTCGACCAGCGCCTGCTTGGGGTGGGCGCCGGTGTTGGCTGCGCACTGGTCGAGCATGGTGGTGTAGTTCAGCGCGTCGGAGGCGTTGGTCGTCACGTCGGCGGCGGTGATGACCTGGTGTTCGGCGTCCACGACGGCCTGGGCGTTGTATGCCTGGATGAAGGCGCCGTCGCTGTTCTTCATGATCCGCGAGTCGGGGTCGGTGAAGTTGGCCTGGGCCTTGGGCTTGGGGCGGGACTTCGCGGCGGCCGCCTCTCCGGCGTCGGTCACGGCCTGCCCGTCGTCGGCGCCGGCACGTTCCTGGCGGCGGCGTTCCTTCTCCTCGGCGTGCTCGCGCGCCTTGTCGGCGGCTTCGGCCTCGATCTGTGCGCGGGCCGCCTGCAGCCTGGCCAGGCGCTTCTCGCGGCGGCCCAGCTCGGCGGGCAGGTCGGTGTCCTTGCCGTCGGCGCCGAACCGCTGGTCCTCGGCGGTGTCGGTGGCCTCGGCGTCGGCCAGCAGAGCCTGTGCCATGGCCTCCAGCTGGGCGATCTCGGCCTCGATGCGCTCTTCCTTCTCGACCAGGCGGCCGTAACTCATCGCCTTGTGCTTGGAGGCGCTGGCCTCCAGCTTCGTGCCGTCCAGGGCGACGCGGCCCATCTTGACCATGCCCAGCCTCTGCGCCAGGTGCAGCGACTGCGTGAACAGACCGGCGAGAGCGTCCAGATGGCGGCGGCGGAACCGTGAGATCGAGCGGAAGTCCGGGGCCTGGTCGGCGGCCAGATAGCGGAACGCGACATCGTCGGCACACTTGCGCTCGATCGCCCGCGAGGAGCGGACCCCGGTGGTGTAGCCGTAGATCAGCAGCCGCAGCATCAGCCTGGGGTCGTAGGGCGGGTAGCCGCGCTTCTCGGTGTAGTCCGCCAGGACCGGTCCCAGGTCGAGTACCTCGTCGACCAGGTCGGCGACGAACCGGGCGAGGTGGTCCTGCGGCAGCCAGTCGTCCAGCGACGGGGGCAGCAGCAGGGCCTGGTGCGGGTCGAACGCCCTGAACCGCTTGTCCACCGCCGCCGGACGGTCCTGAGACCGCTTCTTCTCGACCGGCTCGACCTCGAACAGCCCATCCCCACCACGCATACCGCCATCATCCCGCACGAAAGATCACGAAACGCAGGAGGATTGCCCGTTACTGGGACACGCTCCTAGCCATCCACGAAGTTGATGAGTGGTACACCTATCGCTCGGTCCAGGTGTACCCTCCGCACCGGCGCGACCAGCACCTGCCGCATGAGGAAGATCGGGGGCCCGACGGGAACGGGGCGGTCGTTCTGTGGCTCACCTACACCGGTCCGGCCCACGCCGAGGCCGGTCAGGTCCCGGATGTCCCGGTGATTCCGGCGCGCGTCCCCGTGCACAGGGAGGACGTGGCGATCATGCCTGGCCAATCCTTGCGCATGGGAGCCACAGCAATCCAGATCACCTCGCCGGCGAGCGCGGTCACCACGAGCAACCAGTGGACGGCTCTCCGTGGCGGTGAGGATGTCCTCGCGGCAGCGCTACGCGACATCCACCACGCCATGGTGCTGTCAGAGGGCGGTTCGAGAGTTGATGTCCGTTTCGAGTTGAGGTTGGGGAGAGGGCTGCTGGCTGCGGGGGTTCGGTCGGCTACTGCTTCTTGGTGAAGCTGCCGGTGTCGACTTCGATGAGGACGTCGAGTTTGACCAGGCGTTTCAGCTTGGCGCGGGTGCCTTCGATGTTCTTCGGCAGTGGTTCGTGGCCGAGGGCTTCGCAGACGTCACGGGCCCGCAGGGGGCCGGTCGCCTCGTTGAAGAGAGCGAGGATGCGGGGGTAGTCCGGGTGTTCGGGCGGGGTAGCCCGAGCCGGGAGGCGGTCGGCGAGGGCGGTGACGGTCTTGCGGGTGATCGCGAGGTGTTCGAGCTGGGTCTCGGCCTCCTGTAGCTGGCGTTGCAGTTCCTCGATCTGCGTGCGGAGGTCGTCGGCCAGGGCCTGCGCGGCGTCTTCCTGGACATCGAGCGCGTCGAGGAGGGGCTGGATGGTCACGCGCTCACCGCCTGCGGGTCGCGCCAGGTGGGCGTGTTCGCGCCGGTCAAGCGACGGGCCATGACCTGGGTCATAGCCCAGTAGACACGCGAGGCGGAGGAGGACGGTCGGTGCTCGTAGTCGCGGACCAGGCGCCGGTGCAGTAGCAGGATCCCGTAGGTCTGCTCGACCCTCCAGCGTTTCGGCTGCGGAACGAAGCCCTTGTCCTGCGGGTTGCGTTCGACGATCTCCACGTCGATGCCCAGGCCGGCGCCGTGCGCGACTACCTGTTTCTTGAAGCCCTGGTCGACCAGCGCCTTGCGGACGGTGCCGCCAGCGTGTTGGGCGACCTGGTCCAGAAGGGCGATGCCCGCGGCGTTGTCGTGCGTGTTCGCGGCCAGGACGATGACGGCTATGACCAGGCCCAACACGTCGACGGCCAGGGCCCGTTTGCGACCGGGAACCCGTTTCGCCGGGTCCCGGCCGGTCGTGGAGGCGGGGACCCCGGCGGCCACGTGGACGCTCTGCGTGTCCAGGACCACCAGGGTCGGGTCCTCTAATCGGCGGGCCCGCTCGCGGACCTGGCAGCGCAGGAGTTCGTGGATGATCTGGTCGGTCCCGTCGTCGCGCCAGGCGGCGAAGTAGTAGTACGTCGCGCTCTTCGGCGGCAGATCGTGCGGGAGGTAAGCCCACTGGCAACCGGTCCTGCCCTGGTAAAGGATCGAGTTCACGATCTCCCGCATCGCATAGGCGCCCTGATGGCCGCTCACAGACCGATGCCGGTCCTTCCACGCTGTGATGACCGGCTCGATCAACGACCACTGCTCGTCGGATAAGTCGCTTGGGTACGGCTTGCGTTCACTCACGCCGCCAACCCCAGCAGAGCAGCGGCGCCGAGCGAGCGAACTCCAGTCCACACTCACACCATCAGGTGACACCAGAACCAGTCAAACACTCACAAACCGCTCTCTCAGAACTCTGCGTGGTAGCACGCCACCTCACCCTGGCGGGCCACCCGGCCTTTGCCGCGAGGCCTGGTTCAGCAGAGGGCGACCGCCTAACCTGGTACGCCTATCTCACGTACGACGGGTGAGCGGCACGCCGTATGCCCCTGGTCTCCCGGCCGGATCGGGGACGGTGGTGTGACGCCGGCGCCGCAGACGGACTCCTTCGATCCCGAACGCCCGCATGATCCGGCAACCCACTTGTGGTTGACCGCCTCGCCGCTCGTCTCGCAGAGCCGGCGGTGATCCTCAGGGCTCTGTGGGTGCCGTCCGGGTCCTGGTGCACCGCCCGTATCCGGGCTGACGGGCGGCCCGGTCCGAGGCCGTCCGGCGCCAGTAGTGGAAGCTCGAGCGGCTGACTCCGAGGATGCTGCACGGCCGCATCGCGCCGTAGCGGCTCTGATGGTCGGCGACGCACTGGCAGCGGTTCCCCGGTGAGATACTTCGCGGCCTTCCGCAGGATCTCGCGCTTCTCCTCCCGCTCGCGGACCTTCTTCCGCAGAGCCGCGTTCGCCGCTTCCAGCGGGCCGACGGCCGGGCCGGCTCCTGTGTCCGGCGTCCCCAGGGACGGCTGGCGCCGGCAGCCCTCACCCGGCTCTGCAGCGTTTCCGGACTGATCCCGAGATCGGCGGCGGCCGACCTGATCGTCGCTTTGGGCCGCGACCCGTGCAGTGCGACCGCGTCCGCCTTGAACGCCGGCGGACAGTTCTTCATGACCACGAGATGTCCGTTCTCAGATGCTCACTATCCAGCGTCTCGTGTGTTCAGCAGCTGTGGCTGAAGCCCGGCTGCCACCTACCCCCGTAGCCAGCGCTTTTGCACTGGACTCCAGGCGGGCTGCAGACGGTCTGCCATCGGTCACCACCGAGGTGCTGCCCGAGGTCGTGAACATTCAGCGCGGGCACTGCCTCCCGAGCCGCCTCCGAAGCTGCTCCACGACGCGAACAAGCCTAACCACCATTGGAAGAACAGTCAGGACAAGCAGCATGAATACGTCTACCGCGGCATCCCCGATATCGCTGATGCCGCATCAGCAGCGGATGCACGACTTCCTCGTTGACCACCCCTTCGCCGGTGCGTGGCTCGACATCGGGGCCGGCAAATGCCTCACGACCCTCGCCGTCCTGCAGACGATTCGACCGATGGGGCACATCCTCGTCGTGGCGCCCGTGGCGATCGCCCGCTCCACCTGGATCGACGAGATCGAGAAGTGGGGCTTCCCCATTCGGACGAAGTCGCTCATCGTCGACGAGAACGACAGGAAGCTCTCCAAGGCCAAGCGCCTGAAGCGCTTCCGGGAGGTCGCCACCGATCCGCCGACGATGTACTTCATCAATCAGGAGCTGCTGACTCAGCCGTCCCAGGAGACGAAGCTGCTCACGTCAGTGCCGGGAGCAGTGCCTGCCCCGGCCATCTCACCGGAGGCCACCGCGATCCTGGGTCTGCTCCAGGCACAGGGGCCACTGGGCCGAGACGAGCTGATTGACGCGTACCGTGCTCTGGTCGCCGGCAACGGCAACGACCGGGGTCCTGCCAAGGCCAAGATCCGCGACTGGATTCAGGAGTTGCTCAAGTCGGCTCTGGTGACGTGGGAAGCCTATGGCTGCCGAAGCTGTTCCGGCGCAGGCTGCGCTCAGTGCCGCTTCGGTCTCGTCGACCAGCTGCCGGTCCAGAACATCGGTGGCCAGGACACCATCATCTGGCCCTTCCAGACGGTCATCATCGACGAGTCACAGGGCTTCAAGTCGCACGACTCGCAGCGCTTCCAGGCCCTGGCGACGGTGCGGCCGGCCATGACCCGGCTCATCGAGCTGACGGGAACGCCGAGCCCCTACGGTCTCCATGACTTGTGGAGCCAGGTCTACCTGCTTGACCAGGGCCGGACGCTGGGCCAGAACATCACCGCGTTCCGCGACCGCTGGTTCACGCCGAAGATGGTGCCCGGCACCACGACCCCGGCGAAGTGGATCCCCACGGCGAACGCCGAGGCCGAGATCCATCAGGCCATCTCGCACCTGGTGATGAGCGCGCAGAACACGAGCCTGCAGCTCCCGGCGCTCAGCATCCAGGACGTCAATGTCACGCTCCCACCGGATCTGCTCCGGGCCTACAAGGACTTCAAGCGCGACCTGGTCCTGGACATCGTGCAGACCTACACCGGCGACGACGGGAAGCTGACGCAGAGCGTCGAATCGATCGTTGCCACGAACCAGGCGGTGCTGACGAGCAAGCTGATGCAGTTCGCCTCGGGCACGCTCTACACCGGGGATCCTGACGATCCGACCACGAAGGGGCAGTACGAGGTCATCCACGACAAGAAGATCGAGATGACTGAGTACCTGGTGCGGAACAGCGGCGGCGAGCCCGTGCTCATCGCTTATCACTTCAAGTCCGACAAGGAGCAGCTGCTCACGCGGCTCCGGAAGGCCGGCATCGACGCGCGGGCCTTCGACGGCTCGCGCGACATGGTCCGCCGGTGGAACGCCAAGCAGATCCCAGTAATGCTGCTCCACCCCGCCGCGGCCGGGCACGGCCTCAACCTGCAGCACGGCGGCTCGACGATGATCTGGTACACGCTGCCGTTCTCACTCGAGCACTACCTGCAGACCAACGGCCGGCTCTTCCGCACGGGCCAGACGAAGCCGGTGACCATCCACCGGCTTATCGCGAAGGGCACGCAGGACGAGCGGATGCCCTCGGTGCTCGCGGGCAAGCAGCAGGTCCAGGACGACCTCATCAAAGCCGTTTCCGGAGACTTCAACGCCGAGCAGGCGCTTCTCGCCGCCCTGGAGGAAGAGATTCGCCAGGACCTCAACGACCTCTGGGCTGCCGAGAGGGTCTAACCCACACCCACCCGACGACGGACGGCCCGGTTGTGATCCCACAGCCGGGCCGTCGCTGTGGCGATCGCTCACCAAGCATGCGTGATCAAGAAGAAGACTTCCTGATGAAGACGATCACTGCCCCGACGCCTCGATCCGCGACGGACTACGGGTGGCACTCGCCAGCAGCGGCTGGACCAGCCCCCAGCCCCGTCCCCTGCTCGGCCACGGGGCGGGCCCAACGCCAGGAGCTGAACACCATGACCGACCTGAACCACCTCGGTACCAACGAGACCCACACGCTCCGGATCATCTCCCAGGCGCTCGCCGAAATCGACAACTTGCGCGACACCAGCTCCCTCCGCGAGGTGCTGCTGGACCTCAGCTACACCCTCGCCAACCTCGCCGGACCCATCGGTGCCCTCACCGATGCCTGGGTTGAACAGGGCGGTCAAGCGCCTGACGGTGACCTGCCGGACGCGGACGTCCTCGTCGTCGTGGCCGCAGACCTGCGGCAGATGGCCGACAACACCTGACTTTCGTCCCTCGTGGGCCGCCCCGTCGCCCGGGCGGCCCCCACACCCCGGAGGCCCACCATGGACCGCATCTACATGAACCGCATCGACGGCCAGCGCCGCATCCACGTCGAGATCCACGACAACGAGATATCCGACCTCATCGACGACCTCAAGACCGACCCTGAATCCTTCGCCGCTACCCACGCCTTCCTGGGCATCCTGCGCACCGCCGAGGAGACGCTCAGCCCCGCCGTCGCCGAGGGGCGCCACGACCGAGCCGCCCGTCAGGTCACCGCTCAGGCCGCCGGTGGGCCGGACCCGACCACCGCCGACGACCCGGTCCCGCTCCGCTGGGGTGACGGCGACGTCCTCCACGGCGACGACGACACCACCATCGTCTGCCTCTCCGGGCCCAACCGTCAGCCGTACTGGCTGGAGCTGGAACCCGAGCGGGTCCAGGCACTCCGCGACGACCTCACGCCGCCCGCCGCCGAACCCCACGTCCACCCCGCTGCCGAGGTGGATCAACTGCGGAAGCGCGTCGAGGAGGCCGAGCAGGATGCCGAAGAGGCGGTCACCGCAGCAGCGCACCTCACCAGGCTCATCGGCAAGCGCTCCGAGAAAGCCGAGCGGAGCGCCAAGAAGCAGCGCAGCCGGGCCAAGATCGCCGAGACCGAACTCCACGTTCTCCGCAGTGGCCTCCGCGCGAGCGGCGCCGACCCCACCCAGATTCAGAACCTGTGGGCGCAGATCCGCCTCCGCAACCGCCAGTGGCGCGAGGAGAAGCAGCGTGCCGAGCGGGCTGGGGCCGCCCTCAACGCCGTGCGCGCCCTCGCCGACGAAACCGACGCCCTCGGGTACGGCGCCAGCGGACCCCTCACCGTCACCGCCGTCCGCGCCGCCCTCGACGCCCACACCAACCCCGGAGACACCACGTGACCTGCCGCGTCCCCGTCATCATCGACCGCCTCACCGGCGACCTCGCCATCGTCACCTCCCCCACCGAGCGCTACCGAGCAGCCGACATCGCGGTCACCCTCCACACGAGCCTCGCCCAGGTCCCCGGCTCCCAGCTCACCGCGACTCGCACGGTCGGCTCTACGACTGGACCCCCGACACCCACACCAACCCCGGAGCACACCCGATGACTACTCCCGCCGACGAACTCCGGGCTGCCGCCCAGACGCTCCGCCAGCACACAGACGCCGCCGAGGCCGACATCGACACCAAGCCCGCCTGGCGATCCGCCCTCACCGACCGGCCCAACTGGTACGCCAACGGCGTCCGCAACGGCCTCGGCGGACCCTCCGGAGAACTCGCCGCCCTCATGAGTCCCAAGACCTGCCGCGCCCTCGCCGAACTCCTTGACGACCAGGCCGACGGCGACGACGAAGGCGTCATCAACCCCTGGGCCCTCTCGCTGGCCCGCGCCCTGAACGGAGACCGATGACCACGGCCGAACCCTTCCTGGACCGGCCATACCCGACACCATCACCGGCGATATCTGACGAGGGTGTACGACCACACCGACTGCATGGTCGGACTCGCCGCCACGCTGGAGACCTACACCGATGAACAGCGCGAGCGCGCCGAGAAGGCCGAGGCCGAGCTCGCGGAGAACGTCGCCGTCCTCCAGGCCCTCCGCGTCAACGCGACACCGTCGAGGCTGAGCGGGACGACGCCAAGACCACACTCGCCGAGGTACGCGAGCTCGCCGAACGCTGGTGGTACACCGGAGACCGCGAGCACGGACCGCTGCGGGAACTCCGCGACCTCCTCGACCGGCACCAGACCCAGGAGACTTCCCGGTCAGGCCGCCAGGCCTAGGGTGGCGGCGGGGTTCTGGGCCCAGCTGAGCTGCTTGTTGCGGTAGGCGTCGAAGGCGGCGCTGCGGGGCGAGTGGCGGGAGTGGACGGCCACGACCTCGGGAGGGTTGCCGGCATCGAGCAGGGCCTGGATGCAGCCGCGGCGCATCGAGTGGCCGGTGATACGGCGCACGGCGGCGCAGGTGGCCCGCTTGGCCGTGCGCCACGCCTTGATGACCGCGTTGGCTTCCTCAGCGGTCTCCGCCGCCGCGGCCGCCTCGAACGCCTCCGCCTTGGCGCGGGCCTCGGCGGCGAGCTCGGCGGGAGTGGGCATAGGGGTGAGCTCGGCGGCCTTGGCGGCGGCCTTGATGATGGTGGTGACCGTGTCGGCAGTGATGCCGCCGCGGCGGAGCGGGTTCTTGGTGTGCCGGCCGGCGGCCCGCACACCGATGTTGCCGTGCCGGTCGACGCGGCGCAGGAAGGGGCCCGGGGCGAGCTGCCCGTCTGAAGAGGACCGGCCGGCCGGCGTCGGGCACGGGCCGCGGCGTCATCGGCTGCTCACCAGCCGCTCGGCGTGGAACGCGGTGAACGCCCGCTCCGGCCGCATCGTCCCTGTCATCCGCTCCCACTGTGCTTCCGGGCCTCCGTGGCCAAGCCGTTGCGTTCGCCGGATACCTGCTGAGGCGGGTTGTCGAGGATCGTTCCCAGTCTGATTCGGGCTAAGGGGAGGGTATCCGGAATCAGGATCACGGCGAAGGCAAGTGCCGTCCTGACCATCCCCCGCTTGCCCTAAGGGTGTTGACCCCGGGGTCTGGGTCGGCAAGGCCGACCCGGGTGCGGGACTGAATCCGGAACAGGCCGGGGGCTCGTGCATCGGCTTGTTCCCTCCCAACCGCTGCCGCGGAGTCTCGGCAGGGACATTCACCATGTTCCGGTGGTGTCCCTGACGAGACGCCCTGCTGCCACCGGCCGGACGTGACAGCGCCGCTGATCGCCGAAGCCCCGAGCAAGACACCGACGGGACCCGTCAATGCGTCAGCCGGGGCGCGCAGCGGCCTCCAACCAGACCCCCTGACAGCCTCCCGCGAGCGCGCCCTGACGACGGCTCTGGCCATCGACACGGAGGAACAGGGCGCCTCCCTCTACGTCATGCGGGGGAGGCCAATCGCGGTGGAGGTCCTGTCCGGATTCCCGAGCAGAATCCGATCTTCAAGGACCAGAAGTGATGAAGCTCAAGAGCACGGAGATCTTCGACGCCACGATCCAGATGTACGCAGACCTCCAGGAGATCGTCGGACTCACCTCGCGCGCACGCGCGAAGTTCCCGTACGAGACGGTGCCTCAGCAGCTCACGGCGTTCATCGGCTCACCGAGAGTCGCGTTCGCGCGGCCGTCCATGACAGGCGACGCCCCGGGGTAGGCGCGCGTATGGCGGGTCTTCTTGACGCCCCGGTCCCAGTCTCTGGCCGTGCGCTCGTTCACGCCGACTTGCCGGGCTGCGACCGGGCGGGCGACATCGCCGGGCCGGAGCCGCTCGTACTCGTCCCGTCCGGAGTGCCGGCGGGGCGGACCCGCCGACTTTCGTCCGGCCTACCGGGCCCAGCAGCCCCCGCACGTAGTCCCGCATCCGCCGCCGGGGCTTCACCCGAGTGAAGCCGGCCACGATCAGCGGGGCGGCGGTCGGTGAGGAGGTCGGGTAGGGGCCGTGCCAGCCGGCGCTGGTCTGCCCCTGTGGGCAGGTGACCTCCTTTCGGTCGAAGTCGATGCGGAAGTCGTCGCGGGCGAAGCCCTCCTTCTGGCGGTGCTGGCGGGTGGGGTTGCCCGCCCGCGCAGGTCGGACTCGGTCCACAGGTGATGCCTTGCGAGTACCGCGTTTTGCCGACCGGCTACGACGAGTCCTCAAACATCGACAAGGACTGCTTCGAGATCCGTGTCTGCCGGCGCGGCTCAGATCCGGAGACGGGTGAGGGCCGCTGGGCAATACTCGACCACGTCGGGCACCGCTTGAACACCGACGGCACCTGGGCGCGAGAGCCGCTGCCGTTGTCCAGCAACAGCGGATGGCTCTCGCGTTTGCCGGTTTCCCCTGGAGGAGGGGCCCTGCACCTGGCCGAGAAGGCCGTCGACGGCCGACCGTACGTTCACCCCGTGGGAGGAGCGCTTCGCGGCCCGCGCTGGTGAGAGGCGTGGGGTGGGGCTTCCCCTCGGCATCGCGCCCTGCGGGCGCTGGCCTCGGAACAGGGGTCGGCGTAGCCGACCCGGGGACAGGAGGTGACGGGACAGCGTCGGCCCCCCGCGCCGGTCCGCCTTCCGTCCCGGTCCCCCGAACCTGCACGGCATCGCATCCACACCCGGCCAGGAGATCCGTCATGCGCACACGCCTGACCGTGACCATCGCTGCAGGAGTCTTCGCGTTGCTCTCCTTCGCTGGCTGCGCCGACTCCGAGGTTCAGGCCCCCGGAGCTCCCGACCGGGATGGCGGCCGCACGAGGCGCAGCACTGCGAGGAGGACGACCCGTTGGTCTCCTCCAGCGAAAGAGCTGTCCACGGGCGCACGTGAAGCTCGACGTCACGCTCGCGCTGATCATCCGCCACTGGCTGCTCATTGACGCCGACGCTGCCGCCACCGTGGTGCGCCGGGAACACCGAGAGGATCAGCATGGACAAGCACTTGCGGCACTTGCGGACTGGGTTGGACCGGGTCGAGGACGAGATTGGCCGCACGATCGCGGACCTGAGCGAAGCGGTCGAGACGCTGGCACTGGAGTACACCGCGCACGGTGAAGTGCTGCTGAGCGAGATCCACAAGGTGCGGGTGTCGCTCAGCGTGCTGGACGAGCAGGGCGCCATGCTCGCCCGCGCGGCCGAGTTGCGCGAGCTGGCCGATCGGCTCGTGTTTGCGGCGCACCACAGACAGCCGATGGAGTCGGACGTCGTTCGGGTCGAGCGGTTCGTGTGGACGCAGTCGTCCGTGGGTGCGGAGCTGGAGACAACGATGGAACTGCTCCAGAGGGAGACCGGCGAATGAGCGCGATCCACGAGATGGCTGAGTAGTTCCGGTACATCCTCGGTCGCGTCACGTGGTCGCCAAGCATCTGGCAGCAAAGCACCGGAAGCCGCGGGCGCGGAAGCGGCAGAGTCGGATCGAAGTAGCTGAGCGTATCGCGGACCAGGCCCTCGTGTTCGTGGGCCGAGCCCGAACAGAGGGCTGCGCGAACACGGTGACCCCGCTCCTGATTGAGGAGATCGCCCAGAGCCTCGGCTGCAGGGGCGAGAGGCACTTCACGTTTTCCACGGCGAAGCGGGCCGTCGTCCGCCTGGCGCGCGAGCGCGGCTTGGAAGAGCCGCTGGTGCTCGACTAGCCGTCGAGTCGCGAACTCTGGGGTGTAGGTGGCCACGCTGATTGACCGGCTCGTGCGGTCGGTCGGCGCGGCTGTGCACTGTGCGCAGCCAGTTTGGGGGTCGCGATCGCCGAGCAGCTCAAGGAGCTGAGGTCGGCGGAGTCGGCGGATGACGTGCTCCGCATCCTCTCGGACGAGCGCAACCCGAACGCCCCAGACTGGGACGGTCGCGCCGGTGACGCGTTCTTCGCTGGCGGTAGCGGCGACATGGCGTAGGGCGCGCTGGACGACGCTGGCTGGTCGGTGGTGTGGAGCAGGGCGGACTACCACTGGTGCACGAAGGCCCCTGACGGCTCGATGGTCACCTACGTCAAGGGCGACATCTACCGGGGCAACAAGTAATCCAGGAGCTAGGTCTCCGGGCGTAGCAGCAAGAAATGCAGAAGCGAAAGGGAGTTGCGCCGGGCGCGACTCCCTTTCGAATATCCGGACGCTATTTCGTGTTCATCTTTCGGAGGAATCCTCATGGCGAAGAGGCTGAGCGACGCCCACATCCAGATCCTGGGCGCCGCAGCAAACGGTTGGCTGTACAGCTCGCGGTCGTGGGACGGGTGGAGCTTCTCGATCAGCACTATGGTCCCGAACGAGAACGGCAAGCTCATCTCGAAGGGCACCCGATCGATCCCGCGTGTGGCGACCGTCCTCAAGCTCCAGAGGGACGGGCTGCTCGTCCTGCCGGAGAAGGGGGGCGTCACGCCCCGGCTCACGAAGGAGGGTCGGGCCGCCCTGGACGCGGACGAGCGCACCGTCGAGGTTGTGGCCGGCAGGACGCTTCAGGTCGTGCTCAAGAATCCGCCGGTCGAGCCGAACGCGCCTATCGACCTCAGTGAGTACGACAAGCCGATCCCAAAGACAGGTGGCCGGTAACCGTGCCGAAGGGCAACTACACGGTCGAGCGTGAGACGCGAGGCGGGACGGTTCGCTGGGTCCACGTGCGCGGCGACATCAACGACTTCAACCAGAACGCGGCGGACCGCATGTGCAACACGGAGGCCAGGAAATGGGCAGCCGAGCTCGGGATGACCGCCGGCAGTTGGGTCTCCGGCGGCGGTGAATACGGCCCCAAGTTCCGGCACTCCCTTTGCTTCACCTTCAAGCCAAAGTCCGACAGCTGACCGATGACGAGAGCGCGCGGGGACTGCACCACAACCCGCGCGCTGTCACCACCTGTCAGCCATTCCAATTCAGCAATTCAGGAGGGGAATTCACGTGCCGTACGTCAAGAACGAGAGCCTGCCGATCCTGCCGTGGGACGGCAAGAAGCCGGGTGAGATCGAGCCCGGTACCGCGGTGCGGGTCACGCCGTACTACAAGGTCCCGTCCGGCCGTTCGAGCCTGACGACGGTCCACACCGACTTCACCGTGGCGGCCATCGTGGACCGGCCGTTCGGTGACGACGCCGTGTTCGTGAAGTGGCACGGCGACGTGCTCAGCGGCTCGCCGTGGCTGGTGCTCGGCGACGAGTGGTTCAAGCCCAACGAGCTGCACGACTTCTGCTGCCAGTGTCCGCGCTGCAAGGGCGAGGAGATCTGGGTCGAGGCGGAGGAGCGCTGATCATGGCCGAGCGCACGGGCGACATGCGGAAGCTGCGGGAGCTGATCGAGGAGGTGCGACCGGGCTGGCGGGTCGAGGTCACCAACCACGACTACATCAAGGACAGTCGGCAGACCACGGTGACGCACCTGTTGGACGACGTGTACGGCAGCGGCCGGCCGGGCTACATCGCGCGGATCGACGGCCCGGCGGTGAAGAGCCAGGGGCGCAGCTTCACGACGTCGTACTTCACGTGGCCGCAGGACGGTGACGACTTCGAGGTACAGGGGCTGACGCTGCGCAGGTACAGGCAGAGCTATGGGTCGCGCGTCTGCGCGCTGACGCTGAAGTTCGAGGAGGCGAAGTGAGCGGGCGCCTGTACGTGGAACGGACGTGGTTGGTCGTGCTATCGGCCTACAACTCGCGGGCGTCTTGAGGCGGAGCGTGGTTCGAGTACGAGTGCCGGGGTTGGTCGGAGGAGGACGCGATCAACCGGCTGCCGTGTACGCACTTCGCGCCGGATGAGGTGCGAGTGCGGGCGACGGGTGGTGAGTGCCGGCACGCGCAGCCGTGCTTCGCGAACCACGACCCGAAGCCGTACTTCCCGGAGTGGTCGATTGCGTCGCAGGAGGTGCAGACGCGGATGCGCTGGGAGCGGTTGAGCACCCCGGAGTACGGGGCCGGGTGGAAGAAGTGGCAGCGGCCGTGGGGGTCGACGCTCGTCGGCTCGGGCTGGAACGGCAAGAAGGACTGGAGCCGATGACGGACGAGGAGTACCGCGCGTACGAGCTGCGCAAGGTGGCGGGTTCGACGGATGTGCGGCTGAAGGTCTGGGGCGAGAACGGCGAGATGCGGTGGCTGTCGTTGACGCCGGAGCTGTTCGCGAAGGTGTCGGCGGTGCTGACGGAGGAGTCGGCGTGACCTGGGTCATGGCCGAGCCGGGCGTCATGGACGACGACGGCACACACGGGGACGAGCAGCGCGGCCCGGCCTGCTCGGTGCGATTTACCAACCCGGATCTCCCGGGTGCGGTGGTCACGGTCTACGCCTACGCCCACACACCAGAGCGCGAGAACACGGTGACCGAGGACGGCAATGAGTACGCCGAGTACGGGCCCGACCTCGGATCCCTCGGGGTGGAGTCGCTGACCGAGTACGCCACCGGCTGGAACCCCGAGGACCCGGACAGCCAGCCGGAGTGGACACGGCAGGCCTACGACTCGCTCGACACCCGCCCGTTCAACAGGAACGTGGACGCGGCGACCGCAGCGGCCCGCACCTGGATTCGATCCCTCGACCCCGAGCGGGACTTCCGCTGGGACGGAAAGGAGTTCTGATGAGTGACTGGTTCGACCCCGAGGCCGGGGTGGTGCTCATGCATCCGTGCGACCTCAAGACCGGAATGCGGCTGGCCAGTCGGCGCATCGACGAGAACGACCGACAGGTGACAGTTCTCACACCGCTCTGGACGGCGAAGCACGACTCGGGGCGCACCTCGGACGGGGAGTTCCACTCGTGGCGCTCGTTCAGCCCCGACAGCGGGGTGCGAGTGTGGGCGCACCCGGAGATCCGGCCGGAGTTCATGCCGCCGCACGAGGGCACCTGGATCACCAACATCCCCTCGTCGAGGTATTCGACGGAATACACCGACGGCGCGCGCACGCTGCGCACCGAGGTGCTCGGCGGGCGCACGTACACCCTGCACCGCAAGGCCGACCGGAGCTGGGGACGCGCGTCGTGGGTCATCCGCGAGGAGCACGGCGAGAGGTGGTTCGGGCCGTCGCGCGATAGTCACGACCTGGCGGAGGAGCAGTTCGATGCGATCATGGCGGGGAAGGCGTGGTGAGCGCGGCCGACAACGACGTGCTGGCCACCAGCGCGGACGGTGCCTTCCGGGTACGGGTGGTGCCCGACTCCGACCCGCCGAACCCGCGCACGCATTTCGACCAGCTCGTGCACGTGATCGCCACCGATCGGCGGGGTCGCTACATCAAGGTCGACGACGACGCCGGCCCCCTGGCCGACGCCTTTGACCGACTGCGAGGGGGCCTCAACCACGTCTTCATCCGGTGGGCGCGGATCTTTCCCGGGGCGGTGGTGGTCGAGTCGCAGCCGGCCGACGGCTGGGGCCCGAACGGCGCGGGCGGCCTCGTCTTCGACTCCTACACCGAGGCCGACGCCGGGGAGGATGCGGTGAACTACCCGCCGGGTGTCGAGGGGCTCATCCCGCAGGCCGACGGGTCGTTCAGCAAGGCGAAGAAGCTGCTGCTCGACGGCTCACCGATCTACCTACCGGTCAAGGCGCCAGGCACTCACCAGGTGATTACACCGTTCACGCACTCCCTCAAAGGCTGCCGGGTCGACTTCGACGACCTTGCCGAGGTGCCCGCCGGCTCCGCCGGCCACTTCGCTTCCAGCCGGCACAACGCCTTACGGACCGCCACGGGGTGGATCTGAGACGCGGCCGCCTACCGACTTCGAGACGGCGAGGCG
Source organism: Kitasatospora sp. NPDC087315 (assembly GCF_044744345.1). Lineage (NCBI taxonomy): Bacteria > Bacillati > Actinomycetota > Actinomycetes > Kitasatosporales > Streptomycetaceae > Kitasatospora > Kitasatospora sp. NPDC087315. Next base: position 105,934 of record NZ_JBIUYD010000010.1, on the reverse strand, counting down.
TTCACCTCTCACAGCGGGTCCGCCAACGACGAGAGGCGTATCCAGCCGCCCCTCGCCAACCTGGTGCCCGCGCACCGCATGAACGACGAGCCGGTCGCCGCTGGCGGCGACCGGCTCGACCACGACGCCACGGACGGAGGTCCGTACCTCGTGCGGTGGGAGATCGACAGCGATGAAGAAGCCTGGCCGGCCCAGGCCGCCCTGAACGCCTGGCGGGCGAAATTCCGCCGGGGCTACGAGAGCCCTCCGCCGACGACGCCTGCGTCTTCACCGTCATCGACGGGTCCGCCGGTCGGAGCGTCCAGATCGACCTCAGCGACGAACGGCACACCAACCTCTTGTGCGACATCCCGTGAGTTCTCCTGAGTCCCGCTGAGGTCCCGAGGCCGTGGCCAGGGGCTCCTTCCTCCTTCGGGTGTTCTACCCGGAGGTGACGTAACTTCGGGATTCCTGAAGCGTTCTCAGCTCGTGCGACCGATCTGCGGTCCGGTCGAAGGCGAGGAGGCGCGGGTTGTCGGCGCTGGCGGTGGTGCGGGACCTGCGCGAGTACCGGGATCCGGTCTCGGCGGAGGAGCTGGAGCGGTTCGAGACGGACGTGTTGGCTGGGTTCGTGCTGGCGCGGGCCTCGGCGGGGCTGACGGATGGCACGATCCGCGGGGACGTCGGGCACCTGGAGCAGGTGAGGACGTGGTTCGGCCGCCCGTTGTGGGACATGGAGCCGGCCGACGCGGATACCTATTTCGGGCGGGTGCTGCGGGGCTCGCCCAGCGGCACCCGCCTGGCCCGCTCGCAGGCGCTGAGCACGTACTTCCTGTTCCTGGAGCTGCGGCACAAGGTCGAGATCCACCGGATGACGGGGCGTGTGGTCGAGTGCCCGATCGACGAGATGAACCGCCCGCGCGGCTCCAAGGACGCCCAGCTGCGGATCCCGCCGACCGCGCCGGAGGTCGGCCGGCTGTTCACCGGCTGGGGCGGCGATCTGGCGACCTGCCGCAAGTTCGCCCCGACCGCGAGGAACTACACCGCCGCGAAGCTGATGTCGCAGGTCGGACTGCGGGTGAGCGAGGCGTGCGGGCTCGACCTGGACGACATCAAGTGGCACCTGGGCCGGTTCGGCAAGCTCCATGTTCGCCTCGGCAAGGGCGCCCGCGGCTCGGGGCCGCGCGAGCGGATGGTGCCGCTGATCAACGGCGCGGACCGGACACTGCGGTGGTTCATCGAGGACGTCTGGGGCCAGTTCGACGACGACCACACCCGCCCCGGCGCCCCGCTGTTTCCCTCCGAGCGCAAGAACACCGACGGGTCGTCGCGCCGGGTCGGCGACGACGCCGTTCGGAACGGTCTTGCCGCAGCCGTTGAGGCTCATCTGCCAGGCTGGACCGAGAAGTTGACGCCACATGTCCTGCGGCACTTCTGCGCGTCCGAGCTCTACTCGGGCGGTCTGGACCTGGTTGCAATTCAGGAGGTTTTGGGACATTCCTGGATCGCCACGACGATGCGATACGTCCACGTCCAGCAGACCAGGGTGGAAGACGCTTGGGCCGCCGGGCAGCAGCGGGCCGCGAAGCGGCTGGAAGGACTGATGGGATGAAGTGGAACCTGCGGCTGACCGCCGCCAACAAGGGCATCTGGAAGGCGTCCGAGCTGCAGCGGAGCCTGGCCGAGCACGGGCTGGTCATCTCGGCCGGGAAGATGTCCGGCCTGTGGTCCGGCCAGCCGGTCTCCCTCAAGCTGGAGGACCTGGACGTCATCTGCGTCGTGCTCGGCTGCGAGATCGGCGACCTACTGATCCCCGAGCCGGCAAAGGTCTCCCGTCCCGGGCAGCAGGAGACCGGGCAAGTTACTGTCGCCGCGGCGGCGGGGCCGGCGGTGGTGCCCCGTCGCCGTGACGGGCGCTCGCTCCCCCCGATGTAATGGCCTACGTTCTGCCGGCCGGCAAGTGCAGGCCGCCGACCAGCTGCCCGGACTGCTTCGGCTGGGGCGTGCTGCCCGGCCGCGCGTGCAGTGCGTGCCAGAGCTTCCGCCGCACGGAGGAGCCCACCGAGTGCAGCGGCTGCCACCGGGTGGTGCGGCTGAAGAAGGGCTACTGCCGCCTGTGCTGGCACCAGGCGAGTCAGGACGCCAAAGGTCAAGTCACCGCGTTGCAACCGTACTTGGAGAAGGTGCGGCATCACCAGCTGTTCCTGACCAACCTCCACCGCCCTCGGTGTCCGGGCCCTCCGCGCGGCAAGCGCCGGGGACGGCCGCGGCTTCCCGACCCGGCCCCGGCACGTCCGCCGGCCTGCGGCTGGGTCCAACCAGCTCTGTTCGAGGCCCGCCGCGACTTCACCCGCTTCGACCAGCCGGGAACACGCACGGCTCGACAACCTCTGGCTGGCCTGGGCCCGGCATGCCGCCCACCGCCTGGGCGAGGCCCACGGCTGGCCCCGACGCGTCCGCCTGGACGTCGACCGGGCCCTGGTCATCGTGCTGTCCGGTCACACCGGCGGCGACGTCGTCCGGCACTCCGAGATGTTCCCGGCGCTGCGGTCTCGTGGACTCAGCGTCGAACGCACGGCGGAAGTGCTCGGCCTCATCGGCGTCTTCCTTGACGACCGGCCGTCCTCCTTCGACCGCTGGCTGGAGTCCAAGCTCGACGGCCTCGCGGCCGGCATCCGGCGGGATGTCCAGGACTGGGCCCGGCTCCTGCACGACGGCGGCCCGCGGTCCCAGCCACGGGACGTGGCAACCGTCTGGGGCTACCTCAACCGGCTGCGGCCGGCGCTTCTGGAGTGGTCGAACCGCTATGACCACCTGCGCGAGGTCACCCGCGACGACGTCCTCGCCCACCTGGCCACCGTCCACGGCTCGCAGCGCAGGCACACCCTGGTCGCCCTGCGGTCCCTGTTCGCCCGGGCGAAGAAGAGCGGCACGATCTTCAAGAACCCGACCAGCCGCATCCGGGTCGGTCAGCAGGAGAGCGGCGTCATCCAGCCCCTGGAATCCGAGGACGTCCGGTCCTCCGTCGCCGCGGTGACCCGCCCGGCCGACCGGTTGATCCTCGCGCTCGCGGCTATCCACGCCGCCCGGCCCGGTGCGATCCGTCGCCTCCAGCTCGACGACCTCGACATCGGCAACCGCCGACTCGTCATCGACGGCCGCGTCCGGCCCCTGGACGAGCTCACCCTGCAGGCCGCCCTCGCCTGGCTGGAGCACCGGCGACGCTGGCCCGACACCGCCAACCCGCACCTGCTGATCAACAAGCAGACCGCGTTGGAGACCGGCCCCATCAGCGGCGTCTCCGTCTCCGCCGCGCTTCGCGGCCAGACCGCCACCCTGGAACGGCTCCGTGTCGACCGCCAGCTCGAAGAAGCCCTCGTCCATGGCCCCGACCCGCTCCACCTCGCCGAGGTCTTCGGCCTGGCCGAGAAGACAGCCATCCGCTACGCGGAGTCGGCACGCATGCTCCTGGGTGAAGCTGCCGAGCAGTCAGCGCAGTGAAACCCGCTCGACCTGGCTACCTTCTTGAAGAGACCCTACGGGCATGGAGTTCTTCTGTTACCACCGCGACCGGCCCGGCTCCGTAGCGTTGCGCAACGAACTGCGGGAACAGCATTGGTCCTACATGGACCGGTACGCGAAGGAGCTGATCGCCCGGGGCCCGACCCTCACCAGTGACGGCGACGCTCCCACCGGCAGCGTGCACATCATCGACCTGCCTGATCCCGTCACTGCCCGCGCGTTCGCCTTCACCGAGCCGGGATACCAGGCCGGCGTCTACCGGGACGTGCTGCTGCGGCGGTGGAGCAACACGCTGGGGCGCACCATGTGGGACTTCCCCGGCGGCCGGACTGGTGGCAACCGGTACTTGGTGCTCGGCCTCGGCACAGGGCAGGCCGCTGACCTCGCCGTGCCGACCGACCGGGACGAGCTGATCGCCTACGGGCCGCTGTTGTCCGACGACGGCACCGCCTGGCTGGGCACGGCAGCGTTGCTCCGGGCGCCGGACCCGGATACCGCAGGAACCATCCTGACCCGGGACCGATACGCCGACATCGAGGTGCACAACTGGCAGTTCGGCGGGCGGCCGTCATAACCCGAGGATGTCCAGACCGACGTCACACCGGAAGCCCTTCGGATCGCTCCATCCTCGTGTTTCATCCGAACCCACGGGTCCGTCGGCCTGACGCACACCGGTGGACCCGTGGGTTCGCGCTGAAGGACCTTCGGTTTCCCTGAACCCACGGGGATCTCGGGGTGCCGTTAACGACCATGTCATGAGCCCCAAACGAGCTCACGGCCTCTCAGTGGCTGTGATCCGGGTGGCGTAGGCCCGGTACGCCTTGCGTTCGGCCGCCCCTGCCGTGTCGGCTGCGAGGGCGGCGCTCTGCTGCAGCGCGGCCCGGTGAAGTTCGAGCGGTGCGGTGATCCGAAGCGAGTGGCCTTGACCCCGGCGGATGGTCCGGCCGGACGCGAGCGCCTGGCGGACGGCTTCGTCACCGGCGGCGCGCAGGTGGTCGGCGAGCAGACCGGGCAGGTCGAGCGCCACCGCCGGGTTCGGCGCCGATACGGGCCGCTGGTCGCCGGGGTCGGCCGGGGCTGCGTCGAGATGCTCGGGCAGTTCGCGGGCGCCGGCGGCGTCCAGGACGCGGCGGATGGTCTTCGGGGCGACCTGGTGCTGCCGGGCGAGGGCCTTGACCGCGGCGTCTTCGCCGTATGCCTCGACGACCTCGGCCAGCTCGCCCGGACCGCGGACATCTCCCGCGACACCGTGTACGACGACCTGCGCGCCCGGGGGATCGACCCGAAGGACAAGGCGGCCACCGGCCGGCCCCTGCCGCGCTTCGCGCCGCTGCGCGCGGAGGCCATGCGCGAGCTCGCCGACCTGGCCGACGCCTCCGTCGGCCCGGCGATGCTCACCGTGGCACCCGATCAGCTCGCGCTGACCGCCTGGGCGATGACCGGCGCCCTGGGCCGGATCGCCGAGCTGCTGGACGACCCCGAGAACCGTCCGTGGCACCGCGACGTGCTGGCCCAGGACCTGGCCGAGCGGCTGCGTACGGCGCTCGGCCACGCGCACGCCGTCGAGGCGGCCGGGCAGACGGACCGCCAGCTGGCCAGCCGCACCCACAACCACATCCTGAGCGTCATCGAGGACGAGACCGTGGCCGGCGCCGCCGCACTCACCCTCGTCCTGCCGCCCGACGGGGACCAGGTCACCGTGCACATCGAGCACGCCCACGGCGACCGACCGCAGGGGTGGACCGTGCTCCGCTCCGACAGCCCGCTGCTGGACCCGGAGCTGGACGGCGCGGAGCACCTGGCGATCCAGGCCGCGCTGGCGACCCTGGCCGAGACCCTGGGCCGACACCTGCTGTCCGACGAGGAGAAGGACCAGAAGTCGGTGCCGCCGGTGCGGATCTGCGGCGCCCTCTACCCCCCGGTACTGCACGCTGCCGCCCGGCCACCAGCACCGTGTCCACCAGACCGCCAACGGCGCCCAGTGGCCCGTCGAGCCCACGCCGTAACCACCCGCTCGCTGCTCCGTTCCTCTCACACACCCCGTCAAGGAGACCGGAATGACGTACGACGACTTCGAGGACCGTTACGAGGCCGAGGCCCAGAACCGGCGCCGGCAGGCCGCCGACCTGGAGTACATCGCCACCTACTACGCGCTGGAGCGCCGCCTGGGCATCCGCGTCGCACTCGGCGGCCGGGTCCGCAGCGAAGGCCGCGCGGGCACCATCGTGGACACCGTCGGCCACCGGCTGCGGGTGCTGTTCGACGGGGAGGAGGCGCCGCGCATCCGCCACACCACCTCGGGCATGGAGTACGAGACGGTCGCTGGGTGGATCGCGGCCACGCCCGTTTCCGACCCCTGCGTCGGCGTTCCGGTCGGGGCGGCGTGATGTCGGTGCTCACCCTGGCGGCCCTCAAGGATTCCATCGCGGGGAACCTCGCCCCGACGGGCGTCACCGGTATCACCTTCGCCGAGCCCGGTGAGATCACCGATGCCCGCAACCGGATCCGAGGGCGGGAAGACGCCTACATGCATGTGAGCGACGGTACATATCGCGGTTGCCTGTGCGGCTACACCGTGCAGCGCCTCGGGCCCCCCGGGACGCTCGAGTGCCCCGTCTGCGTGCTTCTCGACGCCTGAACGACACAGGGCAGGCCTGGTTCGACGAGCAGCGGCGATCCGAGTGCCGCGACAACAGCGGGGAGACTGGCGAGCGTATCCGCGTCTACGTTCCGGCAGGCACCGTCGTCGACTCCTTCCCCATCGACGCCGGCGACCGGGGATGAACCTCCTGAAAGGAACAGGCCCCGCATGGCCGAGCCCTCGATCCCCGAATCGGTCGACGCCTACGAACCCGACGACCCGAAGGGTCCGCTCTGGCTGAATCGCCTACAGCTGCTGGTAGTCGAACAGGCGACGGCACCCCATAAAATAGCCACCCCCTCGGCGACGAAGGCCCCGGAGAATCTCCGGGGCCTTCGTCGTGGTCACGATCACGAAACGCCGATGCCCATTGACGACCACGACCGAGTGAACCGCTGCGCTACGAGGACCCGGTGTGGGAAGACGCCTTCGCTTCTCGCGCTGGGCCAGTGCACGGAGGTCATGGTTTCAGTGACGAACAGTCTCGGCGGAGGTCGTCAACCGACGACCGTAGCCTTTCTCTGGCGTAGACGCTCACGTACGGAACCAAGCATGGGAAGCGTCAGGCCTGAGAAGAGGAAGAGCACTGCCAGCCCGCTCAGGCCGGGGCTCACAACCTCTTCGGTCTTCAGCGGCCACGGATCGTTCAGGATATAGAAGATGATGTACGACCCTTTGGAGATGGAATACGCTATCCCCAGAGCGGCGGCCATCGAGGACAGAGAGAAGCCGGCACCGCTCCAGGGGCGGATCCCCCAGTTGCGTCGCGCCGCTCTGCCGCACATGAAAGCGAGCTCTCCACAGGTGACTAGGACGTACGAAAGGTAGACGAGTAGGTAGGCGGCGACCTTGGGGTCAGCGACGTAGGCGGTGGTGAACTGGACCTCGGACCGGTTCGTGGCCAGGAAGAGCGGCACCATGATCGCCAGTTCCACTATCGCGGCGAAGCCGCGCTGGTATATCGCGGGTTTCAGGTACTCGGGCCGGTAAGCCAGATCCACCATCGTGATCTGCAGAGCGGCGCACCACAGTATCGCGCAGACATGGGCTACTAGTTTTCCTACATTGACGATACCTGTGATGTCCTCCGCCGCTTGGGCGACTACGGGGACGGCACACAGGACGCCCAAGGTGCACACACCGAAGGCGATGGCGATGGCCCATGTGGAGACGCGTGGGTTACCCACGGCTCTCCGTGTGCAGAGTGCTGAGACGAGCAAACCGGCCACGGCGCACGTCCCGAAGATTATGCCGTCCACTTACAGCCCTTCCAATGTGTCAGCCGCATAACGTGCGGCCTCGTCTTTGCTCCGTCGGCGTTGGCGTTTGCCCGGTGCCTCGCTGGCGTCACTGACGGCGACCCGATTCAGGCCGAGGTCGGCCCGGCGCCGTTCCAAGTCTTCGATGACGCTCTGCAGTTCACTGGGCGGAAGCCCCCTGAGCAGGATCAGGACACGGCGTACGAGCGGTTCCTCGAAGGCCAGCAGGGCCTCAAGGTCGTCGTAGCTCTCATGCGGCAGCAGGTGGGCGGGCGGGACACCGCCGAGAGCTTCGCACAGGGCCGTGATCGTGTTAACAGTCGGGTTGTCCTGGGAGCCGTTGGCCAGCTTGGCGATGGTGGCATGAGACACCGAAGGGTGCTCACCCGGCAGTTCATCCACGGAAGCTGACAGCGAGCGTGACGTGTGCGCCCGGCCCCGGTGCCCGGCCATAAGTGCTTTGAGCTTCTCCGCCAAGGACAGGCGGCTGCTGCTGCTCACCACGGGCGGAAGCTACCGGATGTGGCCTGGAGGCTGTCCTGCTGGTAACTGCACACGACCATGTATCGGTCTCTCGCTCTGTCGGGGACGCGTACTCTGTGTACTTTAGTTGACACGCTCGCGTATGCAAGGCAGGATCGCGGCAGGGGGTAAATCCGCTGCGCAGCGGGACGTGTACTGAATGTGACTGCGCTGGGACTTCTAGTGTCGCGGCGTGGGCGCGCACCTGGGCCATGGATCCATGGTGGTTCGCCGAGTTGGGCGGTGGCGGACGAACTAGGAGGCTGGCGCATGCCGTATGACCTGCGGTTTGTGTCTTCAGGTCAGATGCTGCGCCGACAGGGGGGAAGAGCTGAAGGTGAAGTCAACATCGGCGATCAGGCGAGCCGTCGTGTGCGTGAGGCGCCAAGCAGGCCGTGAGTTCTCCTGGCGCACTTCAGCGCAGAGTCTCGAGCGGGCCCCTCGCGCGTCTGCGTGGTGCGTTCCCCCGGCCCGGATCTCTGCTACCGGCCGGACGAAGAACCCGTGTATGCCACGTTGGGACACCCTGGAAGACCTGATTCACGGCAAGGCCCCGTGTAGCTTCGCAACTCCGCCTCGCACACCTGCACAGGCTGCGCGGCGCAGCCTTCGTCGAGCGAGCACAACTGCCCTTATGAAGTCGTGACTTCCTGTGCGCCATCCATGGCAGCTCAATCGTCAATGGCGCATTCACGACTTTGTCCGGACAGCCCGAGGAGCGCTCGATGCCGACACTGGGCTCGCTGCCCACCGACATGCCTGAACTCAGACTGACATTCGTATGGGGCGACCCAAAGCGCGTCGGGGCCAAGGAGGTTGCCGGCGTGGTCACCATGGCTCCAGAGCAGTTACTGAATGATGGTGTTCCCGGAAACCTGCCCGATAGCTCCCTCGTCCTGATCACCAGTGCGGTGCCTTTTCGGCTCCGCGGTCGCATCACGACGGTGCTGGAAACATTGCTCCAGCACATGAGCCGGAAGGGGAGCCCAGGGCTCATCGTCAGTGCCGTTCCCGGCGCTCGTCAGCCATTTCCCCAGCCTGTCATGGATCAGGCCAAGCGCCTGGACGTTCCGCTCCTGACCACGACCGCACCTGCCGAAAGGTGGGAAGGCGTGCACGACGAAATCCAGCAGTTCAGGCTCAGGCTTGCCGAGCGCCGCGCCTCCCAACTCGGCTCACTCGTCCAGGAACTGCCCGCTCAGCTTGCCGACTCCCGGGCCATGCAGCGTATTGCGGACTGGCTCGCACGAGTCCTGGACGTTCAGGTCCTGGTCAGTGAGCCGGAGCGGGTCCTTGCCGCTTCGCCGGCCACCGCGGCCGAACAGCTCGCACAGGCCATCATCCAGCAGTCCATCGACGCCGGTCTGCCCGATGCTCCTTCCAGGCCGCATACCCAGCTCATTCCGCTGGCTCCGACCTCAGGGGTGGACACGGTACTTGCCGTGGCACGCCGAATTCCGTTCGATGAGGCGGACCTGCGGCTGCTGCGTCACGCGGCGAAGCTGTTGGGACTCGTGGACCAGGCGCACCGCGAGTACCGGGCGGCCTCCGACGCCTCCAGGGCGGCACGCAGTGCAGCTTTTGAGCTGCTTTTGGACGGTGAGGTAGCAAAGGCCCGTCGTGTCATGACCAGCATGGTGCCCGGGCTGCTGGAGCCGGATACTGCTCGTGTCTTCGTCGTGGAAACCGAGCAGGCGCATCGGGATGCCGCTGTGCGTCGTTGCAGTGCCGCCATCGGCCATCATGCTCTCGTCGTACCCGACTCAAGGAGAGCGCGAAGGATCATAATCGTGCATCCGATCCGCTCCGAGGAGGACAATGGGGCCGCCGTTTCTGCCGAGCTCACCTACCTGGTCGGCGCATTCGGAACCCATTCGTCGCTGGGCGGCAGCGGCGTCTACTCCATGACGCTTCTCGCCGATGCCCTTCACGAGGCGATCACCGCGCAGAGCTTTGCCGCACTGCAGCCAGACCCGGTAGCCCTTTCGGTACATGAGTCCGACCTCGTCGGTCTTCTTCCTCAGGCGGAAGCACAGCATTGGGCCCGTCATCTGCTGAGTCCACTGATGCGGGACGGGGCGCAGTGGGAGTCGATGCGTGAGACACTCCCGGCCGCCCTTGCCTATCCGTACACGGTGGCTGCTCGCCGGCTTCACTTGCACCGCAACACCGTCATGCGCCGTGCTGCACGGGCGGCTGAACTCCTCGACATGAATTTCGGACGGGTGGGCGACCGCATCATCGTCGCTCTGGCCCTGGAAATGGTCACGCAGAGGGAGACAGCCGTCCCGGCCGCGCTCACCGGCGCGGAACCGCCCGCGCTGACAGGCCTCCTGGCCGCCCCTCAGGTGCAGGCGTGGGCGCAGACCCTGGTCCGGCCAGTCCAGGCAGATCGGCGCGACCTTCTGACAACGGCACGTGCCTGGCTCGCCTTTGACACACATGTCGAGCCCGCGTCCCGCGCGCTCGGGCTCTCCGAGGTGACGGTTCGCTCCCATCTGCGCGCTCTTGAGAACCACATGCAGCGCGATCTGGCCACCCTTTCCGGTGTGCGCGACCTCCACGTCTCTCTGCACGTCGCTACGGGTAACCCTGGTCTTCTCACAGATCACCCTGATGACGGTCTGTGCATCATGGCCTGAGCCAGGTCAAGAATTCAGAACAGCATGCCGTTCCCTTGCGTTCGCTCACGTGAATCGTGAACCGTGTGCGGGGCTGTGCGTATTCGAGGCGGATGAAATCATCAACAACCGGCGAACGGTCTCAATGGGAATGTCTCAGGGTGGCCGGTCGGGCCCCCGGGGCGGCCATCCGTGTCAGTGGTGTGCACCCCCGGCGTGAACATCTCACGGGAGGTGCACACCTGCAGTGTCAGGTGGCTGCCAGGTGCAGAGCCGAAACTCCCAACCCGTTGGTTTGTGCAGAGGCGTAATGGCGTCGCCTACCGCATATGCATAGCGTTGCTGGTGCAAGTCGATGCCCAGTTGCGGGATGAGTGAGCTGGACCGATCCACGCCATAGCAGCGCGGTACAGGCTCTTTCTGACGTCGGGCCCCCCGAGACAACAGGGCGAACGATATGAACGTGAGGTACCTGAAAGGCCCGCCGGAACGGCGTGCTGCCGTGTCAGCGGGCGGCAGCGGATTCCGGACAGGGCCGATCCGTATCCAGACTCCCGACGCGGACAGACGTGGCGCTAGCATCCGCCGGTGCTCGTCGGCGTCGTTCAGGTCGGTCACGGGCTACCAGACCCGTGACGGGTCTTCCGTCGGGGTAGAGCATCTCCTCTCCCGGCGCGTGGTGCGCGGCAGGAACGAGGCCCGCTGCTTCGAGGCATGTGTCGTAGCCAATACGCCCCCTGGCACCGCAAACCTCCCGGATCTCGCATATGAAGGAGCGCACCGATGATCCACCCCCACCCAGAAGCGTCCAACTCTGACGAGTTCAAAGGCTTCAACGAAGCCCGGCGCATCATGTGGTGCCATGAGGCTCGTACGCGCGTGTACGAGCGGTTCAAGCAGACGAGCTTCATTGGTGACACAAACGTTGCAGCGGTCCACGTCGACAACACCACCAGGGCAGACCGCGTGTTCCTCGTGGCATTCGACAAGGCCGGCCAGCAGGTCGGCGTCGACATCCTCTACATCGACGAGCCGAATCAACACCTCGACATCGCGTCCGAGTTCGACCACGACTTCACCGGCATGGACATCGTTCCGGACTCTCGGCTTGACCAGGCCATCTCTCGTGAGAACGGCTGGGTCGTCAACCTGAAGGTACTGCGCGAGTACGAGCCCTTGGCCGATCGCCGGGCCACGCAGCGCGCGGTGTTCCTGGCGCATCTGCAGGACATGATGAAGAACGGCGAGGTCCGCGGATTCCTGTTTGGCCGGGGTGAGTCCGATGACACTGATGCGGCGTGAGAGGCCACGACCTCGTACCTCAGACGACCCCGCCGGCCAGGCTGCTGGCGGGGTCGTCTGGTCTCTGACGCTGTTGCAGTGCCGTATTTCCACAACAGGGGAGGGGATCAGCACAGCTGATCCGGGTGTCGAACCCAGGCCGGGTGCTTGGCGGGGAGACATGCCATGGACCGGCTCACGCCGGTCCCGGGTGACACCTCGCGGCGAGCCCTACGAGGCCACGCAGTTCGTCTCGACACCGTCGACCTCCAGGAGCGGCAGCCATGAGCAAACCGCCGAGCGTGGACGACCTCACGGTCCAGTTCCACAGCAACCGCGCTGACGCTACCGCGGCGAGACCACGCCCTGGCAGGCCCCTGAGGGAAGTCCCTGCCGCGCGCGTCCAGTGTCTGGATCCGGCCGAGTCTGGGATCGCGGCTCTCGCTCCCATCTGGTGGGCAGGATTACGCTCCCGCTCCGGATGGCATCCGTTCCGTGACCGAGGAAGTCGAGCGCTGGTGCATCTGTGCACGCGACTGCTGAACCAGCGGTCCCGCAGGGAAGCGGAGTCCTCCGCCTGAGAAGACGACGATGCCCTGACTGCCTCGTGGCGGCCAGGGCATCGAATCAGGCTCGGCCCGCGGCAGTTGTCCCGCCGGGTCGTCACACCTGTGGGATGAGCAGCGAAGCCCCCGCGTAGATGAGATCCGGATTCTGGATCTTGTTCGACTCGACCAGAATGCCGACCGGCACCCCCGTCGTCCCCGAGATCGCGGTGAGCGTATCGCCCGGCTCGATGGTGTACGGCTTCGCCTTCGGCGCGGGCTTCTCCTCGGCCGGTGCACCCGATCCGTTGGGCTTGTCCTCGTCGCCGCGACCGGGCGCCGGATCCTGACTTGCACCTCTCTCGTCATGCTTCCCCGTGCCGCCCTCGTTCGGCTGCTGGGCGCTGCCGCCTCCGGCGTTCTTCTCGTCGGGAGTCCCCGGTGCCTCGACCGGGGCGTGATTGCCCTGCAGTGCCTGGATGAAGCCGCCGTCGGACGTCGCGAGCTGCGTCAGGCCCCATCCGGCGAAGAGCGCCGCTCCGCCCACCATGACGCTGGCGGCGATGACGGGTCCGTTGCCGAGGCCCATCGGGCCGACGCGACTCCCAGCGGCCGCCCTCGTCTGCGCCGACGGCTTCAACGCGGTCCCCACCGGCCTCTGAACCGTAGCTGTCATCCCTGTCTCAACTCCCCTTCGAATAGTGCAAGCAGCCATTCATGTCCGACACCTTCATCCTACTCGTAGTTCAATCGAAGTTGATACAATAAGGGATTGAATGGCAGTCCGAATCGTGCCCAATAGGCCCCGCTGGCCCCCCTGAACCGCCGACCGTCAGACCGTCAGACCGTCAGACCGAACGAAGGAACCGCATCGCCATGGCCAACTACTCCATCTCCGCCGGCCGGATCGCCGAGGGTAAGAACGTCTTCATCCGCGGGAAGCTCGGCTTCGCCGTACTCGCCCGCCTCATCGAGGGCGCGGAGCTCGTCGCCAGCGACGAGCGCAGGACGAAGAACGGCATGACCCCCGTCGGCAAGCCGCACACCACCGCGACGATCACTCACGCCGAGGTCGAGTTCGCCGATGTGAACAACCCCACACTCGAGGAGCAGTTCGTCTCCGAGCGCCGCTTTGACTCGGTGAAGCGGCCCGAAACCGGACCCAACTACTCCATCGACTCCAAGGGCAGTACCCTGCCGGTCATCGCGATCCCTTCTCGGAAGGGCGACGGCACCTACGACCTGGACGAGTCCGGCCAGGAGCTCGCGCAGGGCCTCGACGTCACGCTCGTGCTGCGCACCTACAAGCCGAAGAACTTCAACAACCGGGGCCTGGCCCTCGAACAGGTGATCGTTCACGAGACGCCGCGCTACTACAGCGCCGGCGGCATCGACCAGGCTGAGCTGGCTGCGCGTGGCATCGTGCTCAACGGGACGCCGCGCCCCGTTCAGGTTGCTCTCGCACCTGCCGCCGCGGTCCCGGTGGCGACCGAGGTCGAGGACGGCCTGTCCTTCCCGGCCCCGCAGCCGGCGTCCGTACCTGTGGCTGTGGCCGCGCCGGCTCCGGTTCAGAGCGCCCTGGCGACCGCCGCTGGTGCTCCTGCTCCTGTCGCCGCTCCGGCTCAGCAGGAGAGCCTGGAGCAGAAGCTCGCGCGTCTTGAGACCGAGAACGCCTCCCTCAAGGATGCCGGTTCGGCCGTGGGCTCGCCTGTGGGACCCGGACCCTGGGACGGCTCCGGCCCGGCACAGCAGGCGGGGATCACTTACCAGGGCTGATCCACGTCGCCTATCGATGAGGCCCCCGTACTCGCATCCGTGCAGTACGGGGGTCTTGTCTTTCTCCTCTCCTCCTGACTTCTCCGATCGAGAGTGCGCGTCCCACGATGACTCCAGTCGACCCTCATGCCTGGTTTCCGCAGTTCTACGGCAACTCCGCGATCCGCACGCTCGCCAGTGCCTGTCGGTGGACCATCTCCGGACAGATCGGGGAGGAGACCCCCGGCGATCCCTCCAAGCCGCCGAAGCGCAAGGTGCCGATCGACGTGCGGCACCTGCTTGACGGCTGCACGTCCAGTTGCCAGCACGCCGGCCCACTACGCGGAGCCTTCGCCCTGGACGAGACCTGCCTGCTGACCCTCGACGAACTGACCGCGGCGATTCCGAACGCCGCGAACACCGCCTTCTACCTCCAAGCCCAGACTGACGGGCTGCTCGTCCTCGATATCGAGGCCGGCTGCCCGCCAGGTGTGGCCGCAGACCTGCTGCGGCTGCCGGGCAGCCTCTACTCGGAGCTGTCGATGTCCGGCCGGGGTTTCCATCTCGTCATGCCGCTGCCGAAGAACTTCCACGACTTCCCTATAGCCGCCGGCAAGCGCGTCCTGCGCGAGGAACACGGCTGGTACGAGCTGCTCCTGGACCACTGGTCGACCTTCACCCGCCAGCCGGTGCCCGATCGCATCGTTGCCCGTGTCAACGCAGCAACTACCGCGCCGGCCTTCACCTCCATCGAGGACCTCTACGCTCAGCTGGCCGTGAACGCCAGCGAGAGCTCCGGTGCTTCCGCATCAGTTGTAGACACCGCCGAGGACATGCCCGACATCCCGTACTCGCAGGCCATCGTTGAGCAGGCCCTGGCCAGTGCACGCCACCAGCTCCGGGACCCTGGCGACTTCAACCACGACATGTCCCGCTGGGAGTTCTCGGTTCTCGCGTCGCTCTACGGCTGGATGCGGACGCAACTGCGCGCCTACAGCGCCCTCGGAGTCGAGTATTCGGCGGGCGAAACCGCGTGGTTGCTCTACAAGGCGGCGCTCGACGTCATCCCCGCGCGCCCCAAGCACAGCGAGCGGCGCAACGGCCGGCCCTTCCTCCTCGACCGGGCGGCTGCGCTCGTGGCCGACCGAGAGGCCCGCTCCTCGTCAGCCAACTGACGCTTGGTGCCTCTTCCTGCTGCTGCTTCTGTTCCTGGTTCGTCTGCTGCTTCTGGCAGCGGGTGGGGTGGGTGACGGTTGCCGAAGCGGGGCCGATCACAGGTGGGAACAGCGCTGAATCGCGCGGAGCGCGATCGGGTGGCGATGTGCAGCGGGGCTCCATCGCGACCCATGGCGGGAGTGCAGGTCCCCGCCGGGTTCCGACGGCTCGGCACGCGCCACAGGACCGTTCACGGCCTATGCGGCCTCGGCATCGCCGGGAGCAGCAGCGCCGTCCTCCGTCGTCTCGTCCTCTCCCACGCACAGAAAAGACAACGACATGAAGTTCAACGACACCCTGACGACCCTCATCAAGCAGGCCCTTGAGGTCGGCGCGACGCCCGCCCTCATGGGCGAGCCCGGCATCGGCAAGTCCAGCTTCGTGGAGGCCCTGGCCTACTCCATGGGCACGCAGGCATTCACGCTGCCGTGCAACCAGCTCGCCGACAAGGCCGACCTCACCGGTGCGCGCCTGGTGCCATACACCAAGGACGACGGCACGCAGAGCTACAAGCAGGTCTTCTACCCGCACCAGGTGATTCAGGAGTGCATCGACTACGCCGAGAAGAACCCGCGCGAGTGGCCGATCCTCTTCCTCGACGAGATCAACCGCACTACCTCCGACGTCACCTCCGGCGCGCTGACCCTGGTCACGCTGCGCCGCATGGGGTATGTGGAGCTGCCCAAGAACGTCCGCATCGTCGTGGCCGGCAACGACAAGGGCAACGTCACCTCTCTCGACGAGGCAAGCCTGTCCCGCTTTGCGATCTTCCACGTCGAGCCCGACGCCGCCACCCTCATGTCCGTCCTCGGCGACAACATCAACCCCTGGGTGAAGACGGTACTCACCCAGTACCCCGGGCTCATCTTCCAGAAGTCGACGCCCGAGGCCATCGTCGCCGACGGCCAGGACGACGACGACAACGGCAACGTCACCATGGCCGAGCTGTTCGACGGCGGCGAGGAGATGAACCAGCTCACCACGCCGCGCACCATCGACAACCTGTCGAAGTGGCTCAACGCGGCCGACCCGCAGCAGCTGGCGCAGTACCTGGCGACCCCGATCCAGATCGGCGACCGCGAGACCTCGCTGCTGAACGAGGCCATCGAGGCCTACGTCGGGGACACCACGTTCACCACGCAGCTCGTGGCCACCATCGCCCAGGACCTGGCGAGCAACGCCGGGGGCGTGCAGCAGCGCCGGGTGAACGTCCCGAAGCCGAACTGCTACCAGAGCCTGAAGGCCGCGGCGACCGTGACCGACATGGCCGCGGTCATCGTGACGCTGACCGACAACGAGAAGTCCGGGTCGCTGCTGTACGCGCTCAAGGAGAGCGAGGACAACGCGCGCCTCATCGAGCAGCTGGCCCAGGCCATGACCCAGATCGAGCCGGAGCACACCCGCACGCTCATCGAGTTGGTGACCAGCCAGCAGATCGACCGCCAGAACCTGGAGGCCTTCATGGAGACCGACGCTCCGATCGTCAACCAGGCCAAGCCGGTCCTCTCGGCCTTCCTCTGATCGATCGATCACCGGTGGTGGGGGTCGCTGCGGGCTGCCGTCCTTGCTGCACCTCCCCACCACCGGCGGCGCTCTGGCGCCGCCTTGTCCTCAGAAGGAGACCACGACCTATGACGATCACCGTCACGAACCAGAAGCCGGCCGTACTCGACGCACTGCACACGATCTCGTGCACCGGTGACTACGACCCGATGCCGGCGATCCGGCAGACTCTCGTCGACCCGCTGCTGGAGCCGTTGAACCCCAGCGCCCCGGCGAGCATCACCGACGCCCAGGGTGCTGATCTGACGGGGGACATCCCGGATCTGGTCCTGAGCTGCCTCGGCGACACGCTGAACGTGGCCAGCGAGCAGACGGTCAAGGAGGTGCTCGGGCAGACCCTGATCAACTTCGACCAGGGCACACCGCTGCCGGTTGCCGAGCTCTTCGCCGTCCAGGCCGGGCAGCAGAACAAGATGCCCGCGCCCTCCCCGCGGGTGCTCTACACCGCGCAGGCCGATGTCCTGCCGGCCGCGAAGGCACTGCTGGCGGGGACCGGCGAGGAGAGCGCCTTCTTCGCCTCGGTCGCCTACACCTTCCACCCCGACACCCTGGGGTTCTGGTTCCAGTCCTCCGCGGCCTTCGACGGCTTCAAGACCTGGTTGTCCCAGCAGACTCAGACGATGGCCAGCGCGCTGCCGCCGGCCACCACCAAGCTGCTCAACGACTTCACGGCCCTGTCCCTGAAGGGGCTCACCGAGTCGCTGCTGGTGCGCAAGGACGACTCTGACGCCAACGACGAGCACTCCTTCGCCCGCGTGCTCGTGCACATGCTCATGAACTACGTCGAGCAGCAGCGGGCGCGGGCCAGCCGGCAGAACACCTCCCTGGACACCGGCGTCCTGCCGTTCACGGTCGGGGAGCTGTTCTGCCCGCGCTCCCTCGTCCTGGTCAACGTCGAGGCCCATGCCCGGGCGACCGCGGCGAAGATCGCGGGGGAGTGGAACCTCATCAACCAGTCGCTGGCTTCGCCGGTGAAGGTCGTCTCGAACACGTCGCTGTCCAAGCTCACGTCGCTGCCCCGGGCCGCCGCCCGGGCCGCCGCTCTGGGAGCCAAGCAGCATCCGGGACAGTCCGGCGGCCGCAGTGCCCAGGTGGCGTTCCGCAAGCAGCCGCCGAGCAAGCTGGACCTGTTCAAGGACATCACCCGTGTGCTGCGCCGGATGGGCAAGGTCAACAAGTCGCAGAACATTTTCCGCACAACGACGGCGACCTTCCTCAAGGCCAACCGCCGGAACCCGGACGACTTCAACAAGCCCGGCCGGATCACCTCGGTGCAGTACATGCCCGACCTGCACATCTACATCGACACTTCCGGTTCGATCTCCGAGGAGAACTACCAGGAGGCGGTCATGATGCTCATCCGGATCGCCAAGAAGCTCAACATCAATCTGTACTTCAACTCGTTCAGCCATTTTCTGTCCCAGGAGGTGATGCTGCGCACGGAGAACAAGTCGACGGCTCAGATCTGGAAGGAGTTCCGCAGGATCCCGAAAGTCACGGGCGGAACCGAGTACATGCAGATCTGGCAGTACATCAACGCCAGCCGGGTGCGCCAGCGCAGGCTCTCGCTCATGATCACCGACTTCGAGTGGTCGCCGCCGTCCAAGCGTCAGGACCACCCGAAGAACCTGTACTACGCGCCGTGCTCCGCCATGGACTGGTCGTCCATGGTGGACCTGGCCAAGCGTTACGCCGACTCGATGCAGCACATCGACCCGAGTATCCGGCAGAGACTGCTCGGCATGGTCGTCTGACCCTGCGCCTCCCAGCAACCGCCAGGAGCGGTGCCGTGTGAGCAACTCCGCTGACCGGCACTGCTCTTGTCGATCCTGAATTCCTCTCTCGCCCATCACGGCGAGCAGCCGCACTGTGGAGGAATCTCCGATGCGGATTCCCGCGGATGTGCTCGCAGCTCTGTCAGGCCGTACCAAGGCTGATGGCCATCGCCTGATGCTCGTCGGCCCCCGTTTGCCTCCCGCCCTGTACCAGCGCGTCAACGAGGCCCTCGAAGCGGTCGGCGGCCGATGGGCTAGGGCCGAGGGCGCTCACCTTTTCCCCGTCAAAGCCGCCGAGGCGCCCGCCCCTTGCTCACCACCGGTGAGTCGAGTGGGTTCGTCACTCAGGAAACAGTTGTCAAGCCGACCTCAAACCCGGAGGAGAACTGAAGACTATGAAGCTGTGGCAGGTGACCCGCACAGACGGCTGGGGGCGTGACGAGTATGACGCCGTCGTCGTCCGTGCCGAGAACGAGGACGAGGCGCTGCGTACTGTCTGCGGTGGCCCCAGCAGAGACCCCGCACTGGCATCGATTCGGTACTTCGATGACGAGCCGTTGCGGGGGTTCCGCCTTGATCGGTCCAACGCCAAGGTCGAGGAGCTTACTTCCGAGGGGCCATCCGGCATGGTCATTGGGAGCTTCAACGCTGCATAACCCGTGCTGAAATCGAAAGCCATTCTGGCCTACACCCGACATCCCAGCCCAGGACGCGCAGGAACTCGGAAACCCGGCCGACATCGCCGCGGAGATCGTCGCTGATCTTCGCAAGGCAGTCGCCGCTTTCGAGGAGGTCGCTGCCACGCTCACCAAGCCTGCGCCCATCACCGCGCCGGGCGCTGTCGAGGCCACCTGATCCGGCTGCCCCTCGGAGACCGTCAAGAGCAGTGCTGCTTTGGCAACCCCTGACTTTCCCCCTTACCCATCCATATCCCCGCTCGGGACACCGTGGCGCATCCGCCCAGCGCGCCACCACGCCGAGCGACCCGCACCGAAGGAGGACCCGGTGGGTCTCAGCAACTTCACACCCGGCGGCTCCGACGACGACAAGGGCAACGGCGGTGGCGGCAGCTTCCCTCCGCAGTTCCCGTCCGGGGCACTGCCGTCCAGCGGTGGCAGCGCCGATGACGTCAAGGAGCTCCTCGTCGACTACAACGAGAAGTTCAAGAACGCCGATCCGACCATGTTCCGTGACACGCTCATCGGGCAGGTCCTCTCGGTCATCATCAGCAAGACCAAGCCCAACACGCTGCTGGTCGGTTCCGCCGGCGTCGGCAAGACGAAGATCGTCGAGGACATCGCACGGCGCATCGCGCTCGGCGACGCCCTCATTCCCGACCAGCTCAAGAACTACACGATCTACGAGCTGCCCATCACCAACATCATCGCCGGGACCGGCATCGTCGGCTCACTGGAGGAGAAGGTCAAGGCGATCGTCGAGTTCGCCTCGGATCCCAAGAACAAGGCCATCCTGTTCATGGACGAGATCCACCAGATCACCGGAGGGTCCGGCAGCCACGGCGACGCCGTCGGCCGCAAGATCTCGCAGATCCTCAAGCCGGCCCTGGCCCGCGGCGACATGTCCGTCATCGGTGCGACCACCAGCACCGAATCCCGGGCCTTCGACGAGGATCCGGCCTTCGCCCGTCGCTTCACCCGGCTCATCGTCGACGAACTGAGCGTGGAGCAGACCCTGGCCGTGATGAACACGGTCCGTCCCGGCCTGATGGCGCACTATTGTCACCAGATCGGGGTCTCCGACGACGTCCTGGCCTCGGTGGTACAGATCGCCGAAACGAACTCCCGGGCTGGCCAGCACCGGCCGGACAACGCCATCACGCTGCTCGACCGGGCGATGGCCGATCGGGTCCTGGAGCAGAAGAAACTCATCGTCCAGGCCGAGGTCGCCGGCGACACGGCACTCGCGCAGACCTTGCGATCCATGCCGCAGGTGCCGCTGACGAACACCCGGGTGCTCGATGTGGCCAAGCGCCTGATGACCGGAAACGCCCAGCGCAAGGATCTCGACGTCGCCGTGCTGAGCGCCACGCTCACCAGCCGCCTGCAGGGCCAGGACGACGTACTCGCGAAGCTCACGGACCGTCTGGCCCGCGAAGAACTCGACCTGTTCCCGACAAGGACACCCACGACGTGGCTGTTCGCCGGGGCCTCGGGTGTGGGGAAGACTGAGGCGGTCAAGATCATCGCTGAGGAGATGACCGGCAGTGAGCCGATCATCCTCAACATGACCGAATTCCACGGCGAGTGGTCGACGTCGAAGATCATCGGCGCACCTCCCGGCTATGTCGGATCGGACTCCAACCAGGAGCTCCCGTTCGACACGCTGGAGTCCAACCCCCACCGGGTGATCTTGCTCGACGAGTTCGAGAAGGCCGACAAGGCCGTGCAGCGCCTGTTCCTCTCGGCGTTCGACGAAGGCTACATCCGCAACGCCCGCGGCAAGATACTGGACTTCTCCAAGGCCTTGGTCATCTGCACGACCAACGCCGCCCGTGATTCGCTCGACGGCAAGATGGTCGGCTTCGGCAACAACCCGAAGACCGTCTCGAACCAGAGCCTCAACAAGGCGCTGGTGCAGTTCTTCGACGCCGAGCTGCTGGGCCGGTTCTCACTGATCGTGGGGTTCAACCCCATCGACCGGCAGACCTACCGGCTGATCATGGCCGCCGACTACGAGCGGCAGCGTGAGCGGATCGCCGAGGCCAAGCCGCGGCTGGCCCAGGCGCTGCCCGTGGCGATGCCCGACGACGAGCTGCGCGCCATCGAAGAGGCCACCTACGTGGACTCCCAGGGGGCGCGGCCGGCGCGCAAGGCTGTTCGCACCTGGATCGAGGACTACCTGCTCGCTGCCCAGACCGGTGGCACATCCTCGACATCCCCGTCGGACGACTGAACGGCCGCCCGGATCGCCTGAGCGCTCCCGTTCAGGATGCTCAAAGCGCAGGAGCCCTCGGCGTCCTCACCTCCACGCCTTCACAGCTCAGAAAGGTAGGTCTCTGTCGGTTATGGCCTGGATCCAGACCCTCAATGCGACGTCCCCGAAGGGGCAGCGAGTGGAGTACTGGCAGAACCCGGGAGGGGGATACTCCCTGGCTGAGTCCCCAGCGCTGGTACGGGTGTCCGGTCACACCGTGGTCAACGGCTGGTCATGTGATGGCGAGACGTATGCGGAGTACGCGCGCATCGTGCGCGAGGGGCACGTCCCTGTCGGCACCGACGCGCACGAGGAGGCGTGATCATGAAGTAGGACGAGTGCGGGAGCGGTATGACCGTGCGGGACACCCGTACCGCAGAGATGTTCACGGTCGTCGGTCGTCGTGGAGTCACCGACGACGGCATCGCCACTGCCACCGACTGCGGTGCGTGGGCCGAGCAGGCCGAGCCGAACTCTGACGGTATCAAGGAACTGTGGGTCGTTCACTGGTCGCACCTTGAGCGCGTAGCCGACTGATCCTCCGGATCATCGGGCGCACCCCTTGCCGGGTGCGCCTTCCTTGTCAGCCCCTTGGACCTCAATGCCGTCGACGGTCCCGACCGGCGCTGTGACTCGCCATCGAAGTGAGATGAGCTGCCGATGAACGACCGCGCGCCTGGGTGACGCGCGGCGTCCGGGGCGTGGCTTCGCCGCATACCCCGGATTCAGAGGCCTGACGGCCCCTGACGGGTGGGTTGAGGGGAGAACCGGCGGGGCTCGCCGACTGAGGAGAGCCCCGCCCGTGTTCGTACCTGCCCCCGGGATCCAGCCCTGTCGCGGTGCATCCGTTCGCCTTTGAGTATTGGACTGACTGTCTACCTCTTGTCGGAATTGCTGCGCGAAGCGATTCAAGCTCTCTCAATCCGCCTCTCGAACCATCGAAGAAAGGCAACGACATGCCTGTCCTGCTTGATGACCTCGATCTCTCGGCCAATGCCGTTGCCCAGAAGGCCGTCGACCCGAAGTTCTTCTCCTCGAAGCTCACCGGCAACGGAAAGAAGCTCGGCCTGCTCAACGAGTCCCTGCTGCCGATCAACACTGCCACCAACACCGCCTACGCCAAGGCCACCGACATCGAGGTCAAGCAGAGCTCGACGCAGCACGACATCACCACGACATCGATCCCGCTCGCACCGATCACGCGCCGCGCTCTGAACGCAGGCGGGTCCTTCACCCTGCCGACCCCACACGCCGACGACCGCTTCGCTGTCGACACCTCGTCCAACCGATTCGACGACTGGAACGTCGCCTTCGACATGACCCCGCAGGCGCTCGTGTTCTACGAGGACAAGTCCGGCGGCACGTCCACGCGCGACCTCGTCATCCAGTACCGGATGGAGCTGTACTTCTTCAAAAAGGGGCTCTCCGAGCCCGAGCGCGCCACCGCGGTCGCACGCGCGGCCGGCTACGGCAACCACAACGCCTCCGTCTTCCTCCAGTGGGACACCAGCCCGCTGGACAACGCTCGCGACTACGTCCAGGACGTGCTCACATCCGCCGGCCTGACCGCCTCCAACCTCGACGATGAGTTCGACGAGTGGATGCGCCAGTACCCGATCTACGAGCGCATCACGCGCCTGGCCCAGATCTGGGACTCCGAGACGATCGCCGACGAGGTCTGCCGCTACATCCAGGACATGCCCGCGAGCCCGACGGAACAGCAGCTGAACATGCTCGCCATCCAGCTGCGCTACCTGGAGAACTACAACGCCCCACTGGAGGCATACCGCCAGATCCACAAGCAGATCGACGCGACCTTCTCCGACCGGGTCGCCACGCAGCTGTCGAAGCAGAACCTCAGCCTGCTGATGAACCACACGCTCGACCACCTGGAGCAGATGAAGGCCCAGCTGGTCGTACCCGCGCAGCCGGCCACGCCTCCGGCACTGCCGGCCCACCTGTCCAAGCAGCAGCTCGACGCGCTCACCACGCACGAGCCGCTGGTGATGACGCAGGCGGGAGCCGGAACCGGCAAGTCGACCGTGATCCTCGAACGCATCAAGTACCTCGAAATCTGCGGGGTCCCCGCCTCGGACATCACGGTGCTGTCGTTCACCAACGCCGCGGCCGACAACATCACGGAGAAGAACCCGGACGTCGGCTCGATGACGATCGCCAAGATGATCATTGACATCTACTCGATGAACCACCCGCGGCACAAGGTCTCGGCCATCGACACCATCATCAACTCGATCGACATCTTCTACCCGAACAGCCAGTTCGCGGCGACGTTCCGCCACCGCCTGCTGGAGCTCGACCAGAACAGGACCGGTGCCTTCACGGCCCTGAACACCTTCGTCGAGAGCCACTTCGACGAGGTGATATCCCTTCTCGACCGCATCGAGCAGACGTCGCTGGAGCTGCAGATCATCATCTGCTACCAGAAGATCGACGACATGGCCGAGCCGGCCCACGTGCAGTCGAAGTACCTCATCATCGACGAGGTACAGGACAACAGCGTGTTCGAGTTCATCTACGTACTGAAGTACATCACCAAGCACGCTCAGTCCCTGTTCATCGTCGGCGATGCCTCGCAGACGCTGTACGAGTTCCGCTCAGCGAACCCGCGCGCGCTCAACACACTGGAGGGCTCAGGGGTCTTCGCGACCTTCAAGCTCACGACGAACTACCGGAGCAACCAGGAGATCCTGGACTTCGCGAACGTCGTGCTCGGCGGACTGGAGACCAACCAGATCGCCAACATCCAACTGCAGGCGAACTCGCTCGCAATGCCTACGGCGGACTCGTTCCAGGAGAAGGTCATTCTGGAGTACCGCGAGGTGGCCAGGCTCACTGGGTTCGTCACCCAGGACCTGCCGGCGATCGTGCGCAACACGGTCATCCCCGACTACGTGGGCAAGTGCCTGGACCGGGGCGAGCAGGTGGCCTTCCTGGCCTTCTCGCGCGCCGAAGTGTCCCTGATCCAGGATGTGCTCGAAAAGCGCTACCCGCACCGTCGCGTCGCCTCTCTGGTCAGCGACCGCGTCTACGCCACGGACATCTTCTCCAAGTACATCAAGTTCTTCTGGAACGACGTCCTGCAGGCACCGCCGACCAACGCCGCGTTCGTGGTCTCCCAGGGGATCAAGGACAACATGGACAAGCTGACGAAGAACGCTGCCAACGCCAACGTTGCGAAGGCGATCCTGCGCACGATCTCCGAGTGGTGGATCGAGAACAGCACGACCATCAACGGCTGGGTCACGCTCTGCCACCAGGGCACGCTCACGCACGAGGCATTCTTCGATCGGCTGCGCGACAACCTCCTCTCCTTCGAGATTCAGCGGAACCAGCAGAAGCTGAACATCAACAAGCAGAAGAACCAGGAACGTAAGCGGAAGAACCTCGAGTCCAAGGCCGACCTGATCGTTTCGACGATCCACGGCGCCAAGGGCCTCGAATTCGACAACACTGTCGTCCTCTACAGGGAGGACACGAAGATGACCCAAGACACCAAGCGGATGTTCTACGTCGCCTTCACCCGTGCCATGAGGAGCCAGTACGTACTCGGCTACGGCACCGTGAAGAACCCCCCGATCCAGAGCAGCTACGAGCAGATCGTGACGGCTCTGACCGAGCGCGACAAGAGGAACGCCGCTCGCGCCCTCGGCATCGATCCGGATCTCCTGGACGACAACGACAGCGCTGCTCCCAGCAGCGCCGACGACCGCTCCGCGGTCACCGCGGCCGTCTGACCAACCGCCGCCACCTCATGCCGCAGGGGCGGGTGTCTCGCTCGTCGAGAACACCCGCCCCAGGGCCTCCAACTGCCGAAGGGCGGGTTCCTCCTCACGGACACCACCGTTCAGAACTTCGCCGCCCCGGACATCACGCCTGACGGCCGCCCCGCGATCCGCTTCACCGTAGGCATGGTGCCTCCTCTCACCCCTCGTAGCCATACCATCCGACGGGGCCGCCGAGCTCCCACAGGACGTCATGGGCCCGAACCAACCGAAACGGAGAACGCCGATGACCATCCAGCCCGGCCAGATCTACCGAGCCGTTTGCCCCAACAGGGCCGACCCGCTTGAGCGACACATCCGCATCAAGGTCACCGCCGAACCCAACCGGTTTAACCTCAGTCGCTGGACCGCTGGCAAGGTCCAAGTCGTCACTCTCACTGACGAAGGGCGGGAGGTTCGGCCCCGCTCCATCAAGGTGAACAAGCTTCACGCCAGCGCGACCACCCGCGACGGTCAGCCCCGCCGCACCGGCTACGTCATAGAGACCCAGCCCGCCCGCTGCCGCTGTCACAGTCGAGACGGTCTGACCGTCAGCCGACACGAGAACGACTGTCCGCTCGCCACCCAGCCCGGCGGGAGCAGTTGATGACCACCCGACCCCGTAAGTACTGACCATCTGCGGTCCTGCCGGCTGCTCGCCGCCGAGTCCTGCCGCGTTCGGCCCGCACCGGCCGGCAGGGGACGGCGCCACCACACTGGGAGGTCCCGAATGGAACTGCTGCAGCTCGGCGCCCCCGCCGACTCGGGCTTCCGCCTCGACCTCGACGGCACCGCCCGCTTCCTCCATGAGGGCTACACCGTCGCGCTCCAGGTGCGCCGCGCCACCCCCGAGGACGTCCGGTCCTACTACGAGCTGCTGGAGAGCGACCGTCACGACGTCCTTTTCACCGGCACGGTGACGCTGGAAGGCATCGATGCGGGCACGGCCTGCGCCGTCGCGAACGAGCGCGACGGTTACAGCATGAGGCAGGCACTGGAGGAGGTTCTACGCGACGCCGTCGACGATGTCCGCCGTACTGCCGTCCGCCTGAGCGCCCGAGTGGAGCAGATCGACCGCACGCTCAGCGCGCAGCAGTCGTAACAGCTTCACCACCCCGACAGAGCACGGAAGTTGGTCCCGACGAGCAGCACCCGGCCGCGCTTGTCGCAACGCTCCTGATGTCGACAACCGTCACCCGCACCAAGCCCGCGCTCAATGAGAACGAGGGCGTCTACCGGCCGGACGGCGGCGTTCTTCCGATCCGCTGAGTGTCGCTGCCCCGCTGCCATCTCCACCCACTTACGCCTGCGAAAGCGAGAAGTCTTCATGCCCGCATCCACGATCGTCGCCTCCGGCGGGGAGTTCCGCCTCTACGGAGACTCCGTGCAGACCTTCGCCGATCTGCCCGTGGCCACCTACGCGATCTCCTTCTCTCAGGTGGCCGGCTACAGCCTGCGCCAGACGGAGTCGCTGACATCCGCCGAAGAGACCGTCTACGGCAGCCACGCCTCCCGTGTACAGCGGATCGTCACCGGCTACTCCGCCATGGACCGCTCGCTCGGTGTCATCCTCTCCGGCGACAAGGGCATGGGCAAGAGCCTCATGCTCCGCCTGCTCGCCGAGCGTATGCGCGAGGAACACCACCTGCCCACCGTGCTCGTGCAGCACAACACGCCGGGGCTGGCCGCGTTCCTCGACGAGCTGGGCGAAGTCGTCGTCGTCTTCGACGAGTTCGAAAAGATCTTCTCCAACGAGGACGACGAGTCGCAGAACCAGTTTCTGAGCCTGTTCGACGGGCTGAGCACGACGAAGCGCCTCTACGTCCTGTCGGTCAACGAGCTGCACCGCGTCAACGACTACATGCTCAACCGCCCCGGCCGCTTCCACTACCACATGCGCTTCGCCTACCCCGAGCCCGACACGGTCGCCACCTACCTGCGCGACCAGGTGCCCGGAGTAGCCGAGAAGCAGGTGGCCGAGATTGTCGACTTCTCCCGGAAGTACGACATCAACTTCGACCACCTGCGGGCGATCGCCTTCGAGCTGCGCCTGGGCGAGTCGTTCGCTGAGGTGATCGGTGACCTGAACATCAAGCGCAGCGAACACGCCAGCTCGCGGATCGAGGCCCACATCACCTGGAAGAACGGCGACACCGACGTCTTCGACGGTCGTGTCGATCTGTTCAACAGCGACAGCCTGCAGACCATCAACGACTGGGACACCGGCACCGGGTTGCAGTTCCGCATGCGCGACGCAGTCCCGTCCGAGGACGGCTACCTGCTCCCGGATGGTGCCTTCACGCTCACCGACCTCCGTGACGAGGACGACAGGTCGCCCGACGACGAGAGGGACCTGCGTGCCGCCGCGGTGACCCTGTGTCGTCCCCCGAAGTATTCCATTGACTTCTGAGGACGCCCCCCATCCGAACCGCCGAGGAGCCACTCCGGTCTCCTCGGCGGTTCGCTGTCCGGCTCACGCGTTCCTGTACAGAAAGCAGCCTTCGACCATGCTCAAGTACCGCATCGTTTCCGAGCCCGACCCCGGCGCAGAGCATCGTGAGCCCCGAAGGGCCAACCTTTGCCTCGGCACGGCCCGTCTCGTTACGGTCATCGACTCCGAGGACCTGTTCTGGGCGACCGGGCGTGAGCTGACCCCCTTCGGCAACGACCCGCATTGAACGCCATGCAGCCAGATCCGACTGTGCTGCTCGTCTGCCTGGCCGTCGCTGCGCTCGGCATCCTGTGCCTCGCCATCGGCGTTGCCCGTAAGAAGCCGTTGTCTTTCCGGACGTGGTCGCTGGGTTTCTGCTGGTCAGGCGTGAACTTCGTGGTGTCGAGGAAGAGTCGGGCTGTCGCGTTCGTCCGGGATGACACGGAGGTGGTCGGTGGCGTCGGTCATGGGCTTGCTGGAGGCTCGCGAGGCGGCTGCGCGGGTGCGGGTCGACGAGCTCCGTGCGGAGGTGGAGCGGGTGATGGCCGAACTGGCGGATGCCGAAGTCTTGTTGGAACGACGGACGATCGCGATCGCGGAGTTGGCCGAGGCCCTGGCCGCGCCGGAGCCGGAGGCCGAGGAGCCGGTGCGGCCGGTGTCGGTGCCGGTGGTGGTGAAGGTCCCGGTGGCCGGGTCGGTGGTGCCCCTCTGGCGGGAGGGCCTGACCGCGGCGGCGCTCGCGCCGGACTACCAGCGGCTGGTGAGCGTGTTGGAGGCCGAAGCGGGCGGAGCCGGTCTGCGGGCCGGGGAGTTGGCCTCTCGGCTGGGTCTGGAGCGGGTGCCGGCGAAGGTCGAGGGGGTGCGGTCGAAGGCGAAGCGGCTGGTGGAGCGGGGCTGGCTGGTCGAGGAGCGTCCCGGGGTGTTCACGCCGCGACGGGCGGCCGGGTGACCTGCCCGGCGGCGGAACGGGCCGGGTGTCGGGCGAGGCGGCGTCCCATGAGCATGGTCATGGACCACAGGACGACGGCTTCGCTGCTGGCGGGCAGGGTCTCGTAGTCCCGGGCCAGGCGCCGGGAGCGCATCAGCCAGCTCAGCGTGCGCTCGACCACCCACCGTCTCGGGAGCACCACGAAGCCGCTCGTGTCGTCGTTGCGTTTGACGATCTCCAGGGTGAGCTGGAGCATCTCGCGGGCCCAGTCGACGAGGCGGCCGGTGTAGCCGCCGTCGGCCCACAGCAGGCGGAGCTTGCGGTAGCGGGCGCGGAGGTGTTGCAGCATGCCGCAGGCGGCGTCGCGGTCGGTGGTGTCGGCCGGGGTGACCAGCACCATCAGCAGCAGGCCGAGCGTGTCCACGATGACGTGCCGCTTGCGCCCGTTGATCAATTTTCCGCCGTCGAAGCCCCGTGAGGCGGCCGGCACCGAGGCGGCGCCCTTCACCGACTGCGAGTCGATGATCGCCGCAGTCGGCTCGGCGTCGCGGCCTTCGCTCGCGCGGACCTTCCCGCGCAACCGGTCGTGGAATTCGGCGACCAGCTTGGTGTCGCGCCAGCGTCGGAGTGAAGTAGGCCGCCGACGAGGTGCCCGTGGCGCGGGTCCTTTTCCGACGGCCCCTTCCCGAACGGTGCGGGCTAGTTTCCCAGCACACCGCTCTCCAGTGATCTTTTCCGGATGGATGAGGTCGCTCGTCCCGCGTGGATGTTCTCGTGGCAAGGTCGACAGACGACCAAGGTCTTGCGTCGTCTCATTGCCATTAACTTCACCCATACGGGGCGCTCGGCCCGGCCTTGCTGCTTGACATCGGCGAGTTTCCGAATGTGATGGACCTCAATCCGGCTCGTTGATCCGCACATCTCACAGCAATCTGCGAGGAGCCGCTTTACCAACTCGGTGGTGCTGATGTAGTTGGGTTTCAGCGGTTCCCGGTCGGCTACTACCGCTGTGCGCTGTCGCTTGAGCGGGATCCCGCCGAAGCGGGCAACCAGCGCCTTCTTCTCGCCTCCGCGCTCAACGATAACTTCAAAGCACTTTCGAGGGCCATCCGAAGTATCGGTGGTCGCCTGGTACTTGCGAGCCATCTTCGTGACGGTCGATCTGTGCTTCGATGCCAGTGTTTTGAGCATGGATGTCTCCATCGCCCATTGCAGGCGGTTCAGGCGGGAGACGTTCTGCGCGAGAAGGTAGTACTGCACGAGTCCCCGATACTCGGCTTGGTATGTCGCCACGATCGAGAAATCGCTGTCGTGGAGAAGTACACCACGGAGTTTCGGTTTTCCGCCGCTCATGTAGGAGGCACAACGCCGCCGGATTACCTCGCGTGGCACGAAAAGCCCGATGGCACCGTTGACGGAGCGTCGTGGTCCCGTGAGCTTCGTGTCGCATCGCTGGGCTTTCACTTCGTAGCCGAGGAAGCGCGCCGCCTGGCTGGTGGCGTGCGTGACCAGGGTCTTGGATTCGGAGAGTTCCAGCCGGAGTTCATCCAGAAGGAATGCTGTGATCCGCGCCTTGATCTCCTCGGCTTCGTGCTTGGGCCCAGCGAAACCGAGCAGCCAGTCGTCGGCATACCTGACATACCGTAGGCGCCGAAAGCCTGGATCATAGGGGTCTTTGCTCGGCAGGCTCCGCATTTGGAGCCGGAGTTGCCGTACTGCGGCGCGATCTCCGTGCCGCTTCGCCCGGTTCATCCGACTCTCGAGCCGATGGTACTCGGGATGATGCCGTCGTTTTCTGCCGCGGTTGTATTCCGGCAGGAGCTTCTGCTCAATGAACTGATCGAGCCTGTCAAGATAGATGTTGGAGAGGACGGGCGATGCCACACCGCCTTGGGGAGCCCCACTCAGCGTGGCGTTCCACCGCCAGTCTTCCAAGTATCCGACCCTGAGCATGGCCCGGATCAGCCGCAGGAACCGGCCATCGTGGATCTTCTCCCCGAGGATCGTGAGCATGACCTCGTGGTCCAGGCTGCCGAAGCAGTCGGAGATGTCTCCCTCGACGAACCAGCGCGTTCCGGTCCAGTACTTCACCACGTCCTGCAACGCGGTGTGACAGCCCCTCTTGGGGCGGAACCCGTGAGAGCGATCGGAGAATTGGACGTCGTAGTACGCCTCCAATAACAGACGTACGACCTCGGCGACCAGTTTGTCCGACCACGTCGGCAAGCCAAGCGGGCGCTTCTTTTTCGTACCGCCCTTCTTGTCAATGTAGACCCGCTTGACGGGCGTCCATCGATACGACTCCGACCGCAGTGTGCCGATGATCGTGTCAATCTTAGCCCGTGACATGCCGTCCACGGTCTCCCCGGTGACCCCAGGAGTCATCGCACCGGAATTCCGGTAGATGCGCCCATAGGCCATCAGAAAGAGCTGCGGATTGAACAGTTGCCGGTAGACTCTTTCCAACGGCAGGCTTCGCCTGCCGCGTTCCCGGATGACGTCCAGAACTGTTTCGGCGCTCTGCATTGCGCATACCTCCCCTAACTGGACGTCGAGTTCACCTGTGCCCCTTCGCCCTCATTCCGGCTTTCCCGGACTTCATGGCCGGTCGTAACTCCGGCGACTACTACGGGCACTCCGTCGCCATAGGGCTCGCGCCCCTTAGGCGATCCCGTGGTACGACTTCGCTGTACGTATCGAGCACGACGTAGGCCGCCCACTCATCTCCTTGACCGCCCTCACTGGGCGACGCCCCTCTCCTCGGAGGTTGCCGTCCGAACCTGTTCTTCAGTCCCCGGCAAGGAGAGGGCACCGGTTTCAGGTGTCGTTCCGGTGAGTTTCTACTTGTGCCACTGGAGATTGGGCTTCAAGCAATCCAGCCTTGGCCATATCGCGCGAGTCTTGCGGCACTCCGTCCTGAACACCTCCAGACGGCCACCGCTTTCCTGACATGCTGTTGTCCCCTTCGGCTTTCGCCTCCAGGTAAGTCAGGCGACCCAGAAACATTCCTCCAAGTTCCTCCCGAGTGAGTCGGGGATACAGCGAAGCGCCTCACGGCGCACAGAAAGCGTAGACCCGGTCCCAGGCAGGAAAGTCGGCCGGCATCGCCCGCCACGTGATGCCGCCCGCGACCAGGTAGCGGATCGCGTCGATCATCTGGCGGTGGCAGTAGCCCTCCGGCTGCCCGCCCTTGCCACTCATCCAGGCGGGCACGGGCAGCTGGTCACGCACGGCCGCCCACTCGGCGTCCGTCATGTCCGAGGGGTAGGCCCGCTTCCGGTCAGGCCGATCGGCCGCGTTGCCGTACACATGAGCGAGGCAATCACACGACGACACACGGGAGTTGGACGAAACCGCCGACAGCGCGACAGACTGCAACACCAGGGCCTCCTGCTGTCTGCTCATGGACTCGACACCCTTGAGCTGTGCAGGAGGCCCTACCTTCACGCGCCGACCGCCCCACGATCACCCGATCGGGACTTCCGTTCGACCGACAAGTGCCTTGATCGGTACGACAACGGCTACTTAACTTGACACACCCGCCTTGACTGCCCTTGGCGGGCTTGATACCGGCCGATCCGCCAGCGAGGAATCGCGCAGCCCTGCGCCGGCTGGTTCCAGGGCCGCCTGTTGCGTCTTTCAACTGTGTGTCGATTCGGCCTGCCCGGGTCCTTGTTGGTAATGGTGGCTATTCATGAGGGGTGAGTTCGCGGGGGTGGACCGGCTTCGGTGTGCCTAGCGGTCCTGGGTGGCGACTCGTTTGAGTGCCATTTCTCGATCTTGAGGCAGGACCTCAGCGGGGTACTTTGGTCCATCAGATGGATGGGAGGGGCCGATGTCGCTTCAGGGGTTCGATCCGGACCGGGTCGCAAGGATCACTCCGCTGATTGCCGAGTGCAGACCGTTGCTGAGTGCCGCAGGTATGGACGCTGTGCAGGAGCTACTGAGTGCTCGGGGGGTGGGTGTGATGGACTCGATCGTCGTCACGCGGGAACTGCTCGGTGCAGGTCCGACCGCGCTGGGCGATGCGAAGGGCACCGTGCTGTCCAGCCCGTCACGAAGTGTCGAGCGACGGGTGCATCAGGACCTGGTAGAGGGGCTGCTAGATGCACTTGATCAGGTAGCTGAAGATGGACGTTAGCCATCGTCGATATCTGCGGGCCCACTGGCATCGCCGCAGCCCTGATCTGCTACCGCCGCCTCGCCCGCATCGGTGGACGGGACCGGTCAGCGTGAGACCGCTCCGACGCTGCGAACCCACACAGGAAAGGGCGCGATCACCCCGAGAACGGTCTCGACGCCGTTGGGGACGTTGCGGTTGACCTGCACCTCGCCGTCCTGGTCGATCACAGCGATCTGGGACCGCTTGCGGTGCACTTCGATTCCGACGTAGACAGACATTGCCGGGCCTCCTTCCCGAGCACGTATGTACGTACCCGGACGATAGGCATCGTCGGGCTGTGCACGGAAGGGGGCCCGACCCTCATAGGGTCAGTTCAGAAGGCACTTTCGCGTTCCCGCTCACGATCCGGACGCCGCCGCAGGTGAAACGCGCAGGCTAACCGAATGTGCACAGATGACTGGCGAAGGTCGCCGCGCCGGACGAGAAATAATCATTAGGAGGAAGTGGCCTTATGTCGCCTTAGTTCTATAATCTCCCATCATCTTTGATCGATTATCGTGAAATGTCCATGGTGTGAAAAGTCGGCTTTATGTTGCTTTTGCTACTTCGTGGGTGGGTGGGTGTGGATTGGCTCGAATGTTCAGATTTTCCGTCTTTGTGTTCCTGGCTGGGTTATTGTAGTGGGTGGAGCCGGGTAAGGGGGTCTGCCGTGTGCAATTGACTTGAAAGTAACCTCTCGTGGAAGGTCGGAGCGTTCCCAGGGGCTGGCGGCGACGAGGCGTACGGCCGGCTCGGCGCCCCTGCTGTGGATCTTGATCTGGGTTCTGGGGTGGGTAGTCACCGCCTGTTGCGGGCATCTCGAGCGTGGGTTTGGTGCTGGGTCGCTCGCATCCTGCTCTTGGGTGGGTATCGGCGATCGCCGGGCGTCTCTAGTGCCGCTACCTGCGAAAACTACCAGCTCTTCATACTGGGCAAGTCGCTGGCTGATCAATGGAGACTCCAACAGCTTTCGCGCTGCTGCCGACGGTTGGATCACGACCTGGGGCCGGAAGGTGAGGTGGCCGCTCATCGCGGCTGACGTGATGGCCTGTCCATCTGCAGTAGAGGGGTACAGGTCTAGACCCATCGAGTTTCGGTCGCATTGGTTGCTCCTTATAGCTCGACCCCTTGTTGTGGTCATACCGTCTGAATCTCTGATCCGGAACGGGTCAGTGGATGGTGAGGGGTGTGTTGACTTCCGTGCGGGTCAATCAGAAGGCCTCTGATGCACTTTGCGGCAGGCCGCAGGACCCAAGGCGGCGGGCGGAAGAACGGCTTGTCGGCAGGACAGGCGGACGCTGAACGGAGTGCAGAATGGGTGAGATAGTTAGTGACTGGCACAGTCTGGGTGATGAGGAGATCTCGCAATATGCAGCTCAGGGATACCTTCATCTGCGCGGACTTTTTAACCAGGCGGAAATTGATCTCGGGCTGGAGATCGTAGACCGTGCGGTTCGTTCACTGGCCACTGGAGAGGATTCCGTTCCCTACCACGCCAGCTACTTCAATGAGGGTAGCCGGAAAGACTTGGTGCGGGTGCGGAATGCTGTGGCCCAGCAACGCGAGATAGCGTACTTTCTCGATCACCCGAGACTCATCGGACCGATGGTCTCGTTGCTCGGCCATGGGTTGCATGTGCTGGGCTCGGAGGTCTTCTATCGCGACATCGACTCGGCGCCCCACGAGCCCTGGCACATCGATGGCGGTCCCGCAATGCACGCCGTGAAGATTGACCATACCCGGCGCAGTCTGCAGGCCAAGGCGCAGATCTTCCTCACGGAAGTTTCCGAACCCCGTTCTGGAAATTTCCTGTTGATCCCGGGAAGTCACACCTGGCCCGCGCCCACACCCA
Source organism: Kitasatospora sp. NPDC087315 (assembly GCF_044744345.1). Lineage (NCBI taxonomy): Bacteria > Bacillati > Actinomycetota > Actinomycetes > Kitasatosporales > Streptomycetaceae > Kitasatospora > Kitasatospora sp. NPDC087315. The sequence continues at coordinate 71,167 of NZ_JBIUYD010000010.1, read as the reverse complement.
GCGACATCGAAGAGATGAACAGGCAGCAGCGCGCGGGAGGCGTCCCCGGGGCGGTGACCGTGCGCGCGAAGCCAGGCGACGTGCTGCTGTTTCCGTACTCGCTGTGGCATGCCGTCGACTGCAACGTCCGCGCGCCGCGCAAGAGTTTCATTCTGCGATTCGGGCACTTGTGGCACCGGCCGCACGACTACCACGCACAGCCTCGCGAGGTGCTCGACGGTCTCTCGCCACGCCTGCGCCGAATGCTCGGTGATTTCGGGGAAGAATCGCACCCGATGGACTACTACAAACCGACCGACAACGAAGTCGTGATGAGTGACGGCGGCGACTACACCTCTCTGGTGCCGGCTTCCCTGCTCGAACGGCACGGCGCGGCGGCTTTTGGACCCGCTTCCTGGCCGACTCGTGAGCGTTGGACGGTCTGCAATGGAAGCCCGACACCGGCACCGAGATGAGCGGGAGGGGAAACGAGTTTCCGTGCAACTCAAACGATACGAGCTGACCCCGCAGATGCGGGACTACGACAAATTCAACGATGCCGGTGAGCGGCGCTATATGCCCCACCTCATGTATTTCGGGCGGACCGATTTCTCGTCGCGGACGGTCAACACCGACGGGGCTGGCTTCAGGATCAGCACGGGGCCGGACGGGATTGGGGCCTCCGCTGCAGGGCACGTCCCACCAGGGCCGGTTCGTATTATCACGGGTGGCTCGACCGCCCTGGGGGTGGGCGCCACCAGCGACGCCAACACGCTGGCATCCCTGCTGTGGCGCCGCTACGCTCCGGCCGCGCCATGGCTTAACTTCGCTGGCCACTGCTTCAACCCCACACAGGAGGCCCTGCTCTTTACGCTGTACCGGCACTTGCTGGGGGACGTCAGCGAGATCGTCATCTTCTCGGGGGTCAACGCGATGATTCTCGCCCGCCTGCCTGAGTGGCAGCAGGGCGAGCACGGCGCCTTCTTCTTCTGCGGAGACTACTTCGCGAAGATGGCGGAGCTGCGAGAGCAGGACCGCAGGCCGGCGAAGCGCTTCAGCCGTTGGGCAAAGCCGGCCGCCAGCACCGCCGCGATCGCGACGTTCGAGGACGTGTGCCGTGACATCGACACGGTGATCGCCTGCGCTGCGGAGACGACGCTCCGCCAGCTCGACGTGTGGCGGCGCATGGCCGGGCCCGAGACCCGCATCTCTTACGTGCTCCAGCCGATGTCGCGGTGGATGCGCCAGACCTCGACGCCGGAGGAAGCGGTCCTCTTTGAGGAGCGGGACCGGATCTACAAGCGCGGCGTCTGGGAGGAGCTCTACGGGGATGTCGCTACGGCGGCGGTCTCGCAGGCATTCGCGGCAACTCTGCGAATCGGCTGTGAGGAGCAGGGAGTCCGGTTCTTCGACCTGAACCCCGTCGTCGCCGAGGCGACCACGAAGGATGACTGGCTCTTCGTCGACCGGGTGCACTACAACGACGCGGGCCACGACATCGTCGCCAGGATCACGGCCGAAGCACTCGAACTCTCCTAGCCCGCAGCTTTCACGACTGCGCAGCGCGCGCCCACCTGAATGAGAGACGGCATGGCTTTCTTACGCAAGATCATCGACAGGGTCCTCAGGCGCCGGAAGCGCGCACGGCGGAAGGAGGACGCATCGATCTATCCGATGTTCTGACCGCGCGCGACTCCTCTCGACAGGTGTGCTGAGTCCATGATCAGGGAGCGCCCATGCACGACGACATTACTAGCAGCGGCGCCGGCTCCGCCTTTCGGCAGCTCTACGCCCGCGCTGCCGATCCAGAAGCGCGGATCCCGAGTGGCGAGTTGATCGATGTGGTCCGCGCGGAACTGCATCAGGCCGCCACCGACATCGGCCGACCGCTCGACAGCCTGGTCCGAACGGCGGCCGAGTGGTCGTCCGCCGAGGCGGAGCGGTTCCGGGCGGTGGGGAGCCTCGCGGACAGCGGCACCTCTCGGCTCCTCGTCCGCAGGGCCGCTCTCGGCTGGGCCCCGCTCGGCCTCGCGGCCGGGGCCTGGCTTCAGTGGCTGACCGCCCCCGGGATCGCAGACTCGCCGCTGTCCCTGCAGATGCTCGCGCTTTACGCCTCCGACGTTGGCGTCGGCCATCCTGGTGCTGCCAGGAGCAACGCCTACCTCGGCCTGCTACGGCTGCTGCGGGCCTCGGAGAACGCTGTGCCGTACGCTCGCGTCGCTGGTGATCGGCGGATCGCGGACGCGGCGTTCCGTCTGCCAGCCCTCCTGCTCCTGATGAGCCGGCGGCCGGACGACTTCCGTGAGGAGCTCATCGGAGCGGACCTGTGCCTGCGTGCCGTGGGGTTCCCGCCGCCGCTCGCCCTGGTCAGGGCGGAGCTGCGGGCGGATTGGGAGGCGATCGACTACTCGGGCTCAGAGGATCGCGGTCCCTCGCCGATCGGGCGGTGCCGCGACATCGCAAACTCCCTGGTGCAGGCTGGTCCGGAGTCGGCGGCCCGGGTACACGTCGGCTTCGGCTGGACGCTGGCCGTGCTGAGCAGCCACGTCGGGGCGTTGCACGACGAGCTGTGCGCGTCGCTCGATCCCGGGTTCGAGATGGTCGAGCTGATGCGGCTGCGCGCCAGGGAAGGCTCGGTCTACCACCATCAGGTCCTCCTCGAAGGGCGGCCGCTGTCGGAGTGGTTGAAGGACTGCCGGGCCGACCCGAAGCCGTTCCTCGCCGTGCTGGCGCGCAGCAGGCTAGTTAAGCCCGGACGCTCCGGTGCCAGCCCTCTGGTCAAGGAGTTAGTCGGTGAGCGTGGCCCTATGTTCCGGGTCTTCTCGCCGGACGATCTCCTCGTCATCAGCCGGTGGATCGACGCCCTCGCCGGGCCTGCCCCCGGGAACGCAGCCGGGCCCGGTGCCAGCGCGGGCACGCCGGCTCCCGCAGCGGGGCCGTCCGCCCCGCAGCGCTCGGCGGAGCTTTCGACCCTGCTGGCGGCTGATGCCCCGTCCGGCGGTGCCCCGTGCGACCTGCGCGAGGCGTACCACACACTCATGGTGCGCACTGGTGGTCCGGGGCTCGACGACTGGTGCCTGCGATACGTCCGGGGGTGGCTGGCCCGCGCCCGGCACCGCATGGACTCTTGGTCGGTGCCGCTCCCCACGCGGTGGACCACCGACGGCCTGCGGCCCTGGTTACTGGCGCAGCACGACCGGCACGGAGCGCAGTTCGAGGAGAGTGCGAACGCCCCGCTGCCGTCGCGTGAGGCCGTGGTGGCCGACGCCGTGCAGACGGCTCCGCTCACCCTGATCGACGGAAGCTGGCTGCAGGGCTTCACCGACTACGAACTGGCGTCGTCCGACATCGGCCACTCGCTCTTCGCGACCTACTGGGACGAACTCGGCAATGGTGAAGCCGCGCTTAACCATCCCCTGATTTACCGTCAGGTCCTCAAGGAGATGGGCATCGACCTGCCGCCCACGGCGTCACCGGAGTTCGCGCGCTGGCCGGGCTTCCGAGACGCGTCGTTCGAACTTCCCGTCTACTGGCTGTGCATTGGGCGCTTCCCGCGCACCTTCCTGCCCGAAGTGCTCGGCCTCAACCTCGCCATGGAGTTGTCCGGTGTGGGCGGCACCTACCGCAGAGCTGGAATGGCACTGCGGGCGTACGGCTTCAGTACCCGCTTCGTGGACATCCACAACACCATCGACAACGTCGCCACAGGGCATTCCGCGTGGGCGGCCGACGCCGTCGACGCCTTCATGGCAGGCCTGCCGGACCCTCCCGGGCCGGGCAGCCGGGCGGAGGCCTGGGAGCGGTTGCGGGCCGGCTACCGCTCGCTCAACCCGCCCGGTGGGTTCCTGGCCCGTCGGGCTGCCCGTCGCGGCCTGCTCGCGGGAAGCCAGTGGCGAAGTGCCGCAGCGGTCACGCCGCAGACGGAGGAGCGCACCGATGTCTGACCTAATTCTCGGGATCTCGGCTTTCTACCACGACAGCGCAGCCGCGCTCGTCCGCGATGGGGTCCCCGTTGCGGCAGCGCAGGAGGAGCGCTTCAGCCGGAAGCGGCACGATCCCTCGCTCCCGGCCCATGCGATCCGCTACTGCCTCGACGAGCTGGGGGTGTCCTTCGGTGACATCTCTGCGGTCGCCTACTACGAGGACCCGCGGGTGAAGTTCCGCAGGGTGCTGGCCACACTGATCGGCGCCGCGCCCTCTGCTCTCGGCTCGTTCCGCGAAACGCTGCCGGATTGGTTGCGCTCTGATGGCAAGCTTCGGACGCTCCAGGTCCTCCGGCGTGAACTGGACTCTCTGGGCCGGGGGAAGGCTCCGGGCATCGCTGCAAGGAGGCACCACGAGTCCCACGCGGCCTCGGCGTTCTTTCCCAGCCCGTACCGGTCGGCCGCCGTGCTGTGTGTGGACGGCGTGGGCGAGTGGGCGACTACAAGCCTGTGGCACGGCCAGGGCACCGGCCTCACGCCGCTGGCCGAGATCCGGTTTCCGCACTCGCTGGGGCTGCTGTACTCCGCACTGACCTATTTCTGCGGTTTCAAGGTCGATTCCGGTGAGTACAAGCTGATGGGCCTGGCCCCGTACGGTGAGCCCCGGTACGCGGACCTGATGAGGGAGCGGCTGATCGACATCAAGCAGGACGGGTCGTTCCACCTGGACATGCGGTACTTCGCGTACCTGCGCGGGCGGGTGATGACCGGCCGGGCGTTCGAGAAGCTCTTCGGGGGCCCGCGGCGCATGCCGGAGGGGCCGCTCACCCAGCGCGAGTTCGATCTGGCCGCGTCCGTCCAGAGTGTCACCGAGGAGGTGATGCTCCGCCTGGCGCGTACTGCACGAGAGCGCACCGGCGAATCCACGCTCTGCCTGGCTGGCGGAGTTGCGCTGAACTGCGTCGCCAACGGGGAGATCATCAACAGCGGCATCTTCGACGAGGCGTGGATCCAGCCTGCCGCAGGCGACGCCGGCGGGGCCTTGGGGGCGGCGATGGCGGTGGCGATGGAGCGGGGAGCGGTGCGCGCCCACGTCGGCAGCGGACGGGACGCGATGTCCGGCTCGCTGCTGGGCCCCGCTTTCGACGACGCGCAGATCGCCGAGTATCTTCGGAGCCACGGCATTCCGCACCATCAGCGAGACGCTGCTGGCCTGGCTGAGGACGTCGCGGGGGCATTGGCCGAGGGCAAGATCGTCGGCTGGTTCCAGGGCCGCATGGAGTTCGGGCCCCGGGCCTTGGGCGCCCGCTCCATCTTGGGGGATCCGCGTGACCCCGTAATGCAGTCCGCGATGAACCTCAAGATCAAGTTCCGCGAGTCGTTTCGCCCGTTCGCGCCATCCGTGCTGGCCACGGATGCCAAGGACTATTTCGACCTTCGTCAGGAAAGCCCGTACATGCTGGTTGTGGCGCCGGTGGCGGCGGCTCAGCGGCTCCCGGTGACCGAGACCGGCACGACAGGCATTGATCTTCTGCGTGTGCGGCGCTCCACGATCCCCGCCGTTACCCACGTCGACTGCTCCGCGCGCGTGCAGACGGTCACCCCGGAGAGTAACCCCGCTTACCACGGGTTGCTGACCTCTTTCAAGGCGCGCACCGGCTGCCCGATGCTGGTCAATACGTCTTTCAACGTCCGTGGCGAGCCGATCGTGAACTCACCGCACGACGCCTACACCTGCTTCATGCGCACGGACATCGACATGCTCGCGATGGGCGGCTTCCTGTTGCACAAGAGTGAGCAACCGCCGTGGTCCGAGGAGGGTGACTGGCGTGCGGACATCCCCCTTGACTAGCCCGTCCTGCCGACCGCATCCGCCGCGGAGGTTCTGAGAGATGCTATTCGTCGTCTACTTCCTGATAGCCATGCCCCTCGGGCTGGCGAGCCGGATCCTTCATGATCCGCTCTCGCGACGTCGCAAGCGGCGGGCGGAAACCTACTGGATCGAGTCTACCGTCGCGCCGCGTGACCGCGCCTTCCCGCCCCGGCACTGACCATCAGGAGGATCCTAACCATGACCAAACCCGTTTCCGACCTCCCAGGGGAGGGAAAGACCTCCGCGTATTTCGGCGGCGGCGCCGCCCTCTACGACCGGTCGAGGCCCGCCTATCCGGACGCTATGGTCTCCTGCATCGTTGCCGCCATGCCGGGGCACGAGGTGGTGAACGTCGGCTGCGGCACCGGCATCGAAGCACGGCAGTTCCAGGCGGCCGGGTGCACCGTGCTCGGCGTTGACCCCGACGCGGAGATGGCGGAGTACGCCCGCAGTACCGGCGTCGAGGTCGAGGTCGCGACGTTCGAAGACTGGGCGGCAGCGGGACGGCGGTTCGACGCGGTCGTCGCCGGGACGGCCTGGCATTGGGTGGATCCGCTGGCCGGAGCGGCCAAGGCCGCGCAGGTGCTAAGGCTGGGTGGTGTGCTCGCACCGTTCCACCATTCGTCCCACACACCGCCCGAGCTGGCAGAAGCTGCCGGCGGGACGACGTTGCCGGCTTGGACCACCCGCTCCGCCGAGGCATACGGGCGGATCGCGCCCGTCTCCGAGTATGGCTCCGACGGCCGCCGATGCGCAGCCATGGATCTCTACCAGCCAATGTTCGACGCGTTCGCGGACGGCATCCGCCGGACGGGAGCGTTCGGCGAGCCCGAGCAGTGGCGGTTCGACTGGGAGCGGACGTACTCGCGGGACGAATGGCTTGCTCTGGTCCCGACGCAGACTGCCCTTGCCAAGCTCTCATCGGACCAACTGGCGCGGGTGCTGGAAGCCGTCGCGGGTGCCATCGACAGGATGGGCGGCAGCTTCACCATGCCCTACAGCACCGTCGCCGTGACGGCGGTGCGCGTGGACGTTAGCGAGGAGGGCTCAGGCGGTCCGCCCCGGAGCCGGAAAGGGCAGCGGGCCTGAGGGTCCTGCCCGCCGAGCGGCGGGCAGGACCCTCAGGCAGGCAGGACCCTCCCGCGCGATGATCGGGGGCTCGGCGCCCTGTGATCGCTTGGGAGGACCTTCCCGCCCCGTCCGTTCCGTCTGGGGCCCTTCAGCCCTGCGGCCGGCTCACAGTGTCACCCGGTTTCGCAGGTGGGTCGTCAGCACGGAGTAGTCCAGATTGCCCAACCCCGCAGCCACGGCCTCGTCCGCCAGCAGCCGCGCTTGGCGCGCCAGCCGCAGCTGTACCCCACAGGCGGCAGCCGTCGCCTCCGCGACCTTCATGTCTTTGGCAAAGAGCTTCAGCCGCGAGTCTGCGGGAAACTCACCGCGCTCGATCATCGCCCGCTTGCGGGTGACCAGCGGGCCGACCCTGGTGCGCTCGAGTTCGTCGAGCAGCAGGTCTTGGTCGAGGTCCAGCTTGTCCGCCAGTGCAAGTCCTTCGGCCAGCAGGGCGACCATGGGCGCGACACAGGTGTTTAGGACACACTTGAGCGCTGACGCCGCGCCCAGCGGGCCGCAGCGCACGACCGTTCCCAGCGTCTCCAGGACCGGCTCGGCGGCGATATGGGTCGCGTCGTCGCCACCGGTCAGGATGCGGAGCTGGCCGGCCGCCGCCTGAGGGACGCTGCCTGTCACTGGTGCGTCGAGCAGTCGTGCGGTCGGCGGTAGCCCTTCGGCCAGGGCAAGTGTCTCGTGCGGCGCGATCGTCGACATCTGCACGATGACCTGGGGCTGGCCGACCGCGACACCCTCTGGCCCGCTGATCACCGCACGCACGGCCTCGAAGTCGCTCACTAGCACGAGTGCCGCCCGGGCGCCGGCCGCGGCCGCCGCAGGCGAGGTAGCGACGGTCACCCCGGTGCCCGCGAAGGCGGCGGCTCTGGCAGGCGTGCGATCCCATACGCTGACCCGGTACCCCGTGTTCGCCAGCCGGGTCGCGACCGGCATCCCCATCAGGCCGAGGCCGCAGATGGCCACGGCGGTCATGCGGCCTCCCCACAGTAGTCTGGGGGAGTCGGGTGTCGCTGCGGCCACCAGGCCAGACTCACGACCACCGCTCTGCGGCTTCTGTCAGGTCCACACCGGACGACGTACGCGCCGAGAGGAGCAAGGCTTCGAGATCGGCGTCCGTTGCAGACACGTGCAGGTCGGTGAGAAGCCCGCTTAGCGGTATGTGCTGTTGGAGCCACGCCGGGCACGACACACGCACCGGGTCACCGCACGCCTGACGCCATTTCGCCGATAGGTCGATGGAAAACCCTGTATCGGAGCGGGTGACCGTGATCTCGGCCGGGCCGCGCTGCGAGCGGTATTTCGTCGCCGGGGTATGGGCGGTACCGCTGGCCGTCGCGTCGTCGCGGGAGCCGATCGGACCGGAGTACGTGTTGAACACCATTGCCGGGCCGTCGAGCACGTAGGTCAGGTGCCAGGCGCCGAACGGGACCACGGCGAGGTCTCCGGCTCGGCATTCTTGGAAGAACACGGACGACTGGCCGTCGGGCTTGTCGAGGATGCTGCTCAGCATCAGCACACGGCCGCTGAGTACCTGGAAGATCTCGAGTTGGTCGGCGGGGTTCCAGTGTCCGGTCGAGCGGAATGGCTCGCCGCCGGGCAGCGTGCCGTCCTGGTAGATGACGAGATCGGCGGACCATAGGGTGGCGCCGGCCGATGTCGGCCCGTCCTGCTTCTCCGGGGCGGGCACCACCCGTGAGGGGAGGACATCACGCGCTGCGGAATAGAGTTCCTGGTCGGCCCCGGCGGCGACCGCTGCGGCCACGGCGGCCGGGTCCGCGAAGAGTACGTCCGGGCCGCCCCCCTCGTCCTTGCTGAAGAAGTCTGCGAGGCGCCGCTTTTCCAGGCGCTTGACAGTCCGTTCCACGGAAAACCTCCTATCGTCGTGCTCGAACTCGCGTCGAGCAGCATCGGTCGGTGCGTTGTCTACGAACCTTGCCGGTGTCGGGGCCAGGACATCAAAGTGGCAGTGGTACCGAGCGGGGCGGTCAGCTCGGGGATGAGGAGGCAGCGGCCGACCCGTCGACGGTGGTCAGGCAGGCCAGGTGCGCTGCGGGATCGCTCTCGGGATCGGAGGGCCCCGACAGCAGGTCGTCGAGTAGCAGGAGTCCGCTGAGGTAGAGCCCCAGGGCGAGTTCGCGGCGGGCAGCCCACCCGGACGCCCCAGGGAACGTGCGGACCGTCTGGTCCGAGAGCCGGCAGGCCGCCTCGGCCAAGACGTGGAAGGCGTGGGCGTACAACAGCCTTCGGAGCCACAGCGGGTCGGTGTGACCGAGATGACGGAAGAACTCGACGGTCATCAGGGTGGCGGGCACTTGCGCGGCGGCGGTGTTGTAGGCCTGCACTGGGCAGCGCAACCGGACTTGGTAGCCGCGGGCGTCGCGGCCGATCTCGAATCCGCCGGCCATCGCGGCGTCGAACAGCGTCAGACTGAACAGTGCCTTGGCGGCGTCGTACACGGGATCCCAGTGCTCGTCGATGCCGCGTGGGTCCACCACGGTGAATCGGGGGCCAAGATCGCGGCCGGGGCCGCCGTCGGTGCCCAGCATCAGATTGCCCAGGTTCAGGTCCCCGTGCACCGGGTAGTACAGCTGGGTCGGCTCGATCGCGGCGAGCACGTCCGCCCGGGCCGCAGTCCGGCGGAGCAGCTCGCGGGCGGACGGCACCGCCCGCCCGTTCACCCGCAGGTCCACCTCGTCAACCAGCCGGCCCAAGTGCCTGGTCAACAAGGGAAGGCGGCGGGTCAGGCGGTCCAGATGGGTGCTGATGCCGTGGCCGGGGGGTGCGGGCATCGCGCTCGCCGCGTAGCCGTGCGTCCCGAGGACCCCGAACACGGACTGCAGTGCCGCCAGGAACTGCTGCCCGCCGCCTTCCCCGCCGTGCAGGAGTGTGACAGGGGAGACACCGTCGATCCAGGGCATGGCATAGGCCCCCCAGTCGCGCCCCTGCCATTGCCCGACGAGCGGTACGTAGTGCGGCGAGAGACCTGGCAGCTCCCGGTGGATTCGGGCGATCTGTGCGGGCTTACGGAGGAAAGAGCCCAGGTCATGGCCGTCCACCGTCCCGGCACCGGCACCGGCACCGGCACGCAGGAGTTTGACGACGACCACGTTTCCATCCGCGTCTTCGCAGCGGTACACCTGCGCGGGCGTGCCGCCGCCGGTGAGCTCGTGCGCCTGCCGCAGCCCCAGTTCGTCGCACACGCCCTTGGGGACCTGCTCCAGAACGTCTCGGGAGCGCACGTCAAGGATGGTCATCGGTGTATTCGCCCTCTGCGGCTGGTACCCATGGACAGTGGTTGCGCCTTCTTCTCGCTGACTCGTGCGGCCCCGGTGAATCAGGTTCGCGAGGCCTACACGCCTCCGATGCAGGGCCCGTCTGTGCGACGTGCCTCCCGCAGCTCGGCGACCACGATGTCGTTGACGGCATCGAGGACTTCCGCAGGGGAGGCTTCGTCCACGTCGAGGACGTGCCAGCCCCACTTGGCTGCCATCTGCTCGTACTCCACCAGCAGCGCGCCCTGAAGTTCGAGGAAGGACGACCGGCCCGCGCGGCCGGCGAAGCCCATGTCCTCGACTGGACCGACGCCGCCGCGCTGCGCGGTGACGCGCTTGTAGCATTCCTCTGGCGTCACCCTCAGGAAGACGCCGATGTCGGGCTGCATGAAGTGGCTGGAATAGGCGTCGGAGATGAAGGTGGACACCCTGGCGATGAGATCCTTGGAGATGTCGTCGCTGGGAATCGCGTTGGCTACCCGCAGCACCTTCATGATGTTCTTGTAGCCGTAGCTGTCCGTGACAACTACCCGGCCGCGGGCCACGCTCGCGTTGAAGAACTCTGCCTGAATCAGCATGTCTGCAACGAATTCGAGCAGCGCGGACGCCATCACGCCGGACCGGTGGACGTCGACCGGATATGCGGAGCCCGCCTGTTCGAGCCTGGCGAGCGTGAAGTCCTCGTACAGGGGCGGGCCGTGCTGCACCCGGAGCGAGGATTCGTCGGTCGCGCCGCCGTAGCGCGTTCGCCAGGTCTCCACCAGGAGTTGACGCAAGGTGAGGTGCGGAAACTCGACACGATCGAGCCTGGCGGCGATATCCCGCCACCGCACGAACTCGGACTCGTGCCCCTGGTTCTCCAGGCGCTCGGTCAAGCCATGGGCGACGGTGGTCTTACCGGATCCGTCCAATCCCAGGATCCCCACGTACCTGCCGCGGCCGGTGCCGGTCGCGTCCCTCATAACCATGGAAATGAACTCATTCCAGTTGAGCGCCGCGTCTGCGCGTTAAATAGTATTTCTGGTACGCACTGTCTTGTCCCGCCGCTGCCCAAGGATCTCAAGGTAACTCCTTGTCTGGTCGGGGATGTGCATCCGGACAAGACAGCGGGCTGCCGAACCTGTGGGCAATGCCAGGAGAATTGCGCTCCGTTGCGTGCCCGGAGCGACGCATGCTGCGTCGGGTGGCTGTCGAACTGACTGTCACGACCGGACCGATAGAAAACTTTCCTAACTCCCCTCCGGAACGGTAGCCGATCCAAGGGGTGCCGTCAAGAAGGCTTCTGACGCTGAGTCATCGAAGTGGAGCCCTCGCTGGCCAGTGCGAACGCAACCTTCGGCCACGTTCTGCCTGTTGGCTCAGCAACATTCCAGCAGGGTCATGAAGTCCGATATCTCCCCCTATTGCAGGTATTGACCGGCGATGAATTTCCGGCCCCGGAACGCCGAAGGCTTGACGCCCGGCGGGGCAATCCTCAGAGTGTTGCGAACGCGAATGTTTCGGCGCGCGCCAATGCCATAGATGATTTATTCTCGCCACTGCCTCGCCCCGAGCCGCCAGACCGGTTCTCGAAGAGCCCGAGGAGAAACAATGCGACCGAAGGACCCTGCTGTTCCGGCGATTCGAGAGGCCCTTCTATGGGCAGCCGGAAGGCCGGGCGAGGCTCCCGACTTCGAGCGGCTCGACCCCAGGGCCCTGTTCGAGGCCCTGACCGCGCACCGGCTCGAAGTACGCCTTTGGGCAAGGCTGCAGGCCGACCCGGCAGCGGGACCGGCGGTCGATGCCCTTCGTGAGCGACTCACGGTCCGGCGGCGAGAGATCGAGGAGCAGACTGCCCGCCAGGTAGACATGGTCATCGAGCTCACCGAGCAGCTCCGGGACAACAGCCCCGAGGACCGCCTGATGGTCCTCAAGGGCGTAACCCTCTACGGTCTCGGCGGTGACCCCGCCTTCCTACGGCGCTGCGCGGACGCTGACGTCATCGCCCTCGAACCGGCCCGGTTGCTGGGGCTGGCCTTGAAGCGCGGCTACCGGCGGTTCGACGGAGGGAGCCACCTTGCGGCGTTCGCTACCTTGGAGTCCGCTGGGCGCGGTGAAGTCGACATCCACTCCTATTTCCCGGTGACCCGCCTAGGCGCCCGGCCTGCACCCCGGCCGGCTGACCATCCGGGGCACTGGGAGCACACCGAGGGCTTCCTGGTTCAGCAGATCATGCCGGACGAGCTCACCGAGTGGATCGCTCCCGTACGCCGCGGTCCGATTCCTTCCTCGGTGAACCTGCTGCGAGCCGAGGTGGCCGCACTGATCCACTCCTCACACCTGCACGTCGAGGCGCTTTTGTGTGTCTATCCGACACCCGCCGCGACAATCCGCCTCGCCGAACTGGCTACAGTGGTCGACCTCTGCGCGCTGCCCGAGTTCGACCCGGATCTGATGGCCGCGCTGATCGAGCGTTATCGGGCCGGTGAAGTCTTCTCCTACACCCGCACGCTTGCCGTCGCGCTGCTGCAGCGGGACCCGTTCGCCGGGTATCCCGAGCTCCAACGACTGGCTCCGGTCCGGGAGTCCTTCCCGGTCGACCTCTGGTGGGACGGCCTGGTCGGCTTCGCGGTCGACCTCCCGTGGGATCCTGAGCAGCTGGTCTTTCGGGATCTGGGCATGAGGGATGTGCTCTGCTCGATCGGCGCCGCTGAACTGATGCTGACCGACCGGCCGACCCCGTTCTCCACTCGGCTCGGCGAGGACGGCGCGCTGAGCCGGGCCGTCGTCCGCCGCGCCGGCAACGACTTCGAGGTCCGCGGCAGCTTCGAACACACCGATGAAGCCCTGCTGATCGAGCTCGCCGTACCCGCTGGAACCGAGCAGGAGATGACCGGAGTCTCGCTCAACTTCGGCGACCACCGCTACGAGTACTTCTACTGGGCGGCGGGAGACCTCCTTGACGAGGCGGACTACTCCAACGTGGGTCCCGGGTCGGTTCCCGTCACGGCGGCTGCCGCGCGCGTGGACGGGCAGGACCTCTTCCGCTTCCGGGTTCCCCTGGCCGGGACCGGCGCCGCTCAGGAGGCTGGCGGTGAGGTCACCCTCCTCGCTGGCGTGCGTCGACAGCGGCGCGAGTGGGGCCCGGTGCGGGCGGGAGCGATCCTTCCGCTGCTGATCACCGTCGGGGGCTGAGACCATGACGCGCTCGCGCCTGTCCGACCGCAACGTCGACCAACTGCTGGCCACCCGGCAACTGCTGGCCCTGCTGCGCCAGGCCGGCGCCCCGCTGGTGGCCGGCACCGCGGCGCTCCACGCCCTTGTCGGCCTGTTGCCCATTGTTTTCGCGCTATGCGTCGGCTTTGCGCTGCAGGCCGTGCGCGACGGCCTGCTCGGCGACGGCAGCGGCCTGAGCGGTTGGCTCACCGTGGCGCTCGCCGCGTTCGTGGGCCAGCAGGCGCTCGCGCCGTTCCAGGTGTCCCTGTCGCAGGCGGTGGCCCAGCGGGTGGACGGCGCGTGCGTCGCCCGGATGCTGCGCTCCTCCTTTGTCGATGCCCGAGCCGAAGTGGTCGAGGACGAACGGGCCACGGATCAGCTCAGCGAGGCCAACCTGGCCTTCGACTCGCTGGGTCTGACCCCGGGGGCCGCCGCGGAGGGCGCGCTCGCGCTGATCGCGCGCTACGCCAGACTGGCTGGCTCGGTTGCCCTGGTCGGCTTTGCCTGCACCTGGTGGGCCGCGCTCGGTGCCCTCGTCGTCGCCCTGATCACCCGCCGGGGCCAGACCGGGGCTTTCCACACCTACGGCCGGCTGTTTCGGCGACTCGCGCCGGAACGACGGAGAATGGCCTACCTCAGAGAGCTCGCCACCAGCACAGGCGCGGCCAAAGAGGTGTGCACTCTCGGCCTGTCGGACTGGCTGGACAGCCGCTACCAGCAGGAGGTGCAGGGCTACCTCGACCCGCTCTGGCGCGGTCGCCGGGCAGTCTACGGTCCGCCCTTCCTGCGCTACTCCGCGCTTGGGCTGCTGGTAGGCGGCGCGGTCCTGGCAGCTGTCGCCCAGAGCGCCGACGGGGGCGGCACGGGAACCGCCCGGCTCGCGATCGCCCTGCAGGCTGGGGTGATCTGCCTGCGCTTCGGCAGCTACTTTCCCGAGTCTGACACCAAGCTCCAGTACGGACGCCAGGCTCTTGCGGCAATCCTCGAGTTCGAAGGCCTCAGCGCGCACTCCCTGGCCGAGGCCGCACGGCCCGCCGTTCCCTGTCCGCCGTCTGGCGCCCTCGAACTGCGCTCGCTTTGCTTCCAGTACGAGGGCGGTGCCGGTCCCGTCCTGGACGGAGTCGACCTGGTGCTGGCCGAAGGCTCCTCGACCGCCGTGGTTGGCCTCAACGGCGCCGGCAAGACGACCCTGGTCAAGCTGCTCACCGGCCTGTACCAGCCGACCTCCGGCACGCTGCGCTACAACGGCGTTGACCTCGGGTCGCTGCACGCGGCGGACTGGCAGCGCCGACTGGCCGTCACTTTCCAGGACTTCGTGCGCTACGACCTGACGCTGCGCGAGAACGTGGCCCTCGGCTCGATCGAGCACCTTGACGACCTTGACGGCATTAGGGAGTCACTGGGCCGGGTCGGACTGGGGAACCTGGCCGCCGCGCTTCCGGCTGGCCTGGACACCCCGCTCTCCCGCCGCCACCCGGGAGGTACCGACCTGTCTGGGGGGCAGTGGCAGCGGCTCGCCCTGGCCCGTTCGCTGTTCGCGGTCCGACATGGCGCCTCGTTCCTGATCCTGGACGAGCCCACCGCCCAACTGGACGCGCGTGGCGAGGCTGAGTTCTTCGAGACCTTCCTCGACCTGACCAAGGGTGTGACCAGCTTGGTGATATCCCACCGCTTCTCGACCGTGCGCCGCTGCGAACAGATCCTAGTCCTGGATGCTGGCCGCATCAGCGAGCGTGGCTCGCACCAGGAGCTCCTCGCCCAAGGCGGCACCTACGCCGAACTGTTCACGGTGCAGGCGAAGCGGTTCACCGCCCAGGACGGGCCGGTGAAGCGATGAAACTGTTGCTGCGGCTCCTGCGCTTCCTCGCCGTCCTTTCCTGGCAGACCGACCGGCGTCGGCTGATTGTCGGCGGGTCCCTGCTGCTGGCTGGCTACCTGGCCGCCCCGGTAGTCCCGCTGATGCTCAAGGGGCTCACCAATGCTGCGCTCGACGGGCACGGCGGCGCGGCCGGCGGCTGGGCCACCGTTGCCGCGATGGCCCTCATCTGCGAGTTGATGCTAGGGCACTTCGCGCACCTGTCATACTTCGAGCTGGGTGAGCTGATCGAACTCGCGCTAAACCGACGCCTGCTGGCTCGCGTCAACGGGGCCGCAGGACTGGCCGCGTTCGATCGCCCCGAACTCGCCGACGACCTGGACCTGCTACGCCAGGATGTTGTCCGGATGCGGGACACCGTGCATGCCTCGCTCAGCCTGGTCTGCCTGGCGGCCCAGCTCCTTCTCACCGCCGTCCTGTTGGCCGAGCTGCAGCCCGCCCTGCTGGCGCTTCCGCTGGCCGCTGTGATTCCGGTACTCACGGGCAAACGCGCCGAGCGCGCGGTGGATACGGGCCGCCAGCAGAGCGCGCCGGCGACCGGCGCGATCCGGCATTTGCGAGGCCTCGCGGCCTCGGCCGCCGCGCAGAAGGAGATCCGGATCGCCGGCGCCCAGGGCTTCCTTCTCGCCAAGCACCAAGGTCTGCACCGGCAGGTCTCCGCAATCCAGGCTGCGGCCTACCGCCGGCAGGCGGTGCTCCGCTCGGCGGGCCAGCTCTGCTTTGCGCTCGCTTACGCCGGGTCCCTGTTGCTTGTCTTCCGGCAGGCCCAGCAGGGCCAGGCCAGCGTTGGCGACGTGGTCCTGGTGGTTACCCTGGCCGGCCAGGTCAGCGGCCAGGTCTCCACTGGCCTGGATCTGTTGAGCAAGGTCTATGCGGCCGCGCTGGGCATCGCCAGGTTTGAGCGGGTCACTGGCCTGCTGGCTGGCCCGCCGCAGGAGCGCGTCGCGACGGTGCTGGCGCCGTCCGCCCTGACCGGCGGAATCACACTGCGCGAGGTCTCTTTCGCCTATCCCGGAGGCCGCGAACCGGTGCTGCGGGACATGGACCTGACCCTGCCCGCAGGTCGCTCGATCGCCCTGGTTGGCGAGAACGGAGCCGGCAAGTCCACCCTGATCAAGCTCTTAAACGGCCTCTACCAGCCGACCAGTGGAAGCATCCTGCTGGACGGAAGACCCCTGGCCGAGGTCGGTGCGCAATCATGGCACGCTCGCACCGCCAACCTCTTCCAGGATTTCGCCCGGGTCAACCTCACCGCGCAGCAGAGCATCGGCATCGGCCAGCTCGACCGCATCGACTCCGCCGAGGCGGTCCACCGCGCCGTCGAACTTGCCGGTGCCGCCGACACGGTGGCCTCCCTGCCCGAGCGCCTGGACTCCCTGCTGGGCAAGGAGTACGGCCCCGGCACCGAGCTGTCCGGCGGCCAGTGGCAGCGGATCGGCCTCGCCCGTACCTTGATGCGTCCAGAAGCCCTGCTGATGTGCCTGGACGAACCGGCCAGCGCGTTGGACCCACAGGCCGAGGCACTGCTCTGTGACGCCTACCAGCACGCCGCCGCTCACATGTCCGCCACCGTCGGCGGCATCACGGTGTTCGTTACCCACCGGCTCTCCACCGTCCGGATGGCCGACACCATAGTGCTGCTGGAGGAAGGGCGGGTCTGCGAGACGGGCAGCCACCACGAGCTGCTGGCCCTCGGCGGGCGCTACGCGGAGCTCTTCGCCCTGCAGTCCAAGGTCTACACGTAGTGGCCTACCTGAACGAGACCGACCTGGGAGCGCAGATGAGCGCAATCGAGGAGACCGTCGCCGAGGGCTGGGGCGGCAGATACGCCGCTTACGCCCGCGCCACCTCCTGCGTCCAAGGGGGCGACCTGGAGTTCCGGTTCCTGGACGGACCGGCCGGAGCGCCGCCCGAGCGCAGCGTCCGGATCGCGAACGTGATCACCGGCTTCACGCACGCCTACCAGCTATCTGCGGCCAGAGAACACTGGACACTCAAGGTACCGCGCAGTTGGCCCAGCGGGCTGTACCGGGCAGAGTTCGAGCCCGACGGGGGCGAGGTGTGGTTCGCGGTGCGGGCGGCCAGGCCCGGCGGGCACCAGGCGATCCTAGTCTCACTGCCGTTCGCCACTTGGCAGGCCTACAACCGGGTCGGTGACCCAGGCTACGGACTGTACGGGACCGAACAGCACGATCGGGCCCACCGGGTGAGCTTCGATAGGCCCGGCGGCGGCCCTGCTCCTGAGCGCTGGGAGGAGGGGCTGATGCGCTGGCTGCACCGGACCGGGCAGACCGTCGACTACTGTTCGAACCTCGACTTGCACCTTGTTCCGGGGCTCCTCGACCACTACCGGCTGCTCGTCTGCAACGGCCATGACGAGTACTGGACGTGGGTGATGCGGGACACCGTCGAGGGATTCGTCGCCGCGGGTGGCAACCTGGCAATCTTTTCGGGCAACACCTGCTGGTGGCAGATGCGTCTTGAGGACGAGGGACGCACCATGGTCTGCTATCGTGACGCCGCCCTGGATCCTGTGGCCGCGACGGATCCGAGGCGGGCGACCACTGAGTGGTCGAGTGCCCTGGTTGGGCGCCCCGAGAACACCCTCACCGGGCTGAGCTTCCGCCAGGGCGCGGGATGCTGGACCGACTTCGACCTCATGCTCGACGACAGCTACCGCGTGGCGTTCGGCGATCATTGGGCGCTCGCCGACACTGGTCTTCGCGATGGTGACTCCTTCGCCCGCGGCGCCCTCGGCTACGAGACCGACGCAGCCGACCTGACCTGGATCGACGGAGTGCCCAGGGTGACCGGACGGGACGGCACCCCGGCCAGCTTCACCGTCCTGGCAACCGCCGACTTGCGACATTGGCGGGACTTCGGCCAAGGCGGCGCAGCCACCATGGGGGTGTTCACCCTCGGGCGCGGCAGCGTCTTCAACGCCGGAACCATCAACTGGGGCCGAGCGTTGGACGATCCGGTCGTGGAACGGATCACCCGCAATGTCCTCGAACGGTTCACGGCGCCGCCGGAGCCAGCCCGTTGGGAGGCTCTCGGACCCACTCCTGCCTTGCGCTGCCTGGTAGGGACCGGTGACCGCCTATTCGGCCTGGACGGCGCGGGCATCCTGC
The DNA here is from genome assembly GCF_044744345.1 of Kitasatospora sp. NPDC087315. Classification (NCBI taxonomy): domain Bacteria; kingdom Bacillati; phylum Actinomycetota; class Actinomycetes; order Kitasatosporales; family Streptomycetaceae; genus Kitasatospora; species Kitasatospora sp. NPDC087315. Next base: position 52,793 of record NZ_JBIUYD010000010.1, on the reverse strand, counting down.
ACTCGAGGGAGATCTCGTGCCAAAACATTCCCTGGAGCGTAATTAGCCAGGGCGGCGAAGCGTTCGAGGCACTCGCCATCACTGCTCCTCGGGAGGCCATGGGCGGCCAGGCCCAGGGCCTATATGCATTGGGTGCCGACGGTTCGATCCGTTACCGCGACGCGACGACCGAGCCACGCCAATGGTTGTTGGTCGGCCGGGCGCCAGCCGGCGCCGACACCCTCGCGGCCTGTCATGAAGGGCTCTTTGTTAGCTGCCAGGGTGACCTAAGCTACCTCCCCTTCAGGGACCTGCCAGCCTCTGCCGAGTTGGCCAAGGGCTGGCGGCTGGTCGGTCCAGCTCCCCGGCTCGCATCGCTCTCTGCCAGCATCGGACGCCTGTTTGCACTCACCGTCGACGGCCGGATTCTCAGCCGACTTCCTGCCCTTGAGCCCCTCCCTTGGCAAGAGCACGGCCTTGCTGGCGGCTGCATGGCGCTTGCCGCATATTCAGGCATGCTTCTCGGGGTTGACCCCGCCGCTCGGTCAGGGTTGCTCCGGCGCCTGATCACGCTGCCGGGGCCGGCAGCCGTCTGAATCCGCAGTACGGAGGTGGACTGCGTCGGAGAACTTGACGGGGGACTCGAAGGCAACTGCGTCCGTCGTCGGCCTCGAGGTGGTGCAGGGTGTGGACGAGCGTGAGTAGCCGTTGTCGTACCGATCGGGGCGCTTGTCGATCGAACGCGAGTCTCGATCGGGTGATTACGGGCCGGTGGACGCATAGAAGCAGGGCCTCCTGCACAGTTCGGGGATTGTCGAAGTCCTACCGAGCAACAGAGAGAGGCCCTGTTGTCCCAGTCTGTCGCGCTCGTGCCTGTTGCGTCCAACTCCCGCGTGTCGTCGTGTGATTGCCTCGCTCACACGTACGGGAATGCGGCCGACCATGGTGAGCGTGTGCGACGGTATCCGTCGGACATGACCGACGCCGAGTGGGCCCAGGTCCGCGTCGCACTGCCCACGCCCGGGTGGCTGGAGGGCAGGGGTGGGCAGCCGGAGGCGTACTGCCACCGGGCGATGCTGGACGCGATCCACTACCTCGTCGACAACGGCATCAAGTGGCGGGCGATGCCCGCGGACTTCCCGCCGTGGGACCGGGTGTACGCGTTCTTCCGCCGCTGGCGCGACCTGGGCCTGGTCAAGGAGTTCCACGACCGACTGCGGGGCGAGGTCCGCACCCGTGCAGGCCGGGACTCCGAGCCGAGCGCGGGCGTGATCGACTCCCAGTCGGTCAAGGCGGACGCCGTCGTCGGCGCCGACAGCCGCGGCTTCGACGGCGGCAAACTGATCAACGGACGTAAACGGCACGTCGTCGTCGACACGCTCGGCCTGCTGCTCGGGGTGACGGTCACTCCCGCGGACGTCGGCGACCGCACCGCCGCGAAGACCCTACTCCACCAAGTGGCCGACGCACACCACCAACTGGAACTCGTCTGGGGCGACGGCGGCTACACCGGCGGCCTTATCGAGCACTGCCTCACCGCCCTGGCCCTGGTTCTTCTGATCGTCAAACGCAACGACGACCAGAAAGGGTTCGTCGTGCTGCCCAAGCGGTGGATCGTCGAACGGTTCTTCGCCCACCTGATGCGCACCCGCCGCCTGGTGCGCGACTACGAGCGTCGCACCAGCACCGCCGAGGCGATGGTCTACTGGTCGATGACCCTGCTCATGACCCGCCGCCTGGCCCGGCCACGTCCTTCGCGAGCGTGAACCGGCCCGGTGCGCGCTCGGCCAGCCAGCCACGGGCCACCAGGCGCTTCGCCTTCGACCGCAACGCCTCCACCTTCGCCGGCACCACCTCCATCCCGAAGCAGGCGGCCAACTCCTGACAGGTCAAGGCTCCTTGGCCGAGCCGTGCGCTGTCCACGAGAGCCTGCAGGATACGTTGGTAGCCCACCGGCAACGCCGAGCAGGAAAGCCCCCTACGCCACACCGGCACCTGCGACTTCGGCCTCGCGCCCCCCCGGCTCCGAAGGCGTCTTCCCGGCCCGTCCCTCGGCGGCGGCCGACGCTGTCCGGACGGCCTGGGCGTGGCCTTGCCCGGTCTCGTCCACGGGGGCCGGCACCTCCCCGACCCGCGAGCGGGCGATAACCCATTCCTGCCAATCCTGTTCGGCTACGGCCAACTCGGCATGGATGCGGTCGGCCTCTTCCCGCAGTTCGTCCACGCGACGGCGAGCAGCGAGCTCGCGCTGTTCCAGCAGTCCCACGACCGACGGCATTCCCGACCTCCACCGGAGCGACGACATGACAGGTCACCACTCCCACAGAGGCGACGACCCTATGCCCGACCAGCGATAACACAGACCTCAAGATCGGAAAGACAACAGCTTCTAAGCTTGATTTTTAAGCCGCCGCTGCGGTCTTGGCGAGGTGGGCTTCGAGCGTGGGTTCGCGTTTGACGGTCTTCCCGACGTCGTAACGGGGCGCCGGCCTGCGATTCTTCGTGCCGGGTGGGCGTCCTGGGCCGGGGCGTGTCGGTTGTGGCACGGCTGCCGGGCAGGGTGTCTTCGCGCGGATGTTGCGGAACCCGCGTCGGACCCGGGCGGGCGTGAGCCTGTTCGGCGGCGCGGGCTTCTCCCACGGGCGACGCAGATCCTCGGCGAGGGGCCGGGCGAGGCGGAGCTGGGTGTGCGCGACGATGATCAGCCAGGTCCACAGGTCCGCGGTGTCAGGACGGCGGATCTTCGGGGTGGTCCATCCGAGCGTCTGCTTGATCAGTCTGAAGGTGTGTTCAAGATCGAACCTGCGCAGGAACGTGCGCCAGATCCGGTCCAGGTGCACGGTGTTGATGCCGGTGGCCGAGGACCACAGCCACAGCGGCTTCGCGTCCCTCTCCCCGGGCAGACGCTCGACCTTCAGGCGGACCAACGTGCCGTGGATCAAAGGGATTTCGCCCTCGTGATCAAGCCACGGACCGCGTTTTTGCAGGCGTTGGTGCATCCGGTCCCACGCACGGGCCTCCGCCTGTCCGTAGCGGGTGGTGTCTGTGGTCGTGGTGGTCTCGGGCTCGTGCCAGCTGTCGGGCTTGGCGAAGGAGAAAACGCCGCCGTGCCGGCGTGGGCGCCCGCCCTTGGGGCCGGAGCGGGCCTCACCCGGGTCGCGGAGCATGACCCGGTCCGAGCGCAGTCGGCCGGTCACCTCGACCGGCAGGTCCGCGAGCACGTGGGCCAGGCGGGTCACGTCGTAGCCGGCGTCCATCACGATGAGGATGTCCGGATCGCCTCGGTGCCACTGGCCTGCCGCGATGATGCGGTCGACGACCTCGCGCAGTTGGGTCGCGGTGACGGCGGTCGCGTCGTCGGCGGGTCCCAGCCGGACCGCGTCCAGCAGCCCGACCCAGGACGTACGCCCGGACTCCAGAGCGGCGACGAAGGAGTAGGGCCAGCCGGGGATGAGCTGGTCAGCGCTTCTGCCCCGGCCGTAGACGTGGCAGAACAGGCGCTCGTCGCTGGTCGGGGCGTCGGGGCGGAGCCAGTTGGAAACGTCCACGGCCAGGCCGATGCGCCCGTCCGCGAGCCGTGGCAGCGGCAGGCCGGCCAGGGTGCGACGCAGCCGCGTCGGCTCCAACCAGCCTCGGTCCAGTGCCTGGTACATCGCACCGTGCCCGCGTCGGTGCTCAAGGGCGAGCGACAACTCGACCAGCGTCTTCACCGGCCCGTCCGCGCACAGCACCGCGTCCGTCAGCTCGAAGAGGGCGTCCGCCCGCATGTACAGGCACTCGTAGAAGTCCATCCGAAAGCGGGACAGGACGCCCCACTGCTCGACGGCGGGCAGTTGCATGGGGAGACTCGTCATCAGCGGCCGTTTCCTCAGCTTCGTTACTCGACATCTCGAAGCGTGAGGAACGGCCGCCTCTGCTGTCCCGGGAAGAACCGTAGATCAGCAGGTCGAGTGACCGGCGACGTTAAACGCCAAGCTAAGCGGCGCTGGCGGGACCCCACCAGGTTCTTCAGCTGGGGCCAGAAGCAGCAGCTCATCCGCCAGGCCAACGGCCGGTGCGAGCACACGCCGCCCCTGTGGTTCCGGTGCCCGGCAGAGGGGACGGAGGCCGATCACATCCACCCCTGGAGCCGTGGCGGGCCGACTGAAATGTGGAACGGCCAGTTGCTCTGCCGCCGACACAACCGGCGGAAGTCCAACCGCGTGCCGAGCCCCCTCTACAGCTGGCGTCTCGCGCGCTGGCGCAAGAGGTACTGACCACCACGACCTGCTGTACCACCCTCACTGAAGGAGCGGATCACCATGGGTGCAAGCATGCTCACCGCCACCATCGCCTACCCGGCCGAACGTACCGAGCCACCGAACTTCGACCGCGGCCGCCAGTTGCTTGAGCAGATCGAGGATCCCACACTCTTCAACTTCGGCGACCCCCAGATCGAGCTGGAGCTGCTGCTGACGGGCCTTGACGGCGAGGCCGACCTCGTCGGCGAGGACGGTGCGGTACTCATCGAGTACGCCCGGCGCGCCGGTTTCGCCATCATCGGCAACCTCGAAAAGGCCCTCGACTCCCGAGAGACGACCTTCCTCACTGCCGCCTACTACAGGATCTACATCTCAGGCGGACTCTCCACAGGCGGCAGCCCCACGGATGCGACCAGCGCGATCTGGAACGCCTACAAGTTGCCCGAGATCGTGCTGGTGGCCATGGGCTTCGCCCCGGACCACGAGTTGCCGCTCTCTCGCGCGAACGGCAGCGGGAACCATACGCCCCTCACCGACACCGACGTAGTCGACGCGATCGCGCTCGGCCTCGGCACCTCCCCGGACTGGCCCGGTGAACACACCCTCGCATGGATCGCCGACACCATCGGCAAGGTGCGCAGCCACCCCGGAGGCCGCGATCCCCGCGAATACCAGGACGAGTTCACCGAGAAGCACGCCGTCGATCCGCTCGACGACAGCTTCCTGGCCATGTACGTCGGCGAAGTGACAGGGGAGGTCGACGGGGATCCCCACCTCTCGGCCGGCCACCGCGATGTCCCGGTGACGGGAGAGGCACCGTCGTGACGTGGTTCCCGCTCCTCCGGCTGCTCGCCCAAGCCTTCCTGAGCGGCATGGCTGGAGCCCTGGCCGTGACCGGCATCTGGCTTGTGACCACAGGTGAGACACCGTCGCCGATGACGGGGCTGGTGTGCGCGCAGATCATGACCACCGCATGGTCGCTCTTCCAGGCCGCCCGCTTCCGGCGCAAGTGGCAGGCGGTCCTCGACTCCTACAACGCGCCTGCCCTGGGTGAAGGGGTCGACATCCTGCACCGGCCACCAGCCGACAACGAGGAGGACAACCCGTGAACGCCGAGCAGTGGAACGCCCTGCACCCGATCGGCACGCCGGTGGTCGCGTATCCCGGTGTCCGCCCGGAGGACCCGCTCGCGGCCGCGGTCCGGAAGCGGCAGGCGGACGGTCGATTCCTGGAAGAGGCCGACGCGGACCTGTGCCGCGCCCTGACGATCGTCACGCGTACTCCGGCCTGGACGCTTGGCCACGGCGACCCCGTGGTGTCCGTCGAGGGCTACCCGGGCGGCATCCACCTCACCCACATTGACGTGATAGTGGAAGCCCCGTCCGAGGTAGCGGTGTCTCGTGGCTGACTACACGTTCGAGACGGTCACCCACAGTGTGTACCGATGGATCATCCCCGCCCCCGAGCCTTGGGGCGTCGCAGCGGAAGAGATCAGCAAAGCGTGGGCCATGGCCGCCGACGCTTACCGGGAGACGCACGAGCTCGCCAGTACAGAGCCGATCCCCGGAGATGCCCTCCGCTTTCACGTCCGCGACGACGCCATCGTCATCGAATACACCACCGAGGAGTGAGCATGACCGAGCGAATCGACCTCAAGCCCGCGCGACCGCGCGCCCCCCTGCGACCGCTGCGTGACTCGTCGTTCTGGGGCGCCGACGTGGGCGGCATCTTCACCTGCTACCGCATCGTGCTGGGCCTGAGGCTCTACCGAGGCCACCAGGCCCAGCAGATCAAGGCGTCTGAGGTGATGCCCGCATGAGCCGCCGTCCGGCCCAGGAACCAGCGATCGACGCGGAGCACGGCGGTGAGATCCACCCCGCCTTCGGCGTCGCGGTTGTCACGCGACGAAGCGGAGGAGGGCGTTCGCTGTTCCAATCCGACCTGCTCCACAACGAGACCGTCTCGCTCTCCGTCCGCGAGGCCGTACGCAAGCGAGACCTCAACCACGACTGGGTCCATCCGGGCCGGGAGCTCGTGGAGATCGAGATGAGCCTCGCACAGTGGGGCTCGCTCGTGTCCTCCATGGGTCTCGGCAGTGGCGTGCCGGTGACCATCCGGAGTACTGAGCGCGACGCCTTCCTGCCCGAGATCCCGCACCAGCCCCGCACCGCCGAGAACCTGCGGGAGGTCCGGGAGGTCACCGACCGGATGTACGTCCGCGTCAAGGAGGCCACGGCGGCGCTGCACGACGCGATCCACGCGAAAAAGGGCGTGAGGGCCACCAAGGAAGCGCTCAACGCGCTCGAGAACGCCGTCGCCCATGTGGGCAGCAACGCCCAGTTCGCCGTCGACTCGCTGGTGGAGGCTGGTGAACAGGTCGTCGCCCAGGCCCGCGCCGACATCGAGGCCCACGTCCTGGAGGTCGTCCGGGTGACGGGTGCCGCGCCCTCCATCGAAGCCCCGCCATTCGGTGCCCCGGCGCTGCCGGAGCCCGTTGCCAGCGGAGGGAAGTCCACCGGTGCCTGAAAACGTCGTGCCCGACGAGCTGTTCGATGCCGACAATCACACCCTGGCCGGCCGCTCCGACTGGATCGTCCAGGACGGCGGGCTCATTCGTGCCCCCATGGTCGGCGACTTCGTCCCCGAGTCCCTCCAAGCCCCCCCTCCGGAGGCCGACTGAAGCACCAGCCTCGACGACGAGGGGAACGCCAGCCATGAACGCACGCACGGCCATGGAGACGCCCTCGCGGCCCCGGGCCGTCATCGTCGACATCGACGGGATGGCCGCCAAGCATGTGCTGCCCGACGGCACACTGCTGCGGGGCCATCACGACTACAGCCTGGTGGTCCGGGATCTGCCCAACCCGCCGGTCATCGATACTGTGAACGCGCTGTGGAACGCTGGTCACCAGATCATCTTCTGCTCTGGCCGGCCCGAGCGTGACGACCGGGGGTACAGCGTCCGCGCTGCGACCCGGCGCTGGCTGGGCCGGCACCTGGGGGAGTGGGCTGACGATTCCCTGCTGCTGATGCGTGGCCAGGGGGACAGGCGCCTGACCACGCGGTCAAGCACGAGCTGTTCAACGCCCACATTCGTGACGCCTACGACGTCCTCCTGGCCCTGGACGACCGTGACCGAGTGGTGGCCCTGTGGCGCTCACTCGGCATCGTCTGCCTGCAGGTCGACGAGGGGAACTTCTGAAGCCGCGACCGCCCATCCAACAGGACCCGCGCTCCGGCCTCGCACGGCGCGAAGTCGCAGCACGGTCTCCTCTTTCTCCTGCCCGGCCCGCCTATCGGAGATGGAGCGATCCATCAATTGCCGCCCATATCGACTCGGCGAGAACCGTCGCATTCGAGTCGACAACAAGCTATTCCCGGATGAGTAGACTGAAGGAATGACTCACAACAGCAATGCTCACGACAGCAGCACTCCCGACGCCGACCTCCCGAGGTTCCCCGTCAATGTCGTCCCGGCCAACCAGCTCAGGCGCGAGGACCTCGCCACGGTGCTGAACACCTTTCGCCGCGGCCAGATCACCCCGCTGATCTTCGGAGACCACAACAAGCCCGAGGCAGTGATCATCCCCTTCGCCGCGTTCGTGCGCCTCATGAAGTACGACCACGCGGCCCACGTCCGTGCTGAGGGTGCTTTCCAGGCCGAGCTCTCCCGCCGCATCCAGGAGTCCGACGCCACCGGCGAGGCGGGCATGACCGTCGAGGAGCTCGCCGAGAGCCTTGGCCCGCTCGGTCAGCAGTGGGCGGATGAGCATCGTGCTGTCCAGCAGGAGAAGCGTGATGAGTGAGCATCAGCCTCCCATCCGCTTCCTGCCGACGACCGGTTTCAAGCAGGACCTCCAGGCGCTCCATGACGCTGCGGTGATGCACCCCCAAGGACCGGAAGACCGGCTCCTGCGGGTGGCTCTCAATCAGCTGGGACGGATCAAGCAGGGCGCGCCAAGTACGCACCCGCTGGAATACCTGTCCAGTTATCCCGACCTCTCCGATTGCGAGACCACGTACGTCGGCGCAGATCCGGGTGCAAAGCCCTCGCACCGGATCGTCTGGCGGGAGCGCGCGCCCCAGCGCCCGGGCGAGCCCGTCACTCGCGAGATCATCGCCCTGGGCGAACGCGCGAATGGGCAGGCCTACTACATGGCCGGCCAGCGTCTGGGTCGCCCCGTGGGCTTCACGCTCGCCGAGCTGGCTGCGCAGCGCGAGCCGATCGCGAGGGACCCGCGACCCCGACAGCGCTCGATCGGAAGTTTCGGCACACCATCCACGAACGAGCCGGACTTCCAGTTCGAGTGACCTGTACCTCGCAGAGGCTGGCGTGTTCATCGTCCTGGTCATCGTGCTTGTGCCGATCTTCGCCATCGTCGACGGCCGAGCCTCGCAACTGCACTCGTCCCACCATGAAGAGAACCCCCATGATGCCTGTGCATCATGGGGGTTCTCTTTTCTGCTCGCTCCTCGTTGTCTACGATGCGGCCCGTAGCTCACGATCCTCGGTGACGTTCTCGAACTCGTCGGCATCCTTGATCGCCCCGTGGGTCTCCGGTGAGATGTCGTCCTCATTGCCCCCCAGTCGGCGGTTGAAGCTGCTCGATGCGGAGAACTTCAGAACCACGTAGTCGTCGACGTTGCTCTTGCCGAAGCGCACCTTGTGACCCTTGTGGTCCTGTCGGTAGAAGCGGCCGAAGCTCGTGAGCACGACCGTCTCTCCGCAGCCGACTGCACCCGTGAGTTCACCAAGCAACGACTCGTACACCTTGTTCACCACTCGGATCGGCAACTCGCTACGAGACGCGACCCGCGAGATGAACTCCCGCTTGCTGACACGCGGATTCGTCTTCTCCATGCCTACACCCTGCCCTGTCGTCGTTCATGCAGATGTTTTACTTAGAAACCAGTCTACCGAATATAGCCATGAGTCGAGAGGGGTGGTCGATCTTATCGAGCGCACTCGCGATGTCTATCGCGACTCATTTTGCTAGAGCTCCAGATCTGGCTCGATCTCCTCTCGCTCGTCCTTGGGCGCATAGTCGACCGACTCGATGATGTTCCGTGTGTTCGGATCGCGGCGCTGGTTCACGACCTTGTTGTGGGACTCCTCGAACCGCTGCTGCGCCGCCACGCGGTGGGCCGCGTCGAGCTTCGCGCCGATGTTGCGCTCCCCGAACTCCATCATCGAGCTCAGTGACGACTTCGCGCCATGCTTGATCGCGTTGACGTGCGGCTTGTTCTGCGCCCGCTGCTGCTCCCATCGGCTCCGGTCCTCCGGCGTGACGTAGCCGAACATCCGCGCGAAACGAGATCCGAACCTGACCTGCTGTTCCTCGCTCTGTTCCTGGCTCATGACCCCTCCTCCTGCTCCTTGTTCGCGTTTCTCGGATCGCCCTCAGGCGGGCTGGTAGTCCTCGGAACCGGCCTCATCCTGCGGGCCGGCCCGCTGCTCGGCCGACGGACCCATAGGGCGCGGCCGCGGCTTGCGCCGCTGCTCCTCGAAGAAGGCACCCGGGTCGTCTACCGCGGCCTGCAGCGTCTGCTGCCAGTTCTCTCCGAGGGTCCGCTTCAGCTCGGCCTCAAGATCCGGGTACTTCTCGTTCACTGCCTCCATCGCATCGACGTACGCGTTGGAGTAGACCCGCTGCTGATCCTCGGGCGGCAGGCCGTCGATGTCCATGCTCGCGATCATCACCTCGGACTGGTCCAGGCGGTGCTGGAGCATGTCGGGCAGCCCGCTGGTGTCCAGCCCCTGTTTCTGCGCCGCGAAGCCGACCAGGTAGCCGAGCATGTTGCCCCCGTAGCTCTCTTGGTCGCCGCGGCCCATCGCGTCGAGCAGCGAGGTCTTCATCGTCTCGGCGAGCTGGATCTGGTGGGCGTCCGCGTCCATGGGCCGGCGCAGCGTGAACATCGCGTCCTCGGGCAGACGCCGGCCCAGCTGGTCGTCGAACTCCCCGCTCCACACCGTACGGACACGGTCCGAGCCCGCGATCCGCTCTTCGTGCGCGGGTGCCTTGACGATCCGACCGTGGGCTACTCCGTTGAACATCGTGCACAGCTCGGGCTCGTACTCCATCCGCTCACCGATGATCCGTCGCGCGCGCTGGACGACCTCCTGGCGCTCCAGGCCGTCCTCACTCATCTGCTCGTGCAGCCGCTTGCGCATTGCCCAGTAGCTATCGCGGATCAGGCCGATGTCCGCGCCCGGCTCACGCATCTTCCAGAAGGCGTTCTCCATGAGTGCGACCTCGGTCATGGCTGCCGAGTCCGGAGTGAACATCTCCCGGTGGCCGCGCTCACGGTGCCGCATGGCGTCGAAGCGCTTGCGCCACTTCGTCGTCAGGTGGTCACGCGGATCCGTGCTGCCGACCAGGCGCCCGCGCCGGGCGTCGCTCGGCACGTCATGGAAGATCCTCTGCCGGTGTGCGATGCCGCTCTCGGCAGAGGCGACCATGCCGCGGGTCCTGGTGTCGATGCGCTCCTGGATCTTGTCCTTGAGAGGCTGGAGGTAGCTGTCCATCTCCTTCTTGAAGTCCGGGGCGAGCATCCGCATCGTCATCACCATGCCGACCGCCTGGATGATCGAGTTGGCATTCACGCCGCGCGAGAGCGGCTTGAGGCACGACTGCATCATCATCTGCATGTAGACGTGATGCATGACGCCGAGATCCCGCGTCCGCTCCGCGTCGTTGAAGCCGGGCACCAACAGCTTCGAGTCCCGCAGCGAGGCCATGTACTTCTCACCGGCCAGCCGCGTCTCCGCCCGGAGCTTGAGCAGTTGCTCGCGCTGATCCAGACCCTCGCTCTCGTCCTCGGCCCGGTCGACGTCGATCTGGTGCACGCGCTCACGGTCGGCCATCCGCTCCCGGGTCTTCTTGCCGAAGAACCCGCGGGTACGGTCCCGGAGCCGATCGCGCCAGACGCGCGCACCGTCAGCATCCTCCGGTCCCGGCTCGCCGATCACTTCAGCGTCGATCGGCTCGTCCGAGCGCGAGTCCGACTCGGCATACGTTTTGCCTCCCGGCTCACCGGCCTGATGCCGATCGTCGCCCACGGGAAGCACCTTGGCCGCGCGCCGACGGCTTGGGGGTCCCGTTCCCAGCTCCTTGTGCTGTGCCATCTCAATACCCCATCCCGTAGTCGTCGTCGCCCTGCGGCTGGTCGATCTCGATGCTCGGCGTGTACACCGGACGCGCCGCGCCCACGCGCACGGCATGCGCAGAGCGGCGATGCGCGCCGCGGGTGCGGGAGGTCTCCGCGTCCTGAGAGATCACGTCGCGCTTGACCAGCGAGTCATCGACAGCGATCACGGCGTTGTCCAGGCTGTGCGTCTCGGCGGAGCCAAGCCGGTCGAGCTGCCGGGACATCTCCGCCCGAGCCTTCCGAGTCCCCGAGGACGCGAACTGCTCGTTCTTCTCGCCGGCGTAGACGCTCTCGCGGTTCCTGGCAGCCTCGACCAGATCGGCGAAGGCGCCGCCATAGGCCATCCGGTCCATCACGGTGCCCCGCAGCGACGCGTCTTCCTCCAAGTTGCGGATGAGGCCGGTCTTCGGGTCCTCCAGCGCACTGGCCACGCGGGCCACATAGTCCGGGTTGACCGTGACTCCGAAGCCCTCCTTGGACTCGTAGAACTCAATGAACTGCTTCTCCCACTCCTCAGCCGTAGCCTGGACGGGCTCACCGTCGAGGAACGCCGTGCGCCACTGGCCCGGGCCGACGTGCTCGATGCTGTGGCCCCTCCAGAGATCGCGGCCGGGGCCCTGGAGCATCGCGTACTTGTGTCGGGCCTCGGCAGCGTCGTGCTTGGCCTGCAGAATTGACTGGGTCACCGGGTAGGTGACCTCCAGGACGGCCTTGAGGTCCTCGCCGCGCAGCGCGCGAACGGCGCGCTGGCTGAACGAGCCGCCCAGACCGGTGCCGTGGGCCTTGATCGCCGTGGCGAACATCGAGGCTTCCTGGTCGGCCTGCGTGATGCCAGGCGTGCCCTGCGCATCGCCAAGGTTCCGGGCGTAGTCGGTGAGCTTCTTCTCGCTCCCCTTGGCACCGGTCTCGACACAGACCTCGCGCACACTCTGCAGGTGCGCCTCGCGATCCGAGAACGTCAGCGCCGCACCGAACTCGCCACGCTGCGCCTGACGGTACAGCCCGCTCAGCTCCTCCGTCACGACCTGCTGGGCGAGCGTGATGTCCTCCGGCTGCTCTGCGCCCGTGAGCGCCTGCAGCCGGAGCCGGTTCGCCTCGCTCCGCGAACTCTGCAACTCCTCAGCCAGTGCGACGTCCTTGGAGAGTGCGACCTGGGTGTCCAGCGACACCTGCATGGCCAGCGGGTGCGAGCCGTCGCCCTTGACCACGCCGGTGTCCAGCAGGTTGGCAGGCACCGAGAGCTTCGCCAGGGCCTCAGCCTTGGCGGCCTCGCTGTGCAGCTTCACCACGGCGACGGCGTCGCCGTCGAAGTCGCCGTCGAAGCAGGCGTCCATCACCGGGTTGATCGCGGCGCCGGTGAGCCGGTCGTCGATCGCGACCCGCATGTAGCGCACGCCGGCGTCACGGAGCACCGGGTCACGCCACACCAGCGCGTGGTCGCCCTTGGCCAGCCCCAGTTGCTCGGCCTTGGCCGAGCTGAGCGCAACTTGGTCGACGTCCAGCCGCGGGTCTGAGGTCCACACCATCGTCGCCGAGTCGGTGAGCCGCGAGGCCATCAGCCCGGTCTTGAAGATGTTGTTCTTGCCTGTCAGCACCCGGTTCTGCACGTCGGTCGTGATCGCCTCGAAGGCGCGCTGAGCGCGCGAGACCGACTCGCTCATGCCTTGGCGCACCTCGGCGCGCTTCTCCGCGGACAGGCCCTGGCTGGCGAGCTGCTCGGCCATGTAGCGGTAGCGGCAGGCCTCGACGAAGACGTCCTGGTAGCCGCGGGTGTAGTCGTGCGTGACGGAGGACCCGTCCTCGAACTCCTGGCCACTGCGCAGATACGAGGACATCACCGGCAGCTTCCACGAGCTCGCGCTCACCGTCTCGGTCTGCTCACCGGTCGGATATGTGAGCGGGAACGGGATCTCCATGTCGCCGCCGCGGTCGCCGATGAGGGCGCCGAAGGATTTGCGCATCGCCGTGGTGTTGAGTCCCGGGAGCTGGCCCGCCTTGCGCGGCTGAGTGCGCAGCAGCCCGGGCATCGGGATGAACCGGCGCTCGGGGCGCTCGTCGAGGCCCTCGGCCTGGCCGACCACCCGCAGCGTGCCGTCAGCCTCCACGTCCATGCCTGTCACGAGCAGGTACTCGCGCAGGTTCGATTCGGCCCCGCTGTTGTGGCCGTAGAACTCGTGCATGATCGACGGGCAGTCCTGAGACTGCAGCGCCCAGGCCAGCTGCGAGGAGGCCTTACGGCCCTTGCCGGCACGCACCTGCTGGTCGTCGTAGATCTTCGTCTTCTCGTCGACGGCCATGTGGGTGACCACGAAGCGCATCTCGCCCAGGGCACTCGGCCGCAGTTCTCCGTCGGGGGAGCGCAGGTCGGAGACGTTCCCGCTCATCAGCTCGCGCGCCGAGCCCGCGTTGCGCCGGGAGATCAGGCTGAACGGGCTCATCACCACGTCCAGGCCCGGGTTGACCCGGAACCAGTTGACCTCCTCGACGACATCCTGCTCCTGCGCGTCCTGCAGCGGCATGTCCCGGTCGACGATCAGCGAGATCACGCCCTTGTTGCCGTGCAGGTCCGAGATCTTGTCGCCCACGACGAGATCGCGTTCCCGGCCGCCGGCCCCGCGGATGCGGTGGCGCTCGGCGAACTCCTTCGACACCACGATCGGATCGTCAGCCGTCCAGCCGCCGAAGGTCATCAGCGCCGTCTTCGCCGGCGCGGTGACCTCAGAAGACTGCATGATCGTCGAGGCCGTCATCTGCTGGCGGTCGAACGGGTCGTACCGCAGCGTCTCGAGCTCGGGGAGAGCCATGAGCGGCGCACGCTGTCCGCCCACGCTCTCGTCGCCCGGCACGATCCGGCCGTCGGCGTCGACCCGGGCCTGAGCCGTCAGGTACCGCACGATGCCCTGGTTGGTCGCGCCTCCGGTCATCACCGGGTCGAAGTAGCCGCTGGGTGCGACGACGTTGTTCCGGTCCTTGCCGGTGAGCACCGTCATGTTCCGCCCGCCGGTGAGCCGCCAGGCGTCGAAGCGGTTGTCGTCAGCCGGGTCGGTTCGGTCGCGCTGGGCGCGGTACTCGGCGTAGATCGTCGAGCCTGCCTTGATCTCGTTGGAGTAGCGCGCACGGCGCGCCTCGGTCTGCAGGATCGCGGCCGTCCACTCGTCCAGGTGTTCCTTGATCTCGCCGGTGGACTCGTCGAGCCGGTACGTGGTGGCGCGTTCGATGAAGTCGATCGGGTGCTTCGTGCCGTACAGCTGCGAGTAGACCGCGTTGAGCGAGGAGGGCTCGCCGGTCTCGCTGCGCCCGGCGATGAGGTCGCCGGCGATCTGGTACTGGATGCGCTCGTGCATGAGCTGCTCGTAGCCGCGCAGGCGTGTGCGTTCCTCGACCGAGGTCGGAGCCTCGCCCGGAGTCTGGGCCGTGATCGTGGCCTCGTAGCCCGGCACGACCAGGGCGTTGTTCCCGCTGGCGAAGGCGGTGGTGATCTCGCCGTACTCGCCGACATCGAAGACCTGGCCGATCTCACCCGAGATCGGGCTCCCCTTGCCGTCACGGCGCAGCTTCTCGCCGCTCCAGCGGATGACGCCCTGCTCGTCGATCAGGATCTCGGAGACCGTCGCCGCGTTGCGCTCGATGCTGTCACGCACGGTGACCCCGATGCGCCGCATGAACGCGGATTCGTGATCGGCGATCGGCACGGAGCGCTCGGCGTTGAAGCGGACGAGCCGGTCCTTGAACCGGGTTGTCTGGAAGGTCGAGCCCATCATCTCGTCGGGGGAGATTCCGCAGCGACGGAGCGCCGAGGCGAGGTTGTCGAGGTTCGACCACTGCCCGGTGGGGCTGGTCATGTACCGCGCTACCCGGTCCGGGTTGAAGCGCTGGTCGACCCACTCGCCGTCGATGTGGTGGGGCTGGGCCTCCCAGGTCCCGACGAGTTCGAAGGGGACGTCCTCGCCGTGCTGTCGGACCTTCTCGACGGCGGTGCCGCCGTAGGCGAGGTTGCCCATCTCGGGTACCTCCCCAGGCTGCAGCTCGCCGATCTCCTCCAGGCGTTCCTGGTACATCTCTTCGGTCGCGCCCGGGCGCAGAAGGTCGCTGTTCGCGCCGGTGAGCACATCCCAGTACGAGCGCTGAATCGCAGCGACCTCGGCGTCAGCCGAGTACTCCGGCGGCTCGATCGCATCCAGCTGTCCGCCGGTTCGCTCCAGCTCGTCCTCGGCACGAGCAATGAGGTACTCGACGCCAAGGGCCGCCTGCAGGTTCGCCCGAGCACTCTCGACGCCGGCCTTCGCGTAGGCCTCGGCCGGCTCGGCGTCGATGAAGAAGGCCGGCAGCGAGCGGTTCTTCGCGTCCCGGCGCAGCATCACCTTCGCCCCGGGCCGGGGGCCAGACTCGCCGGGGACCGTGTAGTCGCCAACCACGAACATCGACTCGCGGTCGACGTGGTAGCTGTCGGGCACATCCACCACCGTGCGGCCGCGGCCGCGCTCCTGGTGCGTCGTGCCGGTTTCACCGGCGGCGTGCCCCGGAAGATCCGTGCGCTCGACGCGATGGCCCTGGGCGAAGCGCAGTAGCTGGACAGCTTCCGCCGGCGAGGGGGAGTAGACCGCCATGCTGCCGGGGACCCGGTAGTTCGTCGAGTAGCGCAGCACGGTGCCGTTGTCGTAGATCCGTGCCCCGGCGTACTCCTCCTGACGTGTGTCGATGAGGCGGATCTCCATGCCGGTCCCGGCGATCCTCGCCTTGATCTGGCCCGGCTCGCGGTCGCGCATCACCTCGTAGGACACGCCCTGAGCTTTCAGCTCTTCGAGCAGTGCCGCCGAGCGCGCCACGGCGCGCTGGGACATGAAGCGGTTGCGGTCGACGTGGTTCGTCTGTGGGGTCCGGCCGCCGTCGATGACCCACTCGCGGACCTGGTCGTATTCCCGCTGGCTCATCTTGTCCATCAGCGCGGTGAGTCCGGCGGCGTCGTCGCTCGTCATCGCGCGGCCTGCCTCGAACGGCCTGCCATCGTCGTCGATGCGCCAGAGCACCATGTTTCCGCGCCGCGGGTCGGCCAGGGTCTCCACCTCACCGCCGGCCACGCGTCCGATCGTCTCGTCCGGCAGGTACACCAGCGCAGTCCCGGCGCGCTTCACCGTCGCGCGTTCGGACCAGTGGGGGTCGTAGGGGCTGATCGGCAGCCGGGCCGACTTCGGGTCGACCTGGGTACCGACGCCGGTGGCGCGGGTGAACTCCCGCTGCGACTGCTGGTAGCGCTCGTTCCGCGGGGAATGGTCACCGAACTGCGGCTCGTAGCCGGCCACCCGCTCACCGAATGCCTGGTCGATGGTGGTGAGGCAGTCGGTGACGCCCAGCCGCGGGTCGGCCAGCGCGGTGCCCCGTCGGCCGAGGATCTCATCGACCCGGGCGCGGATCGCCTTGGCCTGGGAGATCGGAATGACCTGTCCGGTTTGCTCCCGGGCCTGCTCGACTGCCTTGTAGTAGACGTACTCGTAGAAGTACCTTCGCAGTCCGTGCGCCTTCTTCACTGCTAATCAAGCCCCTATGAACACTCGGAGTTGCATAAGTATTCATAGATACTAACCCGTCCATCAAAAGGAAGCGATAGGCCATTCGAAAGGTTAGTGCCGAGGCGGTCTCTCCTAGTCGAGAGGCGGCCTCGGCACTGGTCGTGATCCTCGCCAGGCACCCCAAGGGGGCGCCGGCTACTTCGAGTTCATCTCGATGGCCATGGCCCGGTCGAGCCGGCCGTCGGCCAGCACCTCCCAGCTCGGCAGCGAGGCCAGGTACTGGTAGAAGGCCGAGTGGACCTTCACCGTCACCAGCGACTTCAGGTCCTGCTCGGTGACGTCCTCCTCGGCGAACACCCGCGAGTCCACGTCGTTCACGTGACCGTTGATCCGGCGGGCCGCATGGGCGTACGCGTCCGAGCGGATCCGGCTGATGTACGTCTGGGACCCATCGGCGCTGCGCAGCTCGCCGTCGCCGCCGACCGAGAAGTGCTCGCGATCCTGTTCCAGCTCGGTCTGCGCCGACTTGTAGGCCTCACCGATCTCGATGTCCAGGCTCTTGACCTTCGCCGAACCGTCAGGGTTGACCAGCATCTCCTTGCTGATCGTCCCCTCGGCGTAGAGCAGACGCTGCCGCTCGACGCTGACCGCCCGACTCTCGGCGACCGCAACCCCGACCTCGACGTTCTCGATGAACTGGTCCTCGTCGAACATACTCATCCCGGCGTACTCGTCGGGGTCGACAACCACCGGAGCGTTGGGGTCCTGACCCTCGTCGACCGTGGTCATCGTGGTGATGACCGCCATGACCTCGTCGGCGTAGACATCCGGGTCCAGGCGCTCGATGTCGACCTCCCGGTAGCCGTAGATCTCCTTGTACTGCGCCTTCGCGTCCGCGGCCCTGACCGCCTGCCGCATACGCTTCTCCAGCATCTTCACGAAGTCCGGCTGGTTCATCCGTACGTCGAAGTCCACAGCACTGGACAGCGTCGGGATCGTCTGCAGCGAGTACGTGTGCCCCGGGTGCTTGATCGTGTTCCCCAGCAGCCGGAACGACATCGGCAGGATCGTCTGGTTGCGGTTCCAGATCGGCGCGTCGCCGGCCCGGAAGACGATCGAGTTGCGCGGCGCGAGGAAAGCCATGTCGTTGTAGCTGATCAGCGGTTCCTCCTTGGTGCTCATCGTGTAGGAGACCCGGCCCTCGGTCTTGCCGCCGATGACCTTGTCGAGATCCTGGCTGATCTGCTTGCTGTCCCTGTACACCCGGTGCGTCTTGCCGCCCATCTTCTCCAACACCTCGATCATCGAGTCGTCCGTGGACTTCAGGAACACGATGTTCGAGGTGTTGCCCTGCACGATCTTGTCGACCGACTCGCCGTAGACGTCGCGCAGCTGTTGCAGGGTCTGCAGGATGAGCGTGAACTGCTGTTCCTGCCCCAGGCCGATGGAGAGCATCGTCTCGAAGCCGTCGATGCCCTTGCCCTCCGACTGCAGGTTGCCGAGCTCGTCGAGCATGAACCGCGTGCGGTAGAGAGGCTTCTGGTTCGACTTCGTCATGTACGCCTGGTCGGCGCTCACGTCGAACAGCTGCTTGACCAGGATAAGGATCAGCTTCGCGTACTTCATCAGGTGAGGCGGAGTCACCAGGAACAGCGCCTTCGGGGACTCCGAGTAGCGCGCCAGTGTCTGAGTGATCGCCCGTGCCTGGTACGAGACCTTCTCCGGGTTGCCGCCGCCGGAGAAGTCCAGCCGTGTGTCCGGGTAGAGCGTGTCCCCGGGCTGGAAGGAGAGGGTCTTCCCGTCCCGGGTGCCGCCCTCGCGTACCGGCTTGAGCTCACGCATCACACCGTTCTTCACGATCTTCTTGCCCGTCACCGGCTCGACCACGTAGTGCCGGCCGTTGAGCGAGAGCCGGTAGTTCTTCGTGAAGCTGAAGTAGAAGCTCCGCACCAGCATCTTCGTCTGCGGGTTGACCAGCTCCAGTTTGAGCCAGGCATCGTCGTCGGGGAACTTGCCCTTGAAGTTGTACCGCGCCCAGCCCTCGCGGCCGACGATCTCCTCGTGCGTGAAGTCCTCGCCCAGGTTCTCGGTGAACATCGGGTCCGCGTAGGCCGACCACACGGCCTGCTGACCGACGAGGTGGTCGCGCTTGACGTAGTTCGGCGCGAAGCGCACGCCGAGGCGACGCGGGAAGCTCAGGCCGGCCAGGTCGGTGTTCTGCGAGGGCTTGCCCGAGGTCAGCGTCGAGATCGTGGGGTCGGTGAAGAACGACATGGCGGTGATCGCGATGCCGTATACCGAGGCCAGCATCTTCTCCGCCCCGGCCATCGAGCGCAGCGCGTTGTGGGCGTTGCCCACCAGCGTGCGCATGTTGTTGCGGGGCAGCTCCTCGCTCGCGTTGAAGTACAGGCTGAGCATGTCCTGGTCAGCCTTGCCCTCCCACATGAGGGCCTGGGCCGCCGCCTTCTCCTGCTCCTCGGCCAGGGCGTCCTCGTTGTTCTCGAACTCGCCGGCCTTGACCCGCTTCTCCAGCTCGGCCTCAGGGTTCTTGATCTTCTTCGAGCTCATCTGCACGAAGAGCTGGTAGCAGTTGTAGAGGGTGACCTTGCCCCAGAGGTCATCGAGCTTCTGCTCCACCAGGGCCAGATCCATGTTCAGCACGGCCGCGGCGCTGCGCAGCTCCCGCTCCTCCTCCAGGTAGAAGTCGATGAGTCCGTAGGCCGCGCGCTTGAAGGCGTTGTTGGCGGCATTGGGCCAGACCGGGTCCTCGCTGCCGTCGAGCGGAAAGAAGATCCCGGCGATGTTCTCCACGTACAGTGCGCACTTGGTGAAGTTGCCCTCACGCGCCGCGTCGGCCGCCAGCCCCAGGATGTTGTAGATGTCGGTCTTCATGGAGTTGATCAGATTGAACTGCACCGGCTCGAACCCGCGGGTGACCAGGGCGACGTAGTTCTTCACCAGCAACTCGCCCTTGGGGTCGTTGATGACCATGTTCGAGGGTTTCTTCTCACGCGACCACATGTCGATGACCGGCTCGATGTATGTCTGGCCCTTACCGGCCCGGGTGATGGCCAGCACCATGGTGTTCACCGGCGCGGTGTCGACCACGTACGCCCCGGCCGGGCGCTGGACCTCGTACGCCGGGAACGCCCAGTCCTCCTTGATCAGGTCAGCGACGGTCTGGTACTTGTCCGACCCGAAGCCGAGCTTGTCCCGGTTCCTGCCGTCAGGGTTGTACGGGATCAGCCTGGTGTCGTACTTCTGACGCAGCCCCTTGTCCTCGGGGAGTCCTGATGCCTCGAACAGCTCGTCGCCGAAGTCCTCGTCGATGATCGGCAGGGTCTGCGTCAGCGGACTGCCCTCGTCGTCGTCCATGACCTCGCCGGCGTAGTAGACGAGGTTCCCCTTCTTGTCGATGACGTCCTTCTTGGCGCGCTGGGCGACCTCGACGGTGCCCAGGCCCTTCTTCCTGAGCATCATGTGGCTGAGCATCGAGCTGACCTGCACGCTCGAGTGAGCACCGGCGTCGGGGAACCAGTCGTAGTTCTGCTGGATCTCTTCCGGCAGGGCGATGTGCTGGTCGTTGTGGTGCTGGTTGATGTCGCTCGTGTCGTTCATCAGGTTCGCCGCGGCGACCTTCCGCGAGAACCACGTGCCGATGATGAGGGCGACCATCAGACCCGAGCCGAGCGTGATGAAGAGTTTGAACCCCGAGAAGTCGGCCAGCTGCTCGCCGACAGTCGTCGAGCTCTTCTTGGGCTCAGACGGCCTCTCGGCGCTGGGCTTGCCGTCCTTCGCCGCGGTGTACCAGCGGGGGACCGGGACAGCCTCGGCGCTGGGATAGCACCTGGCCTTCACGTCCGGGTTGCCGTCCTTGGTCAGAGGCCGGTAGCACTTCACGACCGAGCCGCCCGCACCGGTCGTGGTGTCCTGGGCGTAGTACGTGCTCGGCATGCCGGTGCTGCTGCCGGGCCTGCCCGAACCCGCGGACGCGCCCGCCGAGAGCGCCGCCGTGGCGATGAGCGAGTAGAGGACCCAGACGACGACCGTCACCAGCGCGCCGGCAATCACCGCGACGACGATGCCCGGTCTGGTCGACCTCAGGGTCGAGAACTTGCTGCGGTCGAGCTGCTGGTTGTCGTAGACGTCTCGGTTCGTCAGCGTCTCGCCGGGCGACCGCGCTGAGATCTTGTCCCAGCTGCTCGCCTCAGGCCGTGACGCCTTCCGCCTGTTCGTGGCCATCGTGATCCCTTGCTTTCGGGTCCCGCCCGTTCTGCTTTCCTGCTGTCCAGCGCGCCTGCCTGCGCAGACGCCGACGGCGCATGGGGAACGCGCCCCATGCGCCGTAAGATCACCCCGTCGGACTGACCGGATCGCTCAACGGGCCAAGACCACCCCGACGATGAAGCCGGCCACGCCCATCAGGAGCGAGAGCGTGACGATCATGACGACGAGGATCTTGTTCGAGCGGCTCTGCATCTCGGAGGCCCGCGCCAGCTCGTTGGCGTAGGACTCCTTGTCGGCCTGCATCTCCGCCAGGCGCACCTCATACCGCCTGGCCACGGAATCCTCGACCGTCGACAGCTGCTGGAGCAGGTCGGTGGCCCGCGCCACCTGAGAGCTGGTCTTCTCCTTCTCCAGGTCGAGGTTGTGCTGCCACTCGGTGTCCCGAGCCGTCATCTGCGTGATGGCGTCCTTGCGGTTGCGTTCGAGCTCTTCCCTCATCCGGCGGATCCGGTCGGCGTGCTCAGCGCGCACCGACTCCAGGAGGCCCTGCTGCTCCCGGCGTAGGACGCCGATCTCGTCCTTGGTCCGCAGGTGCTCGGCCAGCGTCTCGGACTGGGCGATGTCGGCCTTGCGGTTGTCGTCGACGATCCGCTGGATCTCGGACTTCCACCGGTTCAGGCGCTTCTCCTCGGCCGCCAGGTACTCCGACTGCCGCTCGGCCAGAACCTCGAAGATCCGGGTCTGCCCGGTCTGCATCTTCAGCGTCGCGTCCGAGCGCCGGACCCGCAGGATCTCCTGCCGGTTGTGCGCGTGGGTATCCTCGATGTCCCGTTCGATCACGGCGACGGAGTCGATCTGCTCGCGCTCCATCTTCGAGCGGTTGCGCTCCTTGTACTGCAGTTCCGCCGAGAGCGCCGCCTGCTGGGCCACCTTGGAGGCCTGCGACTCGTAGTCCTTGGCGATCTCCGCCCGGCGGGCCCGGATCTTCTCGTCCTTCTCCGTCTGCCGCTGCTGGTGCTCGGACTCGGCGGCGTCCTTCAGCAGCTTGTACCGGGAGCCCGCGCGGTCGGTGGCCACATCGCGGATGACCTGCTCGGTGTGCGCCGACATGAGGTTGACGTAGAGCGCACGCAGCTCATCCTCGTGCGCGGAACGGAGCTGCGTCAGGTCGGCGTTGGCCTGCCTGTTGAGCTGGGCGACCTGGTCCCCGAGCCACTCCGTCGCGCCCTCGGGCACAGCGATCTGCACGACCGGTGCGCCGATGGCGAAGGTCGCGTTGAACTCATCGAGCCGGATATCCAGGTTCAGCTCCTCGGAGAGGAACCGGCGGGCGATGACGTCGCGCACCTGGGTCTGATCGGCCGGCAGCACAGTGTCGCCGGCCTCCTGGTAGTCACCCTCGATGCCGTAGCCGGCGTCGGTCTCGTCGAAACCCTCGTAGCCGGCCACCTCGTCGCCGTCGTAGTCCGGCCCCGATTCGACCGGAGCGGTGCCCGCGTCGTCCTCGTCGAACATGGGTGTGTCCGCCTCCTCGTCGTCGACGACGTCGCTGAAGAGCGGCTCGTCGTCCGGGCCCTCGTCAGCCCCCTCGTCCTCGGGGATCTCGTCGAAGATCGGATCCCCCTCGTCCTCCCCGAGGACCGCGGGGACAGTGCCGATGGCCCCGGCCTCGGCGACCAGGCCGCTGTGCTCCGCCCACGCCTTCTCGCCCAGGGCCTCTTCGAGACTCGTGGTGCCTGCGAGGACGGAGCGCGCCTGCGCGAAGGTCGCATCGTTCACCAGATCGACGAGGAGATCGCCGCCGGGCTTCTGCCACACGACGGCCCAGGCGTAAGTGGCGCCGGTGAGCAGCGAGTACTCCTCCGCGCGCGCGAGAGTCTCGCCGGTGGGGATGATGCCGAAGACCTCCTCTTCGATCATCTCCGCCGTGGCCACCGTGCGGATCTGGTCGGAGCTGATGAGCTCGATGATCGAGCCCTTCGCTTCGTCCCGGCCGTGCCGCTTGCTCAAGCCGCCGATGTCGTCGGCTGCAAGCACAAGCATCACCCAGGCCGTACCGCTGGGAAGGACGAACGGAGTGTTCGACCGCAGCAGCTCGACTGCGGCCGGGATCGCCGTCTCTCTCACCACGGAGGCCAGAAGCTCGTCGGGCTTCTTCTTCCGTTCCTTCCTCTGGCGGACCGATGCCGTTCCCAGAATGCCCATTGATCCCGATCCCTTCGCCAAAAGAACACAGTTCGCCTAGTTTATGAGACCCTATCGCCGCCCTATCCGAGTAGGCAACTAAAGGGAGTGGATGGGCTATCGACTCATTGGTCACTGGTTGCCGTCGTCCTTGACTGACTCATCGCACCGCACTGACCTCGACGTAGGCATCGGAACTCAGCAGGTTCTTGTCGTCGCTGACCAGGTCGCCGACGACGTCGATGCGGATCCGTCGCTGCGTTGGGTGCTCGTTGAGGAACGTCGCCACCGCGGTGGTGACCTCATCGGTCAGCTTCGACACGGCCGCACGCGCGCCACCGGCATCGGAGTCGGTGTCGCCCTTGTCCTCGATGAGGTACTGCAGGACCCTTGAATCGACGTCGACCCGTACGTTGTGCTTGACGAACACCTCCTGCACCATCTGGCGCAGCTTCTTCCGCACGATCTTCTGCTGCGTCGGCAGTGACAGCGGCTGGAAAGGGACGATCGCGTCGATACGACCCAGCAGCTCGGGCGGGAACCGGTTGTCGCCCGTCGTCGAGGAGATGGAGCGGCGGATGAGTTTCTCGTACTCCATCAGCTGCTTGCCCGAGCCGGTGTCGTCGGCGGCGTACTGCGAGATGCTCTTGTAGATCTCCGAGCCGGCGTTCGTCGTCAGCACGATGTACGTGTTGAGGAAGCTCACCTCACGGTTGTTGTCGTCGTTGAGCCGGCCGTCGTCGAGCACCTGCAGCAGCACGCGCGTGACCATCGCCGAGGCCTTCTCGACCTCGTCGAAAAGCAGCACAGCGTGGGAGAGGTCCCACACACGCTTGGTGAGCTCGGAGCGGAAGGCCGCGAACGAGGTGTCCTCGGCGTACTCCGTCATGTCGAACCGGATCAGGTGCCGCTGGTCGTCGCCGAACAGCAGCTTCGCCAGCTGCTTGGTGAGTTCGGTCTTGCCGACACCGGTGGAGCCCGTGAACAGCAGGCTCGCCATCGGCTTTCCCTTGTCGTTGAGGTCCGCCACCGACAGCTGCAGACGACGTGCCACCGCGCCGGTTGCCCAGTCCTGGCTGAACACCTTCTCGTCCAGCTGCTTCTTGATCTTCGCGCCGTCGACCTTGAAGGCCACGTTGACGTTCAGGGTCTCCATGAGTACGTCCGAGAGCAGGGCCCGGTCCATCGGCCGGTGCGTCAGGCGATGCCAGCCGACCATGGAGTCGAGCACGAGAATCGACTTGCGCGGCTGGGCGCTGGCCGGCATGTAGCGCTGGGTGTACTCGTAGATCTGCCGGAAGATGTGGTCGTCGTAGAACTCGCCCGCCACCCCGTACCGTTCGGCCATACCCTGAAGGATCTTGATGGTCGTCGCCTGGTCCGGCGGGCTGAGGTTGATGCGCTGCAGTCGCTCGACGAGCGGCTGGTTCGGCGAGATGTGCTTGTGGAACTCCTCGTAGGTCGTCGCCGCGATGATCCTGATGCCGCGGGTTCCCGAGGCAGCCAGGACCGGCTTGATCGCCTCGACGGTGGCGTCGGAGAGCTGAGCGATCTGGTGGAACTCGTCGATGAAGAGGACCAGTTCGTGCATCTCGTCCCTGACGAAGTCCTCGGCCTCGTCGAAGAAGCCCTTGAGCATCGCGGCCATGTTCTCGGCACTGCCCGCCGCGGAGACCATGCGCGCCGGATCCACTTCGAGGTAGAGGCGGTCCTTGTCGACCAGCATCGTGGCCTGGACCAGGGCCGTCTTGCCCGTGCCGGCTTCGGCCAGCAGGAGCGCGTTGCACAGCTCGGGACGGCTCATCGAGGCCAGCAGCTGTGTCATCTCGTGCTCGCGGCCGACGATGTCGCGCTCGGCCTTCTTCAGCGGCTCCGAGAGCTTGGAAAGGAGCCGGTAGCGCTCGTTGAGCTGCGCCTCTTGAAACATGCCGCGCAAGACCTCTCCACTGGAGTGCAGATATGGCGGGGAAATGAGAGAGGTCGCACCATGGACTCCGGCGCCTCTCGTGACGTGCTCTGGTTGCTGTCGCTCACCCCCCCGTACTCGGGCTCGCGGACCGAGGCCTTTGTCGGGCCCCGCACTGCGCGGTCTGCGGGTCACAAGTTCCGGTGCTTCGCTGAGGGGGAGAGGGCGCCGTCGGGGATTGACGGCGCCCTCTGAATGCTCGGGCGGGCGGAACCGGCCTGACGGCACGGCGGCCATTGAAGGGCTGGTCAGCTGGGCTCGCTAGACGACCGGTGAGGCCGTGAAGTTGTGACTGTGGTACCCACCACAGCACTTGCGCCAGTCGAGCTGTAGAACGCCGTCCGCGAGCCCCTTGGCGCTGTCGGCCTTCCACTGGTCGGCCCAGAGGCCCCGGCGTTGTCGGACAGCCAGCCGAACCCTGGAGCTGGACTCCAGCTGATCCCGGACATGACTATTCTGAGCACGGCGCGGTAATACGCGCCTGCCAGGGCACCCCAGTGGTTGGTTTGGGTTCCAGTGCTGGTGGTGTAGCGACTCGGGCGAGTCAGTGGTGGCCGTTCCTGCGCGAACAGGGACGGCCACCGGTATTTTCAGAAGGGGCTTGACTCAGCCTCAGCCGACCGTCGGCTCGTCGACCTCGACCGCCTGCTTGGGTTCGACAGCCGCGGCCTGAGCCTGCGACTCCTTGGCCGCGGCCTGTGCCTCGCGGGCGGCGCGCATGGACGCGAACTGGTTGTCCAGCGTCTTGTTGTCGACCTTGAACTCGGAGGCCTCGACAGACTTGGTGTTGACCACCAGGCCGGTGCCACGTGTCGCGGGCATCACGTTGCCCTTGAAGCCGTAGATGGTGCCGACCTCGTTGCCGCCCTTGTCCAGGATCGGCTCGGTGTTCGGCCCTGCGGCCTTGGCGATCTCCTCCATCTGGCGGGTGGAGTACGGAGCGCCGTTGTTGTAGTGGACCTTGCCGTTCTCGCCCTGGATCCGATCGGACTTCAGGTGCAGGTCCGTCTGTGCCGGGCCGCGCGGATCTCGAGCGTCGAGCTGGACGTCGGCGTACTGGGACTTGCTGTCCCTCGTAACGCCGTTCTTGTAGACCTTCGCGATGAGGTTGACGCCGGTCATCGCGCCCTTGCCCTTGAGAAGTGCCATGATCTCATCCTCATTTGCTCCGACTGCCCTCTGACAAGTCGGACGTGATCAGTCACATTGCCCAGACGGGGAGTCGATTCCCCGTCGAACGCTCCTTACGCTAATGCTGCGATGTGACATTCGGCAAGTCTTTGACTAGTCTTTCTGGTCGAGCTCTGAGTAGGTCGAGATAGGGGATGGATTCGAGTCCAATCCCATTCCGGCGTCCATTGAGGTCACCGCCTGATCGACCTGGGCCTGGACCCGCACGACGAGACCGGCGTCCAGCGGCGGAGCCTCGGACCGCCGCATCCGCTCGGCCTGCTCGCGCTCGGCGCGCAGCTCCGCGATCCGGGAACGCAACACGAGCGGGCCAGATCCCCTGTCCGTCCGCTGAGACGTCAGCTCCCGGGAGACCCGTGTCATCGCCGCGACATCGTCCACCGGCAGGTCGGGAATCGCCTCGGCCTGGCCGGACTGGTCCAGGTAGTCCATCGCCGCCAGCAGCAGCCGTCGGCGGTCCAGGGTCGTCCCGGCGAAGTTCTGGCGTGCGCGCGGCCCGATCTCGACGTCGGTGACGAAGTCGTAGCCCAGGTGGTGCAGGTCCAAGGCCTTGACCTCGTCGAAGTCATCCGCGGCACCGGCAACAATCTCGAAGTCCGCGCTGACCACGTCGGTCTCCGTGCTCGCCGGATCCCCGGCGCTCGACCCCACGCGCAGCACCAGGCCGGAGCAAGCGAGATCGGCCCGCAGATCGTCCACCTTCTGGTCATAGGACTGCTTCATCGTCCGGATGCGGGCGTCCAGCACCGCCCGGCCGTGCTTGCCCTCGGCCAGGAGCCTGCCGCCGGGCTGATCGTAGATTGTCCGGCCCAGCCTCTCGGCTTCCTCGGGGTCCTTCATCCGCTGCAGGGAGGTGTCCGCGCGCAGCGCCATGAGCGAAAGCAGCCGCTGGCCGTAGGTCGCCATCTCCTGCTGCTGCTCGTACCACTGGCCGCCGTCCCCGAGGAGGGGCAGGAAGCGCCTGTACTTGCTCACCAACTGCCGGTGGTAGCCCTCCTCGAAGCGGTAGAAGTCATAGAGCGGGCGCGAGTCCTCAGCGGCCGTGCCGGCCTTCTCGGCCCGTTCCCACTGCTGCGCGAGGTCGCGGTAGACCCCGACCTTCTCCCAGTGGTGCTGCAGACGTGAGGCGTAGCTGCGCAGCCGGAAGCCGAAGGAGACCAGATCAGCTCCCGCGTTCTCGTCGCCCCCCTGCCGATCCGTAGCCAGCACCGCCATCTGCTGATAGTCCATCCCCATGACGTCGAGCATCGGCGTACGCACGCGCAGCTCCGACTCCGGTATGGCCCTCAGCATCTGGTAGACGCCGTTGACGGCGCGCTCCATGATCTGTACGCGTCCCCGCTCGACCAGCTTCTGCCATTCCTCCGTGCTCAGGGATTCCTTCGCGCGGCGCTCGTTGGCGTAGTCCACGATTTGCTCCATGGCCTCCGGCATCGGGGACCCGGCACGTTCGAGCTGCTCCTTAACGAGCTCGGTCACCAGCTGGTTCGCCTTGCGCATGCGAGCGTCGTTCGAGCCGGCGCGCCACAGAGTTCGGTCCGCGGGTAGGCAGGCGAGCAGGAACTGCGGCAGAGACTCGGCGCGGATGCGCTCGTGCGCCCACCGCTTGATGAAGGTGGTGACGTTGCGCCGCTCGTAGCCGACGGCGCTGGAGAGGTGAGCCACCGCCTGCTTCTCGTCGAGCCAGGTATCGATGCCGCGGCGCAGCCGGGACTTGTGCCGGTCCAGCAGCTTGCCGCGCTGTGTGCCGTTCTTCGTCACCTGGCCCCGGCCGCCGTCGACCATGGCCAGGTGGCAGTGCACGTGCTCGGTGTCGATCTGGATGACCCCGACGTAGCGCAGGTCGTCGAAGCCGCTGGTGCCCGAGCTCATCCGCTCCAGGCCGTGCATGATCGCCATGCGCAGCTTCATCTGGTCGATGTGCCCGCGGTAGTCACCGCGGGCTTCGCAGTGGAAGTCCTCGTCGACGATCTTGTGCTTCCGCAGGTACTTCTCGTCGAAGGACAGCACGGTCTTCAGTACGGTGTGCCCGGCGTCGAAGTAGTGCTGGATGTCCTTGCTGGCCGCCTTGAGCTGCTCGTCGGAGAGCGAGACCGAGCCGTAGCCGAAAGCCACGCCGCCTTTGCCCTGGGCCTGGCGCATCTCACGCTTCGCCGCGCCCCGCGAGATACCGGCGCGCTCGACGGCTGACTCCCGCGCCATGTAGCGCAGGATGAAGTCGTCGGTGCGCAGGCGCTGGATCGGAGCCAGTGACTCCGTCGCCTGTTCGCGGGCCATGTACCGGGTGACGTAGTCGCCCGGCGTCGCGCCGCGCGATCCTTTGCCGCCGGGCAGCGGCACGCTGAACTCATTGACGATCACGATGCCCTGCTTCAGGCTCATCGTTGCTCTCCTTCCTGTCTCGCTACCGATGCACTACGGCCCCGGCTGCCGTACGCCAGCAACCGGGGCCTTGCTCGTCGTGCCTGATCCGTCCTCAGGAACCCAGGCTCTGCTCGCCGTCCTCGCCGAAGTCCAGATCGGCCGCACGCTGGGCCACCTGGCGCTTGCGCTCGTGCAGGCTCGGGACGGGCCCGGCCTCACGTCGACGGGCCTCTCGCTCCCGCTCCTCCAGCTCCAGGCCGAGATCCGGGTTCAGGTCGCGCTGCGCCTCACGGGCCGGGACCGGGGGAGCGGACGGCGCCTTCTGCTCTTCGGCCCTGTGCAGTGGTGCGGCCACACGCTTCCGGTAGAGGTTCTCCGTGGTGCCCTCGGTGCTCGCACGCTCGGTCTGGTACTGCTCCCGTTCGGCGGCGATCTCCGCCTCGATCTGCCGCAGGCGAGCGCTCATGCCGTCGACAACCGGCGCTGCCTCGGGCACGGGCGCCCCGACGATCTGCTCGACGTCGGTGTCCAGGCCCAGCTCGGCTTCGGTGAACAGGGAGTTGATCGCGTCCGAGCGCGCCTTCAGTCCGCGCGCATCGACCACAGCCTCAGTCCGCGGGACGCCGTTCTTGGAGTGGTCGGCGAAGTAGCCAGCGAGGTCGTAGCCGCTGGACTCGAGATCGATCTCCAGGCCCCCGATGCCGTGGATCTGGGTGAAGACCACGGGCGTACCGTCTTCGGTCTGTGCCCCCGACGGAGCGAGCACGAGCATGTCCGCCGTGGCCGGCAGCTCCCACTCGATTCCAGTGACCTGCTCGGGCACGGCGAAGCCGCTTGTGAAGTAGCCCTTGCTGGCGAGCACGACCAACTGCTGGTCATCGAACTCGTAGAAAGCATCGACCTTCTCGCCCTGGCCGGGGGAGTAGGTCACCTGGGAGATGCCGAACGGCAGCGCCGTGGCCGGGGTGACCGAGCGGAGCTCGCCCGTCATGTGCAGATACGGTCGGTAGTTCTCCTCCTTGCTCCGGTGCTTGAGGTCGAGCGATTCGACCATGACGCCGAGCTCGGCGGTCACCCCCTCCAGCCGGTACGTCTCCACTCCCCGTTCACGCAGGACACGGTGGGCCCATACGTCGTTCATGGTCAGTCCTGCGGTGCGCATCACTTGCTCCTCTTGCGGTTGGTCTTGCTCTGGTTGGTGGTCCTCGTCGTGGACTTCGGTGTGACGTCGACCCCGGCCGCCTCGCCCCGGGCGTTCCGGATCTTCGCGATCATCCGGGTTGCCCAGCGCCACATGCCGCGCATCACGACGATCTCGCCCGCGGCGAGCAGTGCGGACAGGAAGAGGAGCGGCATCAGCCACATGGCGACGGTTCCGTCCGCACTGAGCGCGCCCCGGGATGCTCCCGACTGCTGGTGCAGCCATGCGCCCAGCAGCGGGATGATGACCACGGCCGTGACGAACGCCAGCACGTAGTCGGCGAGAAGGACGATGGCCCGGAAGAACCCCGCCCACACCACGACGGAGAACCCGCCGGCCTCCTTCTTCGGGGCCAGACGCCGCCATCCGGTGCGCGGCTTCGAGTCCTTCTGCTCCTTCACGGCCTTCGCCGTGGCCTCCTTCGCCGTCGCGGCCGTGCTCGTCGGGGCGGTCGTCTCGGTCTTCTCCAGGGTCTGGGTCGACATGTTCGTGTCCTCACGTCTCGTCGGGGTCTTCTGGGGTGCGTGCTGAAGCGGCGGGCGCTCCGCTCACCCGGTCGGTTTGGGGGAGGGCCGTTCCTCGCTGGCGGCAGCGAGGGCATCGCGGGTCTTGCCGGAGGCCCGATAGGCGTCCAGCGACGTCACCGTGCCGTCGCTGAGCAGGCCGGAGACGAGCGTGAGCACCGAGAGCGCGAGGAGCGCCCCGCTGCCGCCGAGCAGGATCTTCCCGGCGTGCTGGCGCAGCCTGTCCTTGATCTCCTCGTTCACGGTGCCTTCACCCCCTGTTTCAGGGCCTCGCCCGGGGCCGTCGTGCCGGTCTGGATACTCACGAATGCCTTGCGGACCAGGCCGTAATCGGCGCGGGCCCAGGCCAGCACCGCCGGTTTCTCGCCTGCACCCGTCCTGGTCTCCATCGCCAGCCAGGTCACCGTGACGGTGCCGTCGTCATTGACCAGGTAGGGCACCTGGGCGATCCACTCAAAGCCGGAGTTGAAGCTCATCGGGATCCCGACACCAGCCGCCACGTCCTTGTCACTGGCGAGCAGATACCACGGCCTCAGGTCCGCCTGGTGCACCGAGGGGGCGAAGTAGGGCATGAGGTTGCGCAGAGTCCGATGAGACGTCGCCGTGTCGAGCTCTCCCACATCGGTTGCAACGCTGGGAGTCAGGTAGCGGTAGTCGTTCTGCAGCTCCGCGACCTGACCAGCCGCAGTCAGGGCCGCGGTCAGACCACGCTCGGCGTCGTCGGCCTTCGGTAGCGCCGCCGTCTTCGCCTCGGTGATCCTGATCTGCTCCTGCAGTGAGGAGATCTCCGGCGCAGCCGTATCGCTCACCGCGCCCTGACCGCCGGAGAACCCCGCGGAGAATGCGAAGCACAGCAGCGCGCCCACACCCATGCTCACGCCGACTACGAGCGTGCGCTTGCACAGTCCGCCTGCGGGCTCCGTCTGCTCAGGAGTGTCCGCGCCCTCCCACGGGGACGCGGAAGTCGCGACGAAGCGCGTCTTGCGTACCACGCCCTCACCCGACTCACCGGTCTGTGTCGATGCCATTGATCCCCAACTCGCCGTACCACTCAGATATCAATACAACTCTATCAATAAGGCGAGTTGAAAGGGAGTCTGGATCATTTGGAATGGCGGGTCTCGCCACTCGCTGGGGTGCCGGAGAGATTCGAGACCTTGCCCTGGGCGTCGACCGTGACGAAGAGCAGCGCGCGCCGGTGCGCCGTGACGCTGGCTTTGCTCGCCTTGTTCTGGGACGCCGCGTCGGAGGTGACCTCGACGTCGGCCAGCACGGCGTAGGTGTAGAAGCCCGCCTTGACGTCGACGACCTCGATGCCCGGATCCGCGCCGAGGGCCGAGTTCAGGCCTACCGTGTCGATGTAGTAGTAACGCCGCCCCTGGGCGTCCTTGTTGAACCTCGACGGAGGCATGAACGACTTCAGGAACGTCTCGTTCTCGGTGAGACCGAACCGGCTCTTCAGGTTCTCGCGCGCCGCTTCGTAGCCCTGTCCCGAGTCCCACGTGAAGGTCGTCGAGAGAAGCGACGTGATGCGCTCACCGTCGGTGCTCAGTCGGTTCCGGCTGACACCCAGGGCCGCCATGACGTCCGCGTTCACCTGCTCGGCGTTCTTCTTCTGGATGCCTGCCAGGTGACCCTCGACATCGTTGATCTGGGCTTCCTGCTCGGCCAGGGCCGCGCGCTGGCTGCTCCAGGTCACGCCGGCAACCGTCGCGACGACCGCGAGGGTCGCCGCCGTCACCAGGGCCGCGAGGTTGCGTCGGAGGGATCCCCGCCGCGTGGGCGCTGCCGGCTGCTCCGTCACCGCTTCCCGTCCTTCTTCTGTGGGCCCGTGTCGCCCAGTTCAGGGACTCCGGACCCGGCCGCCACCTTGATCACCTGGTGTTCGTACTGAGCCCCAGTGGCGGTCACCACGAGCGCCAAGCGGTCGAAGGCCCCGGTCGTCCCGTTGTGCACGTAGCGCGCGCTCGCCCAGGCGAGCACCTCGCCGCTCTCCGTGTCCCGGCACAGCCAGACGACCTTTGCCTGGTTTGTCGCGACCGAGCCGTCCTTCGCGCTCAGATCGGGCATCACCGTCTCGACCTTCCACGCGTACGTGCTCGGGGCGGCTGCGTTCTGGCCGTCGTAGCGGATGTACCAGGCGTGGCGCGGGTCGATCTCGGTGGTCGCATCGAACGGCGTCAGCGACGAGGTGCTGTACGCCTCCTCGTCACTGACCAGGAAGGAGCTCTTGCTGAACAGCGGGGCCATGTCCCTGCGGTGCTTGATGATCTCCAGCGTGGCCTGGTTCGGAACCCCGTTGTTCGGGCTGGGCTGGACGCCGGCCTGGTGGTACAGCGTGGCGAAGGTCTGCTCCCCGGACGCGACCTTTTTCGCGTCGGCGGCTGCCGCCTCGGTGAGCTTGGACAGCTGAGCGCCGTCGTCCGTCGTCACGGGCGTGGACTGGGCATCGTCCAGATGCCCCTTGAGCTGGACGAGCTGGACCTCGTTGTCCGCCGTGCTCGCCTTGAAACTCTCGCCGGCCACGCCCGTGGCGACGACCAGGGCAAGGATCCCGACCCCCATCGCCGCGGTCACACTGCGTCGGATCAGACGCGCGTTGTCCTCCCGGCTGGGTACCTGGCCCCGTTCTCGTTGGCGCTTCGCCCAGCCCGCGAAGTGCTCTTCGAGTTCAGCTCCGGTGACCTTCTTGCGCGTCTTCGGTGCCGCGGGCTTCTCCTCGGGCATCGATCCGGTCTCCTGGTCGGGTCCCGGGCTATCGGACTCGTCATGGGCTGTCGTCACCGAACGCACTCCTCACTCCATGTTGCCCTCATAGGCGACTCAAGTCTATACAGAAAGGCATTAACGGCCGAGTCTGAACCCATTCAATGGGAGTGTCGAAAAGTAGAGTCGGCACGCATGGCCTGCGCCGGACATGGAGAAGCCGGTGCCCAGGTCGCCCTGCACCGGCTTCTCACCCCCAGGTCAGATGCAGCGCATCAGACCGTCTTGATCCCCCCGGAGGGGAGCATGGAATCCGACATGTCCACGAACTTCCAGCCCTCGGCCGCCATCCGCGCCGCACTGTCGACACGAACCCGACCCATGAAGGCGCAGTAGCCGGCCTCGCCGAGGATGACCTTGTCGCCCTGGACGCCGAGCACCACGAGAGTGTGGCCGGCGGGGCCTGAGCCCGGGCCGGAGCCCACCGAGTACGCCGTCGGGGTCGAGGACATCTGCTTGCCGGCCTCCCTGGCAATCGTGTATGCCGTCTCCTTGCCGTCGCCGACCGGGTAGGTCTGGAACGTCGTGTACTTGTTCACGAAGTACGTCGAGAAGCTCACGCAGTTCATCGCGTGGTTGTCGCCGCAGGAGCCAGGGCCTCCGCCCGGACCGTACCGATCGTCGAGGAACTTGTCGCCCTCCTTGTTGAAAAGGTCGACGAGGTCCTGGGCCTCCTCCTGTGTCATCCCGCCGTTCTTCAGCAAGACGGAACTGCCGCCCTGGGAGGTGCAGTTGCCCAGGATCGTGTTGATTCCGTCCTCGATGATCCCACCGACGATGTTCTCGACGCCGCCCACGATCGAGCTGTCGACCGACCAGCCGCTCATCTTGCCGAACCACATCTCGGCCTTGCCGCCTCGTGCGGTGAGCCCGGCCGCGCCGTCGGCAGAGCGCTCCCAGTTCTCGTGGAAGTGCAGCGCCGCCGCACGCGGCGAGCCCTGCGACCTCTTGAGCATGTCCTTGAGGACCCTGGCATCGCCCGGGTTGTCACCATCGACCATGAAGGCCACCTGAGCCTTGATCGTGAACCAGTCGACGCCCTTGCTCTTCGCGTACTGGCGCAGCAATGTGTTACGGCCGCCCGTCCACTGTCCGAGACCGATGCCGTTGTCCGTGTTCTGTGCGGCGCTGGCCTTCGCAGCGGTCATGGCGTACGTTCCCGTGGGGAAGTTCTGCACACTCGTCGGGTCGATCCCGGACTCCTGTGACCAGTTGCCGAGGATGCCCGCGATGTTCTCCTTCGGCATCCCCCAGCTGCTGAGCACCGAGTAGATCTCCTTGGCGTTCTTCTCCACGTCCGCCGGTACGGTAGCCCCGGAGCCGTTGCCGACGCTGCCTGCGTTGACGGCGCACGCTGCCCCGTTCGCGTTGATGCTGCCCTCGGTCTGCGCCGTCGAGTTGAGGACGCCCGTGAGGACCGTGCCCAGCAGGGCCACGGTGGCCGTCACCGCAGCTATGCCCGTCATCGCGGCGGCGACAGGGGCCACCGTGGCCGTCACCGTGACACCCAAGACCGCGCCGGCCGTGTTGGCTATGAAGCTGCCGATCGCCATGAACGGTGCAGCGATCGCGTGGCCGACCGCCTTGAGGATGTTGACGAAGAGCGTCCACAGCAGCTTCCCGGCGTTGATAGCCATCGCCATGGCCGCGAAGAACATGGCCTTCAGCCAGTTCAGGAAGGCCATGGCCATGACCACGCCCATGGCTGGCGGGGCGGTGGCCGCGCCACCGCCGACGGCGACGCCCTTGGCCGCCTTCGTGCCCAGGCCCTCGTCGTCCTTCGGCGCGCCGCGCTCGTAGCCCGTGCCGCCAGCACCCAGTTCACGCTGGTCGGCAGGCTTGGCGTCCGGGCCGCCGCCGGTGACCTTGGACACGCCCTTGACCGCGTCCTGGGCCCCCTCGACTCCGACGTTCTTCGCTGCACCAATGGCAGCTCCCGGAAGCCCGCCGGCCTGTGCGCCTGCCACGGCACCGGAGACGGCAGTCCCCGCGTAGCGCCCGGCGTTACGGCGGGTCGCGCTGCTGCCGTCTCCCTCGATCGCCTTCTGGGCCGCGCCTCCGGCCATGTTCCCGGCGACGCCGTTCATGCCCTGCTTGATCTTCGACCCGGCATTCGCGGCGCCAGCCGCCTTGCCTGCGGTCGCTGCACCATCTGTGGTGTCTGCGGTGCTTGCCGCGTCCGGCATCTTCGGCGCAGTGTTCGCCGCGCCAGAAGGACCGGAAGAATCAGCTCCCGGCCCCGGGAACTGCTTGGGCACGCAGGCCTTGCCTTCGGGTGGGCCCTCGGTGCCCTCCTCAGGGCCGAGGCTCTTGGTCCCACGACCCTGCCGGGGCATCCCCTGACTCACCGACGTGCTCGGCTGGTCCTTCGCCGTCCCTTTCTTGAGACTCCGATTCGGCTTGTCGGTGGCCATGTTGTCTTCCTTTCCTGCTTAATGCCAGGTGGTGGGCTGCGTAACTTCCTCGCCGCACTCAATAGAGCGTGGTGAGGAAGTCCTTGTCGTCGCGAATGGTGCTGTTGGATTGCACATCCCTCAAGCTCACGTCCAGTCGGAGCAGGTCGAGCGAGAGGTCCGACTCGTACTGGGACTTGTTCCTGGAGTAGTTCTGATACGCCTGTGAAAGGTTGTTCATGATGTTCATGAGCGGGCGCATCGTCACGTCAGAGGACTGGTAGTCCCTGGTGAGGCTGGTGCCGTCCGAGAGAATCCACTGCATGTCCGAGGTCTGACGGCTGGTCGGATCCGAGCCCCCGTCACGCTTCTTGGTGAAGAACTGGGCGTAGCTCTGTCCGGTCGGCACCAGGGCGTGGAGGTAGCCGTCGTAGACGTTGCCTGGACGCCAGTTGAGGTCGAAGCCGCCCGGGGCGACGTGCTCGGTCTGCAGTGCCAGCGTCGAGACGCCGTCCTTCGCTTCGGCTGCGGAGACGCCCGTGATCTTGTCGGTGGCGATCGAGACCGGGACGGTCGGCGGGCGCAGGAACAGGCCGTCGAGCTTCGTCGTCTGCAGGTCGGACGTGTAGGACTGAATCTGCGTCAGATTCGTGCGCATCTCGACGAGCTTCTGGTCCAGGGCATCCCTGGCTTCGGCCTCCTTCGCCTTGAGCGCGACCTCGTAGTAGGCCTGCGCAGGGTCGAAGGCCAGGGCGTCGAGCGCCGCGATCTTCTGGGCGCCGGACGCGCCGGGATTGAAGAAGACCCGCCACTGGTCGTACTTGGAGAAGGTCTCGTCGCTAGCCAGCTTGCCGCTGCTCTGCGGCTGCTTCGCTCCGGGAGTGGTGAGTTCGGCGTTCCCACGGACCGTCAGGTTCAGCACCTGGCGGTCGAAGGGCCGGTCGGCGTTCAGGAGGACCCCGACGTAGCCGGTCGAGCCGAAGACGTAGAAGGATCCCTTGATCCCGCTGGTGCTGACCGGCTCGCTGTTCAGCGAGGTGTCCGACCCGAGCAGGAACGCCTTGTAGTCCGCGGCGTTGTACGAGATCTGAGCGGTCGGGCTGAAGTGCATCATCACGAGCGCCTTGTTGCCGCTCTTGTTGGTGTAGACCCCGTCGACGCTGCCGTCGAGATTCGTCTTAGACGTCTTGAAGTCGCTGGTGTACAGCGCCGTCTGCGATAGCGAGTCACGCTCCGCCTGGTACGCCAAGGCACCCGATGCGCTGATCACGATCGCACCCGTGACCGCGAAGATGCCGAAGAACACCCCAAAGCGCTCGATCGCGTGGTGCGAGTCGAGCTTGAACTTCCTGTTGAAGGCCAGTGCCTTGTCCTTGATCCCCATGTTCTGCTCTCCTTCGTGCCTGCGCTGTGCTGCGGTCCCGGAAATGCCGAACCGGGCCGGAGGAGGCCTTGCACCTCAACCGACCCGGTCCGCTCGACGCCTCTATCCCCGGTCTTGTGCACGGTCTGTGACGGCCTCCTACTTGGAAGGGCCACTCAGGAACCCGCTGACCTGATCGGCGGTCTGGACGATCACCGTGCCGCCGCCGAGGTCCGTGATGGTCTGCTGGCCGCCGGAGCCGATCGTCGAGATCAGCGACCATCCGCCGGTACCCAGGGCTCCGCAGACGAGGATGAGGAGCGCGATCGTGCCCCAGCCCTGCTGGCTGCCCGCGGACTGCGGGTTGGCCATCAGCTTCTTGATCAGAAGCACACCGCCCCATATCAAGCCGGCGGCGCCGAGCAGCATGAGCAGAAGACCGCCCCAGAGCTGGATCTGGGACTTGGCGTTCTGCAGGAAGCTCGTCAGGTCCCAGGCTGCGCTCGGCAGGGAGGCCTGTGTGAGGACGGCTGCCTCGTAGATCTTCGTCATAGTTCTTTCCTCTCGCCTTTCGAATCATTCAGTGACATGGCAGTGAGTCACAAGGCGACAAGCGCAGCTCGCCCACCCGGGCGGGTTCCGATAGAGCTTGAGTGACTGGTTGCATGCCGCCGACCCGCCTGTCGGCTCATGTATGTGAACGTCCGTGATGGCTAATGTACCCCATTCGAACTGCGGATAGCAGAGGTTCGTGAAAGGCTATCGACAAGCAGTTGAAAGGTGCTCGGAAGCTAGGTGAATCGACGCCGCAACGCGCGACCGCAGGTCGTGGTGGACTCCTGTGGAATCCGCAGTGCGAGATGTGTAATGTGCTGCCCCAGCACTGCTGCGACGCTGGCCTGCTCAATTTCGAGGCGGGCCACCCCCATACGCCCCGTCAATCGCGATCTTGACCAGGAAGTGCCATACCGCCATGAACCCACTGCCCGGGGACCTTTTCGCCCGCCGACTCCGTCAAGAACGCGAACGCCTCGGCATCAGCCAGGCGGAGCTGGCGCGCCGTATGTCCGCACTGCTCGGCACGAACCTTGACGCCACCGCCATCACGCGCATCGAGCAGCAGACCCGCGCGGTGAGACTAGATGAGGCGGTCACCGCCGCCAAGGCTCTCGGGGTTCCTCTGATCACACTGGTCAGCGATAGCTACGCCCGGGAGAACGAGGCTGAGATCCAGAACCAGCTCGCCGAGCTCGCCCTCGCCGAGCAGGAATGGGAGAGGCTGCGCCAGAAGATCCACCGGATCACCCGGACCATCCAGCAGCTCTCCGCCGAGCGGGAGGGCTTCCGCTCTCACGCGCTGGACGTCAACCCTGAAACCGCCGGCGACTACGAACTCGACCCTGAGACCCAGGCCGTTCTCGACGCCCGGATGCGTGATGCCCGCAACAACCTGGCTGGATAGGTCCCAGGCCCAGGCTCATGACGCTGTTCCGGGCGGCTTGGTCGAACTCCCGGTCGTAGACATTCACCGTCTCGGGCTTCCGCCTCCGGTCGGCTCTGGTCGAACTCTCTGCCGCAGGCCCGGCATCGGTCCGCGACCGCGGTGGCCGTCGACGTAGTCTCCGGACGGATTGAACTCGGCGGCCGAGAACTCTTGAACGGCCGCCACCGGCCGACGCAATGGGTCTGGGCACGACGCGTGATGCCGCAGCCACGGCAGAACGGTGGGTTCCACGCTGCTCCTCCTACGGGCGAGCCAGGGGGCATTCCATCCGTACGGCAGGTTGCCCACCTTGCCCCGCCGAGATCGCCCCGTAAACCGTTTGGGCTCAGCTCGGTGGTAACCGAAGAGCCACCAACGACGTCGAAGCCGCCCCTGTCGGCGTACCCGACAGGTCGATCGCTGCCGCGCCTCCCGACCCCTGGCAGTGGCACCCGCTGAACAGGGTCGACCCCGCCCGGCCCCAGGTAGCCCTCGGGCAGATCACCGCACACCTGCGCGCGGCAGCCGGTATGCCCGCCCGGGCCCCCATTGACCGTGGGGCTCGCCCCAGCCCAGAGGACGCCGACCGGCGCGAGGCCGAGCTGGGCCGGCTCGTAGGGGAGGAGCAGATGCTGCGGGAGAAGGACACAGTGATAACCGACCTGTGCCAGCAGGTGCAGAAGCTATGCAAACAGCTTTGTTCGGAGCGGGAGAGCGCCGGGCCCGAGCCCGGTGACGGTGTACGCCGATCCCGAGCGGCAGTTCCGTGTTCCTCGAGCAGTACAGCTAGGCTCGTAGGCATGGGAATCGACTGGGAGAACATGCTAGGCGCAAGCGGCAACGGCCTCAACGATGCCTACGACAGCGCGGTCTCCGCTGTCATCTACAGGGAGGACCAGGGGGGCAGTCGTCGGCTACTCCCGGTCGGCGAAGAGCACGACGACACAGACGGCCTGCGCTGACCTGAGCGCACACACGAAAACGCCCCGGTGAGCCGGGGAGTTTTCGTGCTTCAGGGGCCAGCCAGGAGGCGGCCGAGCTCAGCCTTACACTCCTCGCGGACCTCCGGCCAGTTGGCGAAGAGCTTCGCCGCCAACACGTCGAGGTCTTCCTCAACAAACAGGCCGGATCCGCCCCGCCGGCGCCGAACATCGCTGTCGCATGTCTGTAAGCACTTCTGGTGGCCCCAGTGCGGGGGTTCACGTGAACGCTTTGCCGTGGACGGGGGGGGGTCACGCCTGACCCCCCCCGTGCCGCCTGTGTCACCATGGGTGCTCGCGTCGTCGCTTTTGGGATGGCCCGGGGGTCAGAAGTGCCGAATGATCGCTTAGCTGCCTTGATGGCGGAGGCGGGGGCCTCGAACAAGGGCCTGGCCAAACGCATGCGGGATCTCGCCGCGCAGCGCGGCATCGCCCTGGGCACCACGCATGTCGCCGTGCAGCGGTGGCGTGGCGGCGCGGGGATCCGGCAGCCCGCCGCGGCCCGGATCCAGTTCCGCAGCGTCTCGGTGTTCACCCCGAGACCACCAGCGACGGACTTGAACGTCGCTCCCGGCCTCGACCGGTAGAACGCGACCGCGTCCACCTTGAACTCGGCGGGGTAGTGCTTCATCCCCACGGAGACTCCGTTCTCCTGGACCCTCAAGATCCAAGTGTCTCCGGTGTCCAAATTCCGGGGTCAGAGCCCGTCGCCAGCCGGCCGATCAGCTGGTCATCCAGCACGACCGGATCCAGGCCGGCGGGCTCTGCTTCCTCAACGGCCTCGGCCGAGACGGTCACGTCTGTCATCAGGTGTCACTTCCTGTTCGAAGATCCACCATTGACCATACGGACCCACCTCCGGCGGTCCGATGTTCCGCTCGAACAGCCCGGCCGCCTGCATCCGTACCGTCTCACGGCGCTGACGCCCCGCAGGAGTTGGCCTGCCCCCATCCGCATACCTCATACACCACGGGAAACAGACAACACTCCGAGCCCATCAGGAACTTCAAGAAGAATCACCCTAACGAGCCGAAGTCAATAACTCCTCGTCGCCCAGCGACGGTGCATCGCTGCAGGCGGCGTGTTCGTCTGATCAGGGGGCGACGGGCGTCTTCACAGTCGCGCGGCGAGGACTGCGTCGGCGCGGTATCGGCCGCCCCGTACGTGGGTCGCCGGCCGAGCGCGTGGCATGGATCGCGGCGCGCTGCTCGCGGTTGGTGATGATCCGGCCGCCGCGGCCGGTCCGGCCGCAGAGCGTGGAATGGTTGCGGAGGAAGCGGCGCAGCCACGAGACGGAGCACTTCAAGACATAGGCGGTCTCCTGGACCGTCATGTACTCCTGCGCGGGGTCCTCGGGGGCAGTGGGCACCCCGTAGAGCTCGTAGGCTTTGGTGGCCATCGTCATGTCCTTTCAGGCTGGTGTGCTTCGTCCGGATGCGGCGCGAGGCGGTCGTCGGCGGTGCCGAGGGCTGCGCGGAGGGTGATGTGTGGCGGGGCTCATGTATCTACGAGTGCCGTTTTCGAGGTGACGGAGGCGGCTATCCCCGCCTGTGGTGCCAGCTGTGTACGCGTTCCGTGCGGCTCGCGTCCCCGTCAACCCCGCAGGTCAACGGTTGGTGTACCCCAGCAATCTAACCTTAGTCAGCCTCGATTGTATAGATCTAGATAGCCTTCTAGTGGGCTATCTGGTGGGCTGTATGGTGTAGTCGAATGGATCTGGATGGCCTTGTCTGGGGTCTTTCGATCATGAGTCGGCCTGTCTCGCGGATGGGCCTAGCTGGCGACGGCTGGCCCTGTGAGGATGTCAGTATGGGAACTCGCGATCTCGCCCGACTTGCGTCACGTGTCAAGGCGCACCGACTGGAGCTCTACCCCTCGCGCTTCGCGGTCGTCGAGGCGGCAGGTATCTCCAAGGGCATGTGGCGACGAGTTGAGGAGGGGGTAGATGTTCGCGAGGTGGCCTATGCAAAGGTCGACCGGACGCTCGGGTGGGCTACGGGGGCTGTGTTGAGGGGACTGAAGGCGCCGAGCCAGTCCTTGTTGGCTCCGCCGGCGGCGAGTCGGCATCGACTGGGGTCGGGCTAAGTGTGTATGCCGTCCGCGGAGCTGTGTTCAACGCTGCGAGAAAGGCGATGCCGAACGTATCGATCGGGGAGCTTGACGCTTTTAGTGAGCAGTTCGTGGAGGCGCTGCGGAGGTCGGGCGATATGGTGGAATGAAAAGGATTCGCTTCAATCCCCGTACAACCTTTGCGCCTTACCACGGCTCAAGTAGCAAGTAACAAGTAACAGGAGAGACGGTGTGCGTCCTGCCGTCCGGGGTTGCCGAAGATCACGTGGTCCGAAAGCGCGTGAGGCAGTTCATGGAAGCCCAGGGCCGTGATTGCCTGTCATGTCGTGGATGCCCGACCGGGCGTTCACGGTAGGACGGGTGGCGGAAGGGATCAGCGGATGGAGTGTCCGCCGGCACCCGCGCGCCGATCATCGAAGTGGGAGATGACAGGTGCCGTACACGGAAGTCCGCGGGAACAGCATCCGCGTGAAGTGGTGGACCGGGCAGTACAAGCTGGACGACGACGGCAAGCCGACGACCACGAAGCTGTACGGGTCCGCGTCCAAGAATCTGGACGGTATGCCGTTCGCGGATGAGGATGAGGCGTTCACCTTTGGCCTCGACCGGGAGTCCGACGTGCGGAACCGTCGGGGCCAGAGGGTCGCCGCCCCGATCAACATGGCGGACTACTGCGACCTCTGGTTCAAAGGGGTCAGTCTGCGCAGCAATTCTATGTTGTCGTACAAGTCCCGGCTGTCGGCTGTGATTCGCCCCTATTGGGCGCAGAGCACGGTGGACGAGATCACGCCCATCCAGTACGACGCGTTCAGGAAATTCGTGCAGGCCAAATACTCGCACAACTACGCGAAGGGGGTCCTGAATACATTCAAGATGATCATGGACGATGCGGTAGTGAAGTACAAATACCGCGAGGAGTCGCCCATCGTGGAGCAGAAGCGGCGAGGCCTGTACAAGAAGAAGCAGGTGCGCCGAGTCAAGCGGCAGCTGTCCACCCGATCCGTGCACCAGGCGGCCCAGAACGCCTACTACGTCTGGGGATTCGCTGGGTGGACCTATATCTGGACCATCGCCTTCACCGGACTGCGGCCGCCGGGTGAGATGTTCGGACTGCAGCGCGGCTACGCCTCGCCGTACTGGCCCGCCTCCGAGCCGGACGCCGAGCTGCGCGTGGAAGCCCTCCAGCGGTACGAGTCCCTCCACGCTCTCCGGGTGCAGTACCAGACCTATCGGGCCGACAAGAGAGCAGTGCTGGCTACGCCGAAGTACGACAGCTGGAGGACGATCGTCATCCCGCCGTTCCTGCACGAGATGCACCAGGCCCTCCTGGCGTCGCACGACCAGCCGTGGATGTTCCTGTCGATGCAGGGCAAGCCGCTGTTAAGCACGAACTTCGATAACACCTACTGGTTCCCAATCCGGGACGGCGCCGAGGAGCGCGCGTCCCGGCCTCGGTACGAGCGGTGGGCCCGGCCAGCGCTGCCGGCCGTCGAGGAGATGGCTGGAGAGGCCATCTATCGGCTGCGGCACTGGCACAAGGCGAAGCTGGACGAGCCAGGCGACATCCCACGGGTGGCAGTCGAGGAGCGGATGGGCCATGAGCTGCCGGGAGTGGAGGGCACCTACAGCGAGGTAACACTCGTGATGGAGGAGCGGATAGTTGGGTATCTCCAGAGAGTGTGGGAGAAGGAAGTGGTGGGGGCCGCGCTGTGGACGCCGACTTTTCCCATGCCTCTCCCAGACAGCCCCGCGAATCCTGCTCCGTCGCTGTTCAGCGGCCTTCCCATCCTGGAGTACGAGTGATCGTCTGGGTTAATGGCACGTTCGGGGCGGGCAAGACGAGTGCCTGCCGCGAGTTGGTGGAACTGCTGCCCGGCAGCACGCTGTTCGATCCCGAGCTGGTGGGGGCCGGCCTGCGCGGGATGCTGCCAGCGGACCGGCTGGCGGCGGTCTCCGACTTCCAGGACCTGCCGGCCTGGCGCCGGCTCGTCCCCGAGACGGCGGCCGCACTGCTCGGCGAGGTGCCGGGCCCGCTGGTCGTCCCGATGACCCTGCTCAGGGAGGACTACCGGGACGAGATCTTCGGCGGACTCGCCTCCCACGGCATCGCGGTGCACCATCTCGTCCTGGACCCTGGAGAAACGATCCTGCGCGAGCGCATAGCCCAGCGCGAGGAGTGCCCCGGCGACCCGGAGCGCAGCGCGCTGGTCCGGCGCTGGTGTCTGGAGCACCTGCCCCGCTACCGCGCCGCCCGGCGCTGGCTCGGCCGGGACGCCCGGCTGCTCGACACCGGCGGCCTCACCCCGCGCGAGACCGCCGTCCGGCTCGCCGCCCTCGTCCAGGACGGTTCGGCCCGCTGCCCCATCGCCCAGACCCCCGACGCGACCGGCGACACCGTGGCCGCCGCCGTGCTGTTCTTCGACGAGCAGGACCGGGTCCTGCTCGTCGACCCGGTGTACAAGCCGGACTGGGAGTTCCCCGGCGGGGTGGTCGAACGCGGTGAGGCGCCGACCGACGCCGCCCTCCGGGAGACCGCCGAGGAGCTGGGCCTGCGCCTCGACCCGTCCGTGCTGCGCCTGCTCGCCGTGGACTGGGAGCCGCGCACCGGCCCCCGCCGCGGCGGCCTGCGCCTCGTGTACGACGGCGGCCTGCTGGACGCCACCGCCCGTCAGGGGCTGCTGCTCCAGCAGGAGGAACTGCGCGGCTGGCGCTTCGTCAGCCTGGAGGAGGCCGCCGGCCTGCTGCCCCCGGGCCGGTACCGGCGGCTCGCCGCCGCGCTGGACGCCCGCCGCTGCGGCGAACT
Organism: Kitasatospora sp. NPDC087315; assembly: GCF_044744345.1. NCBI lineage: Bacteria > Bacillati > Actinomycetota > Actinomycetes > Kitasatosporales > Streptomycetaceae > Kitasatospora > Kitasatospora sp. NPDC087315. The sequence goes on along the minus strand of NZ_JBIUYD010000010.1, from coordinate 8,402 downwards.
GCGCTATCTGGAGGCCGGACGGCGGGCCGGGCTCGGCCTGGCCCGGGCGGCCGACGCGGCGTAAGGGGTGTCCCCGGCAGGTCGCGCCGGGCGGGCGCGTCGTCGGACACACCCCGGCGGAGCCGGCGGCGGGAGGATGAGGGCATGCCGTTCACCCTGAGCCACCCGGCGGCCGTCCTGCCCCTGCTGCGCGTGGCGGGGGAGCGCGGGCCGCTGGTGGCGTCGGCGCTGGTCGCCGGGTCGATGGCGCCCGACGTGCCGTTCTTCGCGGAGTCGCTGTTCCCCGGGGTCTACGGTCGGGGCCGGCTGACGCACCGCTGGTGGGCGGTGCCGACGGTGGACGTGGCGATCGCGGGAACGGTGAACGGCCCCGGCCGGAGCGGGAGTCCGCGTAGCGGCGACCGGCCGGGGGCGGGAGGGGTCAGACCGACCGCAGTTCGGCGTAGCGGCGGAGGAAGAGCGCCTCGGTCAGGGCCATCCGCTCCAGCTCCCGCGGATCGACGCTCTCGTTGACGGCGTGGATCTGGGTGGTCGGCTCCTCGACGCCGATGAGCACGATCTCGGCCTGCGGGTACAGCGAGCGCAGGGTGTTGCAGAGCGGGATCGACCCGCCCTCGCCGGAGGCGACCATCGGGGTGCCGAACGCCTCCGCCATCGCCTCGCCCATCGCCTCGTACGCCGGGCCGGTGGTGTCCGCGCTGAACGGGGCGCCGTTGCCCTGCCGTTCGATCCGGATCCGGGCGCCGAACGGGACCTGCGCCTCCAGATGGGCGACCAGCGCGTCCTGGGCGGCGGCGGTGTCGGTGCCCGGCGGCACCCGCAGGCTGACCAGGGCCTTGGCGGCGGCCTGGACGGAGGAGGTGGCCCCGATCACCGGCGGGGCGTCGATGCCGAGGACGGTGACGGCCGGGCGGGCCCAGAGCCGGTCGGCGACGGTACCGGTGCCGGTTAGCGCGACGCCGTCCAGCACCTTGGCGTCGGCGCGGAACTGCTCGTCGGGGTACTGCACGCCGGACCAGGTCTGGTCCCGGGTCAGGCCGGCCACCGCGACGTCGCCGTGCTCGTCGTGCAGCGAGGCCAGCACCTTGACCAGGGCCTGGAGGGCGTCCGGGGCGGCACCGCCGAAGGCACCGGAGTGCAGGTTGCCGCCCAGTGTGGTGATCGCGACCTCGACGACCGTCATACCGCGCAGCGAGGCGGTGACGGTGGGCAGGCCGGCGGCGAAGTTGCCGGTGTCGCCGATGACGATGACGTCGGCGGTGAGCAGCTCGGGGTGCGCCTCGGCGTACCGCTCCAGGCCGCCGGTGCCCTGTTCCTCCGAGCCCTCGACGATGATCTTCAGCCCGACCGGGTAGCCGTCGCCGTACACCTGGCGCAGCGCCCGGAGCGCCGTCAGGTGCATCAGGATGTTGCCCTTGCAGTCGGCCGCGCCGCGCCCGTACCAGCGGCCGTCGCGCTCGGTCAGTTCGAAGGCGGGGCTGAGCCAGGCGTCCTCGTCGAGCGGCGGCTGCACGTCGTAGTGCGAGTACAGCAGGACGGTCGGCGCGCCCTCGGGGCCGGGCAGTTCGGCGTAGACGGACTGGGTGCCGTCGGGGGTGTCCAGCAGCCGCACGTTCGTCAGGCCCTCGGCGGTGAAGGCGTCGGCGACCCAGCGGGCGGCCCGCTCGCACTCCTCGACGGGGAACTGCCGCGGGTCGGCGACCGAGCGGAAGGCGACCAGTTCGGCGAGGTCGGTGCGGGCACGGTCCATCAGGGACCGGACGGCGTCGGCCAGGGGCTGCTGTGGCATCGGGGTGCTCCGAGGGTGGCTGGTCCGTCCGAGGGGTGGTCCGGGCGGACGGCGACGGCTGGGGGTACCGCCGATCATAGGCGGAGTCGAACGGACGCCCGGGAGGATCCTCCGGGGTTCGGGGCGGCGCGGCGACCGGCGGTCGGGGGGACGCATAGGATTGCTCGACGTGACTGACTCCGGAAGCTCCGATTCCCGTAGCCCGCTCGACGCCGAGGCGTCCGGACAGCCGTCCGAGGCACTGCCGTCCGAGCCGCGTCAACCCGAGCGGCAGCCGGCCGCTCAGCCGGCCGAACAGGCGGCCGTGGAGACGCCCGAGACGCCGCGGCCCGGGTCCGGCGGCCCGCTCGACGGCGTCTGGGACGTCGTCGTGGTCGGCGCCGGACCGGCCGGAGCGTCGGCCGCGCACGCCGCCGCCGCCCAGGGCCGCCGCGTCCTGCTGCTCGACAAGGCCGAGCACCCCCGTTACAAGACCTGCGGCGGCGGCATCATCGGCCCCTCCCGCGACAGCCTGCCGCCGGACTTCCGGCTGCCGCTGCAGGACCGCGTGCACGCCGTCACCTTCGCGTACGACGGCCGGTTCACCCGGACGCGGCGCTCCAGGCGGATGCTGTTCGGGCTGGTCAACCGGGACGAGTTCGACCTGCGCCTGGTGCAGGCGGCGAAGCAGGCGGGCGCGGTGCTGGTCACCGGAGTGACCGTCACCGGCGTGGAGCAGCGCGGCGGCGAGCACCGGACGGCCGTCGTCACCGCCGCCGACGGGCGCACCTTCGAGGCGCGCGCGGTGGTCGGGGCGGACGGCAGCGCCAGCCGGATCGGCCGGCACGTCGGGGTCTCCTTCGACCAGATCGACCTGGGCCTGGAGGCGGAGATCCCCGTCCCGCCGCAGGTCGCGGAGGACTGGGCGGGCCGGATCCACCTCGACTGGGGCCCGCTGCCCGGCAGTTACGGCTGGGTGTTCCCCAAGACCGGGACGAGCAGCCTGACCGTCGGGGTCATCTCGGCCCGCGGCGACGGCGAGCGCACCAAGCAGTACCTGGCCGACTACATCCGGCGGCTGGGCCTGTCCGGCTTCCCGCCGAGCGTGGAGTCCGGGCACCTGACGCGCTGCCGGGCCGAGGACTCGCCGCTCTCCCGCGGCCGGGTGCTGGTGGCCGGGGACGCCGCCGGGCTGCTGGAGCCGTGGACCCGTGAGGGCATCTCGTACGCGCTGCGCTCGGGCCGGCTGGCCGGCGAGTGGGCGGTGAAGGTCGCCGAGGCGGGCAACGCCGGGGAGGTGCGGCGCGAGGGGCTGAACTACGCCTTCGCCATCAAGGCCGGGCTGGGCGTGGAGATGCGGGCCGGCAAGCAGATGCTGGCCGCGTTCGAGCGCCGCCCGTACCTGTTCCACGCCGCCGTCTGCCTGGTCAGCCCGGCCTGGCGGGCCTTCGCCCGTACGACCCAGGGGCACACCACCTTCGCCCAGGTGCTGCGTCAGTACCGCGTGGCCCGGCGGCTGACCTCGCTGGCCTCCCGGTAGCGGGCCCACCGGGTACGAGGCACCGGGGTGCCGCCGGGGCGGGCGCTGGTCGCGCCCGCCCCGGCGGCTCCGGTCACTTGAGCCCGGTGTCCAGCGCCGTGATGAGGGCGCCGTTCGGGGTGTCGCCGGACATCTCCCAGATCATGCTGCCGAGCAGGTTCTTCGACTTCAGGTAGGCCGTCTTCTGGGCGATCGACCAGGTGTCGTCGAAGGTCCACCACTGGCCGCCGGGGCCGGTGTAGCCGTAGGTCGAGATGGACTGCGGGTCGTGGTAGACGGTGAGGTTGGGGAAGGTGGTGATGAGGTTGTTGTACCCGCGGGTGCCGGCCTCCTCGGCGAACTGTCCGGGCGCCGCGCCGGTCGCGGTCTGCCACTCGCCCGCCGCGCCGCCGTCCGCCACGCCCTGCCAGCCGCGGCCGTAGAACGGGAAGCCGATGGTGAGCTTGCGCGGGTTGACCCCGGCGCCCAGGTAGGCCTGGACGGCCGCGTCCACGCTGAAGTGGAAGTTGTACGGGTCCTGGGTGTCCGCGTAGAGGTTGGCCTGGTGGCCGGTGCGGTTCGGCTCCCACGAGTTGTCGCTGCCGGCGCCGTGGAAGTCGTAGCCCTGGACGTTGGCGATGTCAAGGTAGTTGAAGATCTTCGAGAGGTCCCAGCCCTGGTTGATCTTGACCGGGTCGGCCGGGGTGAAGGCGGTCAGCAGCTTGTGCGAGCCGCCGAGCGCGTCGAGCTGCTTGCGGAACTCGGCGAGCAGCAGGGTGAGGTTGTCCTTGTCGTTGGCGCTGTAGTGGTTGCCGGGGTGGCCGTCGCCGGAGCCGGGCCACTCCCAGTCGAGGTCGATGCCGTCGAAGATCCCGGCCGCCACGCCGTCACCGCCGGCGCCGTTGTAGACCGGCAGGTTGCCCTTGATCCAGGTGTCGATGCAGGACTTGACGAGCTTCTGCCGGGAGGCGTCGGTGGCGGCCGCGTCCGAGAAGTACTTGGAGTACGTCCAGCCGCCGAGCGAGACGACCACCTTCAGGTTGGGGTACTTGGCCTTGAGCTTCTTCAACTGGTTGAGGTTGCCGCGGAGTTTGCCCCAGCCGTCGTCGGCCACGCCGTCCACCGACTGGGCGGCGCTCATCGGGCGGGCGTAGTCGGCGTCGGCGTCGCCCGCGCCGGTGCCCTGGTCCGGGTCCTGCGGGTTGGAGGTGGTACCCCTGGTGACGCCGGCCAGGCAGGTCAGATTGACCGGATCGATGTTCTCGAAGGCGTAGTTGATGACGTCGAGCTTGGCCGCGCTGCCCGAGGTGTCGAGGTTCTTGACGAAGTACTGGCGGCCGTAGATGCCCCACTGGGTGAAGTAGCCGACCCGGGCGTACTTTCCGGCCCCGACCAGGTCGGCGGTGGTGACGGAGAGCGGCGCCGAGGCGGGCGAGGCGTTGTCGGCGCCGTCGCGGGCCTTGACGGTGAAGGTGTAGGCGGTGGACGGGGAGAGGCCGCCCACATTGGCGGTCAGCGTGGACCCGGTGACGGTCTTGACCAGGGTGGCGCCCTGGTAGACGTCGTACGCGGCCACCCGCACGTTGTCGGTGGCGGCGTTCCAGGCGAGCGTCACGTCGGACGAACCCACCGCCGTGGTGCGGAGGTTGGTGGGCGCGGTGGGCGGCACCGGGTCGGTGGCCGGGTCGAAGGTGGAGGCCGTGACGGACGCGCTCAGCGGGCCGGTGTTGCCCCGGGTGTCCTTGGCGCGCACGGTCAGGGTGTACGAGGTGGCCGGGGTGAGCCCGGTGACCAGCGCGTCGGTGGTGGTGCTGGTGCCCACCACCGTGCTCCCGTTGAGCACCTCGTAGGACACGACCGGGAAGTCCCCGCCGGTGGCGGCCGGCCAGTGCAGCGCGAGGCTGTGGGCGGTGGAGTCGGTCACCGTCGGGGTGCCGGGCGCGGACGGCAGGACGTCCGAACTCCCGTCGCACTTGTCGCCGTTGATGCGGCAGCCGGTCGGCGTGCCGAGCGGGCCGTTGGCGACGAACCAGAAGCTGTACGGCTCGGTGGTGCCGTGCGCGGGGACGTTCGCGTTGTAGAAGGCGTTGGTGGCGGTGACGTGGCTGCCGTTGGCCGTCGCGGTGCCGTTGTAGCTGTTGGCGATGGTGGCGCCGGCCGGCAGGTCGAACTCCAGGGTCCAGCCGGAGACGGCGGCGGTGTTGTCGTTGTGGACGACGTAAGTGCCCTGCCACCAGGAGCCGTTGTTGACGGTGGTGAAGGTGGCGGTGAGCTTTCCGGCGGCGTTCGCAGGGGTGGCCAGCACGGTGAGCGCGGCCAGCGGGAGGAGCAGGGCGGAGAGCAGCGTCAGCAGTCTGCTGCGCGCTCGCGGGCGGTGTGCCCGGGGTCGAGCGGACATGGTTCTCCCTGTGGCTGTGGGGGTTGGACAGGGTGACGTAGAACCGTACGGGTGGTGCGTGGCCGATCGGTGCCCGCGCCGTGGGGAGACGGGGGCATGGGCACTGTAGGAGGACTGGACCAATGCGTCAACAGGTCTGTACCAATGGCGAGTTGATTAACCGGATCGGGGGTTTGGGCCGAGGGCTTGGGTCGGCGGTCCGGCAGGATCCGTGCGGCGCACCTCAGGCGCGCCGGGGGCCGCCGGTCAGCTCGTCGCCGAGCGGGCTGCGGGAGTAGAGCACCGAACGGCCGTGCCGGGCCCTGGTCACCAGGCCGGTGTCGGACAGCACGGCCAGGTGCTGGCTGACGGCGCCCGGGGTGACGCCCAGCCGGTAGGCGAGGTCGGTGGTCGAGGCCGGTTCGGCGAGCAGGGTCAGCAGCCGGGCCTTCGGCGCGCCGAGCAGCAGCTCCAGCGCGCGCGGGGTGACGGGGGCGGTCGGCCCGGCCATGCCGGCCTGGCCGCGGGCCGGGTAACTGATCTGCGGCGGAAGGTCGTTGTCGATCATCGTGATCGCACCGCGGGCGAAGAAGGTCGGGACGAGGACCAGCCCGCGACCGTCCACCGTGATCTCGCCGTCCCAGTCCGTCCAGCGGCGGTTGATCGACAGCACACCGTCCTCCCAGCGCAGCCGGTGGTCCAGGTCGGCGAAGAGCGCCGCCGCGCCGTGCTGGGCCAGCAGCCGCGCCCGGTACACCAGGTCCGCCTCGAGCACCGCACGCGCCTGCGGCCACCAGGAGGGCGCCAGGCAGACCTCCCAGTACTCCTCCAGCCCGTCCGCGATCCGGGCCAGCAGCCGCGCCGGATCGGCCAGCCCGGCCGACAGGACGGCGGGCAGCGGTCGGCCGTGCGGCAGGAAGACCTGCTCCAGCTCGGGGCGCAGCCGCTCGGGCGGCAACGCGCGGACGACGGCCAGTTCGGTGCGGAAGTCCGGGGCGGGGGAGGCCGGTCGGGGCGTCAGGAAGTCGGGGATCCAGCGGTTCGCGCCCACCAGCGAGAGCAGCAGCGTCGAGTCCAGCCGGGCGAAGGCGGGGCGCAGCCGCTCGAAGGCGGACGACTGGAGCGCGTAGAAGCCCGGGTGGGTCCACATCCGCAGGCTGAGCGCGGCCTCCTGGATCGGCGAGCAGGCGAACCAGGTGGTGGCGAGGTCGGACAGCCCGAGCCTGAACCGGTGCACCTGTCCGCCCCCCGTCGTCGCCGTCCTTTTAGCCAGAGCCTAAATCAGTACTGTGCGGGAGCGGGAGGCGGTGGGATCGAGGACATGACCACCTCACCGGCGGAGACCTCCGCACGCGGCTCCGACCTGCCCGAAACCGGACCGGCCAGGACATCACGACTGCTGCACCCCGATCCGGCGGTGCGCAGGCTCGCCGGTATCACCCTCGTGAACACCCTCGGCAACGGCCTCTCGCTCGCCGTCGGCGTGCTCTTCTTCACCCGCGTCCTCGGGCTGAGCGCCGCCCGGCTCGGCTTCGGGCTCACCGTCGCCGGTCTGTGCGGGGTCGCCGCCAGCATGCCGGCCGGGCGGGCCGCGGACCGCTGGGGCGCGCGGCGGGTGCTGGTGCTGCTGGTCGCGCTGGAGGCCGTCGGCACCGCCGGGTACGCGCTGGTGCACAGCTATCCGGCCTTCGTCGCGCTGGCCTGTGCGGTCACCGCCGTCGACCGGGGGTCCGCCGCGGTGCGCAACGCCCTCTACGCCGAAGTGCTGCCCGCCGACCGCCGGGTGGCGGGCCGGGCCTACCTCAGGGTGGTGACCAACGCGGGCCTGTGCGGCGGTACGGCGCTCGGCGCGATCGCTCTCCAGGCGGATACCCGGCCGGTCTATCTGACGGCGATTCTGGCCGACGCCGTCTCCTTCGCGGTCGTCGCCGTGCTGTACCTGCGGCTCCCGGCCCCCGCCCCGGGACGGCACGAGCGGCCCGGCCGGCCCGGGCGGCAGCGCAACCCGGCCCTGCGGGACGGGCCGTTCCTGGTGGTGACGGCGCTGAACTCGCTGTTCTGCCTCCAGTTCGCGCTGCTGGAGGTCGGCGTGCCGCTCTGGATCGTCCAGCAGACCGACGCGCCCCGGATCACCGTGGCGGGCACCCTGATCGTCAACACCCTGCTGGTGATCGCCCTCCAGGTCCGGGCCACCCGGGGCACCGAGGACCCGGCGACGGCCGCCCGGGTCTGCGGCCGGGCGGGTCTGATCCTCGCCGCCTCCTGCGTGGTGATCGGCCTCGCCCACGGACTGCCCCCGGTCGTCGCGGCCGTGGTGGTGCTCGTCGGGGTGGCGCTGCAGGCGCTCGGCGAGGTGCTGAGCCAGGCCGGTGGCTGGGCGCTCAGTTACGACCTGGCCGACGAACGCGCCCACGGCGCCTACCAGGGAGTCCACAACGCGGGCAGCGCCGCCTCGCTGATGATCGGCCCGGCCGTGGTCAGCACCGCCGTGATCGGGTTCGGCCTGCTCGGCTGGGCCGCGCTCGGTGTGCTGCTGGCCGGCGCGGGACTGGCCATGGGCCCCGCCGTCCGGTGGGCCGGGCGGCGGGGCGCGATCGCGGTCTAGACCGTACGGGCCCGGCGCGGGCCGGGCGACCCTAGGCGCAATGCCGGTGACTTAATTCGTGTCTCGCTTGGTGATCGTGACGGTGGCTGGTTGGGGTGGTGGCCAGTTGCGGTGTTGGGCGCGTTTGAGGGGC